>NZ_CP015750.1:2836815-3152017 GCF_001742185.1 Pectobacterium wasabiae CFBP 3304
TACAATGAATGAATATTGACTCACATATAAATGCTTTCATGAAAAAAAACGCGAAATAGACATGAGGTTTGCTATTGCAGCCAATACAGGATTAAATTTTCTGGAAACGGCTGATATGATGGAAAATATATTTCCTGCTTTTATAAGAAATACCGCTTTTTCCTTTTTTGAAAATAAGAATATGTTAGTTTTAGATAATAATTTTGAGCATGATGATGACAAGATCCATGATGCGGATGGATGGATGTTTTATCAATATGAAATATCAGTATTTCCTATTAATGAAACAGATTTAGAATATCAAAGGAAGTTGTCGAAGAGTGTGTTAGAGGTCTTTGTAAATAACGGTTTTTTGGCTGAAATTATTTGCGATGACGATTTTTACAATGAGTTAATTAGTTGATTTATATTTTTATGTTATGATGATGATTGGATATATGATCACATAGTATGTTGTCATTAGGAGTATAAACCATTGTAAGAATGGTTCCTTTTGGTTGCGAAAGAGAGAATGGAACGTATGAATATTAAAGATACCTATTTAATATTAAATGAGTGGGTTTCTCTGAGTAATGGCGTGATGATAGATATCGGTGCCGATGAGAAATATTCTTTTACCAGAAATTCTTATTTAAGTGAGAGTGAGTTATCGATTTTTGAGAGCGAAAGTAAAATTAAATTACCCTGTGACTATAGGGATTTTTTAATTTCAGTTGGTTCTGTTGATATTTTCGTTGGTGAAGTCAGTTCAGGTATAGAAATACTATCACCTTTTGATGTGAAAAAATTCTCAAAATCTGTTTTTGAGAATTATGGTGATGATTTATTCCCCGATTTATTTTTAACCACATCTATACCAAAACTTGGCTATTTTGGTGGTTTTTTATTAGATGGCGAATTAGGAAATAATTACGGAGTCTTTTATCCAGAAACTCCACCAGAGTTGTGGATAGAAGAGTGTGATTTTATACCATTTAATGACTGGATTATTAGATTGGTTGAGTTTAAGTCAAAGAAAATATAAGTGTAGTTGGCGGGCAACGTATGATTATTCCGATATTAATGTATTCACCGCGTTGCAGGATGGCGAAGTTCGGTGAAGACTATCTCGAATAGGGTGTGTTATGTCAAATGATGTATTTGGATTTATATATCCATCTCCCAAAGGGGATGATTATAAAAAAATTATTGATTATATATCTAGCATTGATATCGGAATATTTAGAATTGGTAAGGAAGAACTGTTTAATATCCCTCATGAAATGATTCCTGAAGATGATATCTTTTCATTTTTAATCGGTGACAGGCCAGATTACCCGAATGCCACCTACTTAATTGACTATTGTGAATATGATCCTGATTCATCAACTATAGGTTTTCCTGGTAATCCAAAAGATAGGTTGAATATACTTTTAGATGTTATTTCTTATGTTTTTTTAATCACTAACCCTGAAAGAATGCTTATCGCATTGACTGACAGTAGTCAGATTGAAAGAATAGAGAGAATAAATCATTCAGATATTTACAAGGTCATTCATGGTGATTTTGAAATACATCAAGGCCCACCTGATACGCTGTATGAAATAGTGTGATGATGAATGTATTAAAAATTTTAATGTATTAAAGGCGCTAATAGTAAGATGAGTGATTTTATGATCATAGATATGTTGGATGAAATAACCAATGGATATGATGGACTTATCAAAAGGATTGATTTTACCTCTTTTGATAGTGTGGCTATTGATGTATCCGTTATCCGAAAAAAAGATAAGAAATGGTTGAACGTTACATTTAAATTAAAAGGGCTGGTCGAATTCGCTGTTAAGAAAAATATAAAAAATAATAATGTGGTGATGAGTAATGGTATCGCCTATCAGTGTATAGATAATATCCATTACATTGATTTTTCTCCCTATTCTTGTGATATGAGCGATGTTGGTGATTACCGTATGTCAGATGTATATTTTGCTGCAAGAGAAATTGAATACCATAGTAATGATTGTTTATAAAATATGCGGGTGGTTTAAATATTTGTTATGAGACTCTATGAAGAAAAATAAATTAGTTAATGTATTGAGAGCGCGATTTCCTCTCTTTGCTAACACAAATGACGATGATGATATTTATTTGCTATATGGATCTTTTGGATCGTTTTTTATTGATTTAATAAATTTGCGTTTTTTTAATCGCTGCGATATTAGATATTATTTTTATAGCGATGTTGAATTAATCTATAAAGACACATCTCTTCTTGATGAAGAAATAAAGAAGATATATTACTTTATCGATGAACTCTATTTGAGTTCTGATTCAGAGATTGTTGATGTGTTAAATACATGCATATTTGAAGCAATTATGGAGAGTGATTTTAGCTATGATTTAGCTAGGGAATATCTCAGCAAAGAAGCATATAATCACTATGTAGAGATAACGAAATAATTTCCGTATATCAGTGTGGAATTATTTAGTTATCTAACAGGACTGTTTCATGAATGGGCTTGTGATATACCAGAACTTTTTATAAAATATTTTTCTGAGAGCAAATCTACATCGATGGAGTGAATAGTATGAGTCTCAGTGATATAGGGAAGAGCATATGTGACCACCTTGCCTCAGCGTCGATTGATAAAGAGGTCGAAGAAATAGAAATGTTTCTAAAAATAATTGATGAAGGTAATGATAGAGAAGAGGTAAATTTGGCTATAGATAATTTACTATCACGTTGTCATATCCGGTGGCTAGGGGATTATTATATTGAAGGTATCACTTATCAGGAGTGGAATAAATTAATATCAAAATTCAGGCGTTCTCTTAATAAGTTAAAAAATAAATAACAATAACAATAACAATAACAATAACAATAACAATAACAATAACAATAACAATAACGATGCAGTCTGAGTGTTTTTGGCCATTACAGCGTGTGAATAATTAGTTAATCTGATTTTTTATTCGTGTTGACTAAGAGGGATAAACGCACTAACTCATTTTCATGTGGTTGTTTTACAAACTTTATATCAATGTATAAGAAAATATTTTAAAATGATTAATAAGAGGTTTAAAATGGTTAATGATATTTTTCAAGCTATCCGAAGTGGTTTAAATGAAGAATTATTTACTGTAGTTAATATTGACAACATAAATGTAGTTAATGAATACAATCAAAATTTACTGCATGAGGCTATTACTTCTGGGAATGTCGAAGTAATCGATAGATTGGTTGAATTAGGGATTGATGTTAACCATCAGGATAATAATGGTCAAACACCTTTACACTACGCGGTGCAACGCAAAATGGGGGATGTTAGTGAGACGATTCTAATGAATAAAGGTGATGTTTTAATTGCTGATAAATCGGGTAATCAGGCTCTTTGGACCGCAGTATTTAATGCCAGGGGAGACTACGGTATGGTCCATTTATTATTGAAGTATCATGCAATTCCGGATCATAAAAATCATTATGGAAAATCTCCATTGGATTTTTCCAGACAAATTAAAGATGCTGAAATCATATCAATATTTGAAGGGGCGATATGAATTTAATTTTTTTGATGTGGGTTTTTATTTTAATATGACTTGATTGGATTATATCTATTTGACATGATTTTACGCTACGATTCTATCGTAAAATAACCCAATCACTTGGGGGGGGAGTGAGTTGTTTAATATCGATAATCAGATTGAATGGGTCTTGTAAAATAGGGTTAATCAACATGGGGTAGGGACTTTCCATGGTCGGTGAAATAATGAATATTAAATTAATAAATGATTTCCTTACTTTAAATGGGTTCTCTAAAGATAATGATATTAATTTTTTCAGAGTGAATAATGGTTTTTTAAATTGCATTAATTTTCAAAAAATAACTACAGGAGATGTTTTTTTTATAAACTTGGGTGTTCATCCTATTTTTGACCAGAAAGACAACCCACTGCCTTTTAAAAGAGAGATTGATTGTTATATTCGTACTCGTTTGTCTACGGATAAGAGATTAAGTGTTGAGTTATTCAATTCATCAGAAGGGATCTCATTCGTTATTAATGAAATAGAAGAAAAAGCTTGGCGTTTTTTTGATCTTTTTAGTTCTACTAATGATGTATTCTCTTGCTTAAGCATCAATGATATTAAAAATAAAAATATTCCTGATAAATTTAATGGTGTTACCGTTACTCGATTAGTATCGATGTGTGTTAATTACCATCTTTTCAACAATAATGTAAGTATGGCTCATGATTTTGCAAACTATGGTGTATGTATCTCAGGGATGGCTATAGGAGAAAGGAAAAAGTTCAAACAGATTTTAAAAGATATTGAAAAATATTTATTACCTTAGGTTTTTTATTTTAATTAATAGAACATCTACTGAGCGTCAGGAAATATTATCAGGGGAAATAGGACAGCTAAATAATGAAGATATCTGATTGTGCAAAAAAAAGACTCAAGGATATTGATTGGTTCGCTAATGTTGGTGCAGCGTATGATAGCGCTTTTTATCGAGTGGTAAATGTCAGTGACTTCATTTCTTCTATAATGAGTGATGAATGGGAAGATACGACTTTAGAAGCTAGGAATGAGATTACTGGTTTTTTGGCAAGAAAACATACTGTAATTTATCAAGAGTGGAATAAATTAACCAGGGAGGCTAGTGGTTTTGTTGATGAGAGTATTATTCCATTGATTCCAAAAATAGATGGAATTGACATGGAGATGATTTTTATTAACCTTAAGTGGGATTTAGTTAGTTATTTAGTTGAGGATGCTTATAAAGATAAATTACGCAGTGCGCTTTTTTTTAATGAACTTATTTTCATTTATGAGAGAGGGCATATCCCCTGCGGTTGGGATGGCGTTTGGCCGAACGGTAATTTAGTTATTTATTGATATATAAATTTTTATAAGCGTTTGCAACGCATCTTTCATCTTTTATTGATGATTGAGGATTGTTGGGATTACACGAGGTCTATTGTGAGGATTGGGGTATGTCTTTGCATTTTTTCCAAACAGATAGGTTTACTGGGCTAGTCAATAGGTATAAAAATCACGGGTATGTGACGATTAGCGCCAATTTTAATCAGGCGAAAAGCATCTATGATGTATTTGATGAAATAAAAGCATCTCTGCCTTTGGATCCTCCCCTGTATAGCCTATGTAATTTTGATGCTTTTTCTGATTCCCTTTTTGGGGGATTGGATTCTCTCGGGGAGCATAAAATATGTGTTTTCCTTGTGGATCTAAAAAGTGCTCTTAAAAATGACGATGTAAATTATAGCCTTATCCTAGAGGTTCTTTCTGATAACGTTTCTTACCTTAAGACTGAAGGAGTGCAAGTTTTTTTCTTTATTAGTTGATTCAACCAATTAGATGTGGTGCCGTGATTTTCTTTGGTGTTTACTGCCGTAATTTAACTGCTAGGATGAATGTTATTACGGTTCTTCGGAAAATATCCAGTCAATATAATTTTAAGGGATTCGTTGTGATGGATTATTTAACTATTGCTGATGATTTGGTTTTTCGTGATGAAAAAACGGATGAGAGAGTCGTTTTTAATTACTTTACCTGGGTCGAAGTCATCAAGGGCATTATTTTTAAATACACGGAAAAATCTAAAGAAGACATTGATTTTTTAGTTTTATCTCACTCATTAGTAAAAAATGCTAATAACAACTACATTTCTGTTGTGCTATGCAGTCATGAGGTCGAATATCATTGGGCGATGTTGATAGTATATGGTGAACTATATTGGAATCACGGAGTTACTCAAAACGAACCTGATGGGTACTGGGACTGGGAAACGGATTACAGAAAATCTAATGGCCTTGCTGAGGATAGTTTTGTTTTTATCGATTAATTCCAATTGAAGCTGCGCTATACTCTAAATAGTTAAAGTTGTGTGGCGAAATGTTAGTGTTTTGAACAACGCCAGGTATTGGCCTTTTAGAGCAAGGTTCGGCGATGAGTTCAGCAAATAAACTGTTTGCAGTATGATGAATATCAATAACCTTTCTATTTATCCTAACAGGAAGGGAGGTAGCAGGAAAACTCTATTGTTTTAATCAATAATCATCATGCAGGCATTATGATTATGCATTAGGTTTTAAAGTATATTAAGGTAAGATGGCGTTTTATTTAGAGGGGCTAGATTGGCTATGATAGATATTAAAGCAAATATTATTCCATCAGTGTCATTAGGTGGGGTGATTTTGGGAGAGCACATTGGGCGTTATGAGTACCTTCTTGATAAGCATGTTGTTAAATATGTTCAGGATGCGATTTTTTCAGTGAAATATAAATTCCCTGATTATCACTTGTCGATATCAGTGGATGTGAGGAATGGTAATATTTACAAAATTACTGCGCACAGTGGATATATCGGTGGGATGAATGGTGTATTTATTGGCGATCCGATTATAAAAATACCCAAGTCTTTTGTTTATGATGACTGTGATGAAGGATATATGGATAAGAATATGGATGGGGTTATTATTCAAACGGATATTGACGATCCTCTTCCTGAGGAATTGGCTAGTGCTAAAGTAGGTGTGATAGCTGTTTTTTTACCTAGCGCCTTTACGCTAAGCTCTGAGTGTTCGAATCGGGAGATCGTGTAACATTTCTTTCCATTAATTAGCCAGCAACAATCCATCTACTCCCCTTTATTTTATCATATTCCTTTCCCGACGGCAGAGCCTCAATATTCAGTGACTGACTGATGAGTTGATGACTCGCCGCTCATCAAAATACGTTATTTATCCAGCCTATGCAGTTACTGCCACTTTGCGGGTAAGATAATCCTCGGTTTTACACTTATTTTTTTTCGATTCATTCCTCTCTTTCATTTCTCATTTGGCAATATATCATTGTTGGGTTCGATGAATGTGCTCAGCGCGTAGTATATGTTGCAGCTTATTAATATAAGAATAGTGGTGATTATATAAGTATTAAACAATAATTAGATTATTCTCGATTTTACTTTTGTTTTTTTAGTTTCTTTGGATTATTTTTATGCTTTGAGTATTTTCTTATATCGCAGTTGGTAACTGTGATGAATTGTTAGTTATGTAAATAAAAATACTGAATATGTTATTCAGTATTTTTTTTGTACTTATGTGGTTTTTTTATTCTATTGTTTCTACGCCGCATCTATGTGGATAATTACTTTCCTTAAATTAATGAGGTTATTTTGGATATAATAAACAATGAATTAGTTTCATCGCTAATACTAAGTGAGTTAATTCAATACCGGCGTAGATTTACTCACTCGACGAAATCGATTAGCGAAGAAGAGGCTTTAGTAACTCAGGTTCAATTACCCAGAATTCGTGCTTTTGTTGATGAAAATAGCCGTATTGAACTTATTTTACCTGCGTTCCCTGTAAAATCTCCTAGCCCTTATAAGGTCCTAGGCAGAAAACCGGATATGGCAGAACGTTTGTCCCTGATATTCCTAAATTCATTATGCCAACGCATTCAGCTTTATTATCCACCTGGTGCTCATATTCGTATTTGCTCCGACGGGCATGTGTTTGGCGATCTAATTGGAACCAGTGACGAAACCATTAATGCCTATCAGCATGAGATTGAAAATTTACTGCATGAACTGGGTGCTGCTCATCTCAGTGTTTTTAATCTTAAGGATGTAGAGAATATGGCCGCGCTCACCGCTGATTACGATCATCTTCGCCAGCGGTTGGTTGAGGATTATGCTGAATCAGAAGAGGAGGTTAAATCGCAACTCATGCAGAACGAAGAAGGCTTGCAGCTTTATCGTTCAATCACCCGCTTTCTCTATGAAGATAGCCTGCGACCAGACTATACCGGCTCTAACGCTGCGTTACAGAAGGATGCCAAAAAACGTGCGTGTGGCGTTATTCAACGTAGCTGGGCGTGGGGCAACCTGCTCGCTGAAAATTTCCCAGACGCTATTCGTCTATCTATTCACCCCCAGCCTTCGGACAGCCTGAAACTGGGTATTCATATGATGCCCACTAAGGACGATTGGTTGACGCCCTGGCATGGTGTCGCCGCCAATGTTAATGGCCAGTTCGTGCTCATGAAGAATACCGATGCACAGCAGTTGGCTGGTGAAGTCGTGGAGATCCGCGGTACGCCGAGTTATTACGTCGTTAAGCAGCATGATATGGCGTAAGCGTACTTTTCTCGCCTTATCATTCGTCGAGACATCGATAATTGTCATCTTATAAAGGAATATACATGATGGAGAATAGTATGAACTGTCGCATTGAACTGCTTTCCCCTTTTGGTGCGTTGTTGACGCCTGTTGAAGCGGAGCAGAGCATCGTCACGCTGCCAATCGATACACTGCGTCAACTCGCTCGAGAGCATCATCTTCTGGTATTACGCGGGTTTTCTTCTGGTTTTTCCGATCCTGAAACGTTGACCGAGTATGCTGGCCACTGGGGGGAAATCATGATGTGGCCTTTCGGGGCGATACTGGATGTGAAGGAGCATGCGGGTACCAAAGATCATATCTTTGATAATAGCTATGTGCCGCTACACTGGGATGGAATGTACAAACCCACTATCCCCGAATTTCAACTGTTCCACTGCGTTTCTGCGCCGGGGCAGGATCAAGGTGGACGTACCACTTTCGTTGATACCACGCGCTTGTTGGCAGAGACCGACGCACAGTTAGTCGATGAGTGGCGTCGTGTTTCAATTACTTATCGTATTAAAGCCGTTGTACATTATGGCGGTGAAGTCACTTCTCCATTAATCATCCCTCATCCTAACGGCGTTGGGGAGATTATGCGCTATAACGAACTACCGACCGAAGGGGAGCGTTTCCTTAACCAGCATGCGCTGGAATATCATAATGTCACTCCGGAAGCGCAAAGCGCATTTAGCCAGACGCTACGGCAGCATTTGTACGATCCTCGTTATTATTATGCACATAAATGGCTACAGAGTGATGTTGTGATCGCCGACAACTTTTCGCTGCTGCATGGGCGTGAAGCCTTTACGGCTCATTCGGCTCGTCATCTGCAACGTGTGCATATTCAGGGCACTCCGGTTTGCGTGAATACTTGCATCGATAACGCGGCATAAGGGAAAGCATCATGGCACATATTCTCATGGCGGCGATGGCAACGCCGGGACATGTTTATCCTTTGCTGAGCATCGCTCGCTATTTGGTTGAGCAGGGAAACGATGTCACGTTGTTTAGCGGCGCGTTGTTCCGTGAGCAGGCAGAGGCGGCTGGGGTTGGTTTTATTCCTTTTAGCGATGAAATTGATTTTGACTACAGGCACCTTGAGCAGCACTTCCCTCTGCGAGCTACGCTGCCACCGGGTAACGCGCAGATGGCTCTGGCGCTGAAGAATTTCTTTGCTGCACCGATTCCATTGCTGGATCGCCAATTGCGTGATGCGCTGGAAAAGACCCATGCCGACCTGCTCATCATTGAAAATTGTTTTTATGGTGTTTTGCCGCTGTTGTTTTCTGATTCGCGGCCGCCGGTTATTGCGATAGGCGTGACGCCGTTGTCCTATTCGACGCGAGATTCAGTTTTCTATGGGCCGCGCATTCCACCTAAATTGCTGCCGCCCGACCTGAGCCATGAACAACTGGTGGATGAAGAAACGCGCGAACTTTTGAACGACGTTCAGCACGTGTTTAATGATGTGATGGTGCAAGTGGGAGGAGAGCCGCTTGAGCAGCCTTTTATGGATGCGCTAATTAGCCATTGCGATCGTTTCTTGCAATTATCGACCACTGAGCTTGAGTATCAGCGGGATGATTTGCCACCGAGCGTGCGATTTATTGGCCCATTATCCCATCACATCGCAGCAGGGCGCGTTCCGCAATGGTGGGCATCAGATGACAGCCGGCCGCTTATTATCGTTTCACAAGGAACACTGGCGAATGTCGATCTCCAGCAGCTTATCGGGCCAACGCTGCGCGCCCTGGCGGATTTACCTGTCAGAGTGCTGGCGACCACGGGGGGGCGTTCGGTTGATGCACTGCAAACATCATTACCTGAAAATGCCGGAGTGGTCAGTTTCCTTTCTTATGATGACTGGCTGCCAAAGGCGTCGATATTGATCACCAATGGGGGATACGGCTCGATTAATTCCGCGCTGAAAGATGGCGTCCCATTAATTGTGGCTGGCGTTGGGGAAGATAAACAGGAAAGTGCCGCGCGCGTAGTATTTGCTAAATGTGGGATTAACTTACAAACCAGTACGCCGAGTGAACAGCAAATTAAGCAGTCTGTCATCGAAATATTGGAGAGCCCAGGCTATTTACAGCACGCAAGATGGATTCAGGCAGATTATGCAAGCCATGACGCATTTGCTCTGATTAACGCTGAGATTAATGCGCTAGTCAGCCAAGGGAGGACGGCATAGCGTCAGGTAGAGGATATCTCTGCGCGATGTATGAGATTGCTCTACGGCGTTATTACTTCATATAACACATACTGAAATCGGCCACACGTTATGGGGTGAAATAGTGCCCCATAACGCTATTGTGAATCGTATTATTCCTACAGCGCTTTATCGGTCAACAAGGCGACCTTGCTGGCTGTTGATACGTGCTCAAGGTAGGCGTGGACGTTAGGGCCAAACTGTATCCCTTTCACGATCGTGAGTGACAGTAAAATAGGGAACAGAATAAAGTCGGTGGTGGAAATGGCGCTAATATTTGCCAAACGTGGTTCCAGTGCATCAAGTTTCTGCTTCACTTCCTCAATCAGTTCTGGCGTTTTCGCTATCAATGCATCCAGATCGCCAAAAGCTTTTTCTTCGCGAAGAAGGTAGGCATGACGTGCCTCTGGCGTAGAAAGCTCTTTAAAATCGGCTTTCGTGAAGCGGGGAACCGCAAGGTTAAATACTGCGCTGGAAACGGACTTACACCAGGCCTCAATATCGGCATCAACCGGCTTGTCGGCGATTAACGGCACCTGCTTGCTGTCGACATAGTGGACGATATCCATACTTTCCGGCATGAAGCTGCCATCTTCTTTCTGAAGGATCGGCACCACTTTGCGGCCCACCATGCGCGTTGGTGTGTCAATGTCGCCTTCCATAATGACGGATTGCTCAACAGGCAGATCTTTCAGACCAAAAATCATTCTGGCTCTGACACAGAATGGGCAGTGTTCGTAAATGAAAAGTTTCATGCATCGCCTCGTAAGATTTTGAAAAAGGCCGCGAAAATTTGCGCACCCGGTCATGACAAATCATGCCATCAGAGTAATACCTGATGCGGTCAGCGGTAAAGTGAATGTGGTTCGCCTTTGCTGAAAGGGTGATATGAAGTGTGCCTGCATTACCTAAGCTGGATTGCGGTATGATGCGGTGCCACCCCTTTGCGGAAGAGAGACAATGGATCGCCTGAGCGCGTTGGAAACATTTATCTGCGTTTTCGAAACGGGGTCGTTTTCCGCTGCGTCCCGTAGACTTGGTATTGGACAGCCTGCGGTTTCCAAGGCGATCATGCAGCTTGAACAACAATTGGCCACTCCGCTGTTGATTCGCTCTACCCGAGGGTTGACGCCAACGGAAGCCGGGCAGTATTTTTATGAGCAAATCGCTCCCGCGTTAAAGATGCTGGGAGAGGCTCAAGATCATGTGGTTAGCGGGAATGCTGCGATGTCCGGTCGGCTGCGCATTTGTGCGCCGGTTACCTTTGCCAGGCTGCACATTATGCCGCGACTCCATGAATTTATGGCCGAACATCCACAGCTAAACGTTGATGTCATTCTTGACGATCGTCCGATCGATCTGATTGCTGAAGGTATTGATGTGGCATTGCGTTTGGGCGAGATGAAGGATTCAAGCCTGCTCGCACATCGGCTGGCCTCGTGTACTATGCGCCTGTTGGCGACACCCGATTATTTTTCCGCTCATGGCATACCGGTTTCTCCTGATGCACTGTCTGCTTATCCTGCCGTTATCTATTTGCAGGGAGAGAGGACCGATCGCTGGATTTTTTCTCAAGATGGAACACAGACCACGGTATTCCCCAATGCGCGTATCCGTGTTTCTGCGGCGGAAGGTGTGCGTGCTACGGTGCTGTCCGGCGCAGGGCTGGCTGTGGCATCTGAATGGATGTTTGCACCAGAGCTTGAAAGCGGACAAGTTATCACTGCACTGGATTCATGGTCGCTGGGTAAGATGGATCTGTGGGCTGTCTACCCCGGAGGCCGCATGACATCATCTCGCGCCAGAGTTTTTACCCGCTTCGTTCAATGTCTCTTTTGCTGATTTATTCCCATTTGGAATAGCTGATATCCATTTTACCGCTCTATTGGGAATGATTTCTGCGCCTTATGCTGCACTCATCGCTTGCCGACCTCCGGCGGGAAAGACATAAACAGGTATGACGATGAGTACATTATCCAGCGAAGCCGATGTCAGAACACAGCATATTCCCGGCAAATTATTGATTTTCTCAATGGCGGCAGCCAGCGGTGTTTCTGTTGCCAATATTTATTACAACCAGCCGATGTTGGGCGTGATTAGCGAAAGTTTTACGCCGAATGGCGCGGTTTCGCTCATGCCGACGGTAACGCAATTAGGCTACGCACTCGGACTGCTGCTGCTGGTTCCCCTCGGTGATAAGTTTGATCGCCGTCGGCTAATTGTTTGGCAATTCTTGATGTTGGCACTGGCTTCTGTGTTTGCTGCGTTGTCGACATCGGTTTTTTCCTTGTTAAGTGCCTCATTGCTCATCGGTTTTGGTGCCACGGCGGCGCAGCAGATTGTTCCGGCTGCCGCAGCTCTCGCTGATGTGAAGCAGCGTGGCGCCATTGTCGGGACGGTGATGAGCGGGTTGCTAAGTGGGATTCTACTTAGCCGCACGATTGCGGGCGTGGTGGCGGAAAGTGCAGGCTGGCGTGCAATGTTCTGGCTGAGCGTGCCGCTGGCGCTGGCGGGCGCGTGGACGATGGCAAGAATGTTACCGGCTTTCCCATCGAATCAGACCATTCGTTACAGCGAACTCATGCATTCGCTGGTGGCGCTGTGGCGGAGTGAACGCACATTACGCAAAGCTACGCTGATTCAGGCGTTGTTGTTTGCATCGTTCAGCGCGTTCTGGAGTGTGCTTGCGCTGTATCTGGAAAGTGGGCGATTTCAAATGGGGGCTGCCGCAGCGGGGCTGTTTGGTGCGATCGGCGTGGCTGGTATTTTTGCGGCTCCGCTGGCCGGAAGATTGGTCGATAGAATCGGTAGCCGTCCAGTTGCGATCGCCGGAGCACTGCTGACGCTGCTGTCATGGGGGGTATTCATCGGCTTCGATTCTATTATTGGTCTGATTATTGGCGTTGTACTGCTCGATCTCGGCGTGCAAAGTGCGTTAATTGCCAATCAGCATGTGATTTACGGGCTTGGTGAGGCGGTCAGAGGCCGAATCAATACCGTATTTATGGGCGGTATGTTTCTGGGCGGTGCTGTTGGTTCCTCCGTTGCAATAGTGGCCTGGCAGCAGGGGGGATGGATGATGGTCGGGGGGCTTGCCATCGTGTTGGCAATGATGGCACTGCTGACCGCGCTGATGAAAGCGAAAAAGGCATAATAGGTATCAGGAAAGCGGCGAGATATTGCAGTAAGAAAAGCCTCGCCCATGTTGTTTTACAACCGGTAGATTAACCTTACTTGCTGATGACAATACTATACATTTGGCTTGCTATAGTCATTTCATCCCTTGTCAGTACCTCACATCCTTGTGAGTGTTGTGTAGTTAACCATCCCTGTCATTAGAATGACCTTACCCGCCTCGTGCGGGTTTTTTTTTGCCTGTACTTCAGCTAGTTGGATTAATGCCGGGCGGGCCTATTCCGTGTCGTTTTTGATTGAACGATCGGGGACTATTTTGGTAACGACCCGGTTTCTGCCTTCATGCTTGGCCTGATAGAGGGCGTCATCGGCAGTTTTTAAGACGCTATCGATCTGTTCCGTTCCTGGAGTAAAACAGGTGACGCCTAATGAAATCGTGATGTTTTCAGGAATTGGCAGCGGCATTTTTTCAACTTTTTTACGCAGCCGCTCGGCAATCTCGGCGGCTTGCTTCATGTCCGTATCGGGTAGGAGCGCCAGGAACTCCTCTCCACCCGTGCGACAAATCAGATCGGATTCCCGTGAGCCTTGCTTTATGTTGTCAGCCAACAGTCTGATGACGTCATCGCCGACATTGTGCCCATAGGTGTCATTGACGCGTTTGAAATGATCGATATCAATCACGATAGCGGCAACCTGATTGCTTTTTGACAGAATGAGTTCAACATTTTCATAGATACCACGTCGATTGAGTAACCCAGTGAGCGGGTCGGTGTGGGCTTGCAAACTCAGTTTGCCGATCCGCTTGTGCAACAGCACAGTACCGAAAAGAATGACGCGTTTTAGCTGATCAACCTCAAAATACCAAGAGGGAACTTTCTTGATTTTTTCAATGACGTCAGGCTCCTCCATTTTACTGGCAGAAACGGCCAGCAAGCGCAAAGGGTTGGCAATAGAGAAGGCAAGCAGGGTGAGTGCAATCAGCGTTAATGCCATCACCGGTGCGCCTTCGTATAAGACGGAGCGCATGACGCTGTTAAGTGAATCGAGCACATTTTGATAGGGATGTAAGGTAATGATAACCCAATCGGATGATTTCACCGTATCAAATCCCGCCAGTGACGGTGTGCCGCGCATATCGGGTATGGAGAGGGTTCCACTCTTCTTGTTCTGAAAGGCTTTCTTGATTTTCTCGTCGGTGACGGGCTTACCGACCCACTGTTTATCCTGATGGTAGAGAACAATTCCGTTTTTATCGATGACATAAACGCTGGAGTAATCGTTATAGAAATGGGTATTCATGAACTCGTTCAACACGCTTTTACTTTTTAAATAAATGGTTCCGCCGATGTAGCCAAGATAATTACCTTGTTTATCTTTGATGGGGGAAGAAACCAGCACGATGAGATTTCCTGTAACGGAAATATAAGGCTGGCTAATTAACGGCTTTTGTTCCGCTAGCGCGAGCTTGCTGGCATCTGAGGCCAGCGTACTGCCTTTCAGGTTGAGTGACGTTGGGTAAACCGTGTGTATGCGGTTCTGGCTGTCTGCAACGAAAACAGAATTAAAACTTTGACTCATGCGGAAGGTCTGCTCACTTTTCTCCAGCAGCGCATCATCGTCACTAAAACTATCCGCCATCGATGTTGCGCTGTAAGCCAACTCTTGCTGTGCGGAAGATAAAAACCCTTCTGTGGTTGCCGCCAATTTGGTGGAGTAATTAAGGTTTGAGTTAAGTATCTGATCGGTAATGAGCTTTTTTTGTACATTATAAACGGCGATATAAGCATTCGTCAGCGTAACGATCATACTGATAATCGCAAGGGATAAAATGAGTGAACGTAAATTGACTGGGAACCGCTTTTTTATTTTCATGATTGGCCGCCCCTATTTTCCGCTAGGTAAGCAAAAATTAATCTTTCTTGTTTTTATGAAAATTTGTTATGTAACGCGGGCTGAGCATCTCTTACGGCCGTTGAATAAACCCCGCTATTCAAAGTTATAGACGCTAACTGGACTATCTGGCAACGTTCAGCTTAATGGAGAGAATGCACGATCTCCAATGTGCCATTAATAATGAATTGCACACCCATGCAAACTAGCAGGAATCCCATCAGCCGCGAAATGGCTTCAATGCCGCTTTTCCCGATCAGACGCATAATCAGGCCTGAGCTTTTTAGGCTTAGCCAGACGATCAGGCTGATCAGCATAAACGTGAGGACAGGGGCAACGGTAATAACCCATGGCGTAATATCGACGCCGCTCTTGATTTGTGATGCAGAACTAATGATGAGGGCAATGGTGCCTGGCCCAGCAGTGCTGGGCATCGCCAATGGAACGAAGGCGATATTGACGTCATTGGCGGAAAAACTGTCGTTAATTTCTTCTTTTTTGCTTTTGACTTCGGGGGCATGTTCTGGTTTTTGCTGAGGAAAAAGCATGCGAAAACCGATAAATGCCACGATAAGCCCGCCGGCAATACGTAATCCAGGGATGGAAATGCCGAAGGTATTCATCACGATCTGACCTGCATAGTACGCGACGGTCATAATGATGAAGACATAGAGTGAGGCCTGAAAAATCTGACGATTTCGTTCCCCTTGACTCATGTCGCCGGACATCGCCAAAAATACTGCTACTGTTGTCAGCGGGTTCGCGAGTGGCAGGATTAACACCAGACCAAGACCAATGGTTTGAATCAATTCCAGCATTCTACGTTCCTCTTTATTGGGGCGCTTTCGTCAGTTAAGGAAAAGGGGCAATGATGACCTGTCGCGGTGGTGTCCGATGTGGGCTAGGCCAACTCACCTTCCGCTAATTTTTTAAAACGATAGAGCGTCTTAGTCAGCATATCGCGAGAAAACATATCAAACATTTGACCAATCTTTTTTCCGATCAGGCCTCCTGGTGGATTGTAGCGAATTGTCAGCGTTACGGTTGTCCCCGTTTCTGACGAGGCTGGCTGAAAAGAAAGCCGGCCTTCATTAGGAACACGAGCACCTTCCAGTGAACGCCAGTGGATATATTCTCCCGGTTTTTCATCAATTATACGGGCCTGCCACTCAATGAGTGCGCCAATCGGTGTGTTAATTCGCCAATTAGAGTCGGTGTGGTTCAGTATCTCGATACTGGCAAAATGGCCCATCAGGATCGGCAACGTTTCCGGTTTGCGCCAAAGATCAAACAAGCGTTCTTCTGGGCGATTGATCGTGATGCTGCCACTGATTTCATTGGCATAGTTGCTGCTTTTTTCTGTGATTTTTCTTAAGAAAGAGGGAAACACCCGTCATCCTCGCTAATGGATTATTACCCCTTTATGGGCATATATACGCCATTCTGACTGATATCGACCCGCTAAGCAAAATTGGAGGAGGCTAGCGGTAGTGTCGGTGTTGGCTATCACAGCAATAGCCTAAGTTTTTACGCGCCTAATGTTACATTAATGTTCATTCGATACCGTAAGTGTCAGACAAAAGTCGAATGGTATGCCGCAAAACACCAGGATTTTTCCATAACGATAATAGCAGCACCTCGCCCACTATTTTTAGTGGGCTTTTTACTTAATGTTCCTTTTTGGAATATTTTATTTTTATGTGATTTGATATTTATCAATTTATTGCTAATAGCTTTGTACCTATTAAGATGTAATAGGTCTTCATCTATGTAGTCTGGTCTTTAAATAATGTATTGATTGTGATGCGATTTACTTTATAAACATGTCGTGATACGTTTGCTATCAGCTTTTACGCTGGTGAGTATATCAATATGAATAATCCATTTATTGCCAGATGGAGCCGTAATGGCAACCTGCTTTGCCATGGCCATTGGTTAATATCTTATAAAGAAAAAGATTTCACGTTACCGGAAAAATATAAAGAAAATCATATGGGAACAATGGGGATCTACTCTGTCATTGATCCTGATGATGAAACCTATCGGGACGGATTAGATGAGGATGACTGGATCCTTGGAAATATCGACTGGCTTGCCGATAGCTTTGAAGAGAATAATATTCCTATCGAGGAATGTTATTTTAGATATTTTTTTCAGGCCATAAATAAGCAGGACTGGCGATGCACCAGTTGTGCGGGTTGTATGTAAATCGCACTGTTGTTATTAATTATTCCTACTTCCCCTTTGTACCCTACTAACCGGTGAACTATTAAGGTCGTGCTGTTTTTTTGCCTAATTATCCGGCTGCTTTCTATTCAATCCACTCGGTTTTTCTCGTTTTTCATCCCTGTTTCGTCTTCTTTGAGAGGCGCTTCGCATACCGTGCTGCGGGGCGTCTTTTTTGGGGAAAAGTGTTACCCTGACCGAACAATCCTTGATTAATATGAGGCGACAATGACAGAAGCTGACATTCTGCGGTTAAGTGTTTTGGTGGGCGAACAACTGAAAGCGCGTGGCGCTGCATTGACGTGCGCAGAATCTTGCACTGGAGGCTGGCTGGCTAAGTCTATTACCGATGTTGCGGGGAGCTCTGGCTGGTTTGATTATGGTTTTGTGACATATAGCAATCTGGCCAAACAGCGTCTGGTGAATGTGAGCGCAGAGACATTGGAGCGGCATGGTGCAGTGAGTGAAGATGTCGTCAATGAAATGGCCGCAGGAGCTTTGCGGGCCGCCAGTGCAGATTTTGCTATATCGGTAAGTGGTGTTGCTGGGCCAGACGGGGGAACCGAAGAGAAACCTGTCGGCACGGTGTGGTTTGGCTTCACTAGCAAGCAGGGCGGAGGATTTGCCCGAAAAATGCGATTTAGCGGAGACCGAAATGCGGTACGTCTGCAATCAGTCCATTTTGCGCTGCAAACGCTGCTCGACGCGTTTCTGAAAAAATAACCTTGATGCTGTATGCGCATACAGTATAATGTCAGTAATTATTCAGCAATTCATGATTAAGCCGCCGCGTAGAGACAGTAGCTTTACGCCGCATGACAGGAGCAAAAATGGCTATTGATGAGAACAAACAAAAGGCACTTGCGGCAGCACTGGGTCAAATCGAAAAGCAATTTGGTAAAGGTTCTATCATGCGGTTGGGCGAGGATCGCTCAATGGATGTTGAAACCATTTCTACAGGTTCTTTGTCCCTTGATATTGCTCTGGGAGCCGGTGGTTTACCGATGGGGCGTATCGTTGAGATTTATGGCCCAGAATCTTCCGGTAAAACCACGCTGACCTTACAGGTGATTGCCGCTGCTCAGCGCGAAGGCAAAACCTGTGCGTTCATCGATGCTGAACATGCGTTGGACCCGATTTATGCGAAAAAACTTGGCGTAGATATTGATAACCTGCTGTGTTCTCAGCCGGATACCGGTGAACAAGCACTGGAGATCTGTGATGCACTCACGCGCTCTGGCGCTGTTGACGTTATCATTGTCGACTCTGTTGCAGCCTTGACACCAAAAGCTGAAATTGAAGGCGAAATCGGTGACTCTCACATGGGCCTTGCGGCACGTATGATGAGCCAGGCTATGCGCAAATTGGCGGGTAACCTGAAGCAAGCCAATACGCTGCTGATCTTCATTAACCAGATCCGTATGAAAATTGGTGTGATGTTTGGTAACCCTGAAACCACTACCGGTGGTAACGCACTGAAATTTTATGCCTCTGTTCGTCTGGATATCCGTCGTACTGGCGCTATCAAGGACGGTGAAGAAGTTGTCGGTAGCGAAACTCGCGTTAAAGTCGTGAAGAATAAAGTGGCAGCACCGTTCAAACAGGCTGAATTCCAAATTTTGTATGGTGAAGGCATCAATATCCACGGTGAGTTGGTTGATCTGGGTGTGAAACACAAACTGATCGAAAAAGCGGGTGCATGGTATAGCTATAACGGCGACAAGATCGGTCAGGGTAAAGCAAACGCCTGCAATTTCCTGAAAGAGAATCCAGCGATTGCTGCCGAACTGGATAAAAAATTGCGTGAAATGCTGCTGCATAAAGGCAATGAGCTAACACCTGCCGCAGCAGGGAATAGCCATGACGAAGATGAATTCGCTGGTGAAGGCAACGAAGAATTTTAATGGCTGCTGAATTACCCGTAGCAGAACACATCAGCGGATCGATGGATGAATAAACCATTACGCTATGCGATGAATGTGCTTTCTGTTCGCGATTATAGTGAAGTCGAAATACGCCGCAAATGTGCGGCGTATTTATATAAGTCAGAAAGTACGGAAAGTGAAGCAGATAAAGCCGCTGCCCGAGTTGCAGTGGAAGACGTGGAAGCTGCGATTGCTTATTGCAAGGAGCACGGTTGGCTGGATGATGCGCGCTATGCTCGCCGTTATATCAGCAGTCGGAGTCGCAAAGGCTATGGCGTCCAGCGGATTAAAATGGAGCTGAGCCAGAAAGGAATCGATAAAACAACGTTAGCTACAGCATTGAATGAGAGTGATATCGACTGGTGTGCGCTGGCTAAATCAGTTGTGGAACGGAAATTCGGGCATCCGCTGTCCGATGAATGGAAAGACAAAGTCAAACATCAGCGATACCTGCTCTATCGTGGCTTCTCTCATGAAGAAATCCAGTCAATTTATACGAATTTTTCAGATTGAACGCACACGGGATTTTACTTCCCATCGAAGAAAATTTATCTTATTCCCACTTTTTGTTCGTGAGTTGCTCGGTAACGTCAGCATGCTGGACTAACCTTGCCCGCGATCTGTTCTTCTAGCTTGATTCCAGGACAATTATGAGCAAGAGCACCGCTGAGATCCGTCAAGCGTTTCTCGATTTTTTCCACAGTAAGGGACACCAGGTTGTTGATAGCAGCTCTCTGGTGCCGAACAACGATCCGACATTGTTATTCACCAATGCGGGTATGAACCAGTTCAAAGATGTGTTCCTCGGGCTGGATAAACGTAGCTATGTCCGAGCGACAACCTCGCAGCGCTGCGTACGTGCAGGTGGTAAACATAATGACCTGGAAAACGTAGGTTATACCGCACGCCACCACACCTTCTTTGAAATGCTGGGTAACTTCAGCTTCGGTGATTACTTCAAGCATGATGCGATTCGCTATGCGTGGGAATTGCTGACGTCTCCCCAGTGGTTCAATCTGCCAAAAGAAAAATTGTGGGTAACGGTATACGCAACGGATGATGAGGCCTACAACATTTGGGCTGATGAAGTTGGCGTACCGCACGAAAGAATTATTCGTATTGGTGATAACAAAGGCGGACCTTACGCCTCTGATAACTTCTGGCAGATGGGTGAAACGGGACCGTGTGGTCCATGCACCGAGATTTTCTTCGATCACGGTGAGCACATCGCGGGTGGCCCGCCGGGAAGCCCTGATGAGGACGGCGATCGCTATATTGAAATCTGGAATCTGGTGTTCATGCAATTCAACCGTCAGGTTGACGGCACAATGCTGCCACTGCCGAAGCCTTCCGTCGATACTGGTATGGGCTTAGAGCGTGTTTCTGCGGTATTGCAACATGTCAATTCAAACTATGACATTGATTTGTTTAAGACACTGATTGATGCGGTAGCGAAAGCCGTTGGTACAACCGATTTAACTAATAAATCGTTGCGTGTTATCGCCGACCATATCCGTTCTTGCGCGTTCCTGATTGCCGATGGTGTTATGCCGTCTAATGAAAACCGTGGTTATGTCCTGCGCCGTATTATTCGCCGCGCTGCGCGTCACGGTAATATGCTGGGTGCGACGGATGCCTTCTTTTACAAGCTGGTTGCGCCTCTCATTGACGTCATGGGGCCTGCGGCTGCCGAGTTGAAAAAACAACAGGCGGTGGTTGAGCAAGCGCTGAAGATGGAAGAAGAGCAGTTTGCCCGCACGTTAGAACGTGGGCTATCTCTGCTAGACGAAGAAATTAAAAACCTGAAAGGGGATACCCTGGACGGTGAAACAGTCTTTCGCCTGTATGACACCTATGGTTTTCCTGTCGACCTCACTGCGGATGTGTGCCGTGAGCGCGGCTTAAAAGTTGACGAAGAAGGTTTTGAATCCGCGATGACGGCTCAGCGTCAGCGTGCTCGCGAGGCCAGTGGATTTGGTGTGGACTACAATAGCCTCATCCGAGTGGATGAAAACACACCATTCTGCGGTTATGAAAAAACGCAGCAGCAAGCGAAGGTGATTGCGCTTTATCATAATGGGAACGCGGTTGATCAGATTGCGGCAGGTGATGAAGCCGTAGTGATTCTTAACGAAACGCCGTTCTATGGCGAATCCGGTGGTCAGGTTGGCGATCAGGGTGAACTGAAGAATGCGGGCGTCAACTTCGCTGTTCAGGATACGCAGAAATACGGTCAGGCCATCGGCCATGTCGGTAAACTGACTCAGGGTACGCTGCGTGTTAACGACCATGTCGATGCAAATGTTGATAACCAGCGCCGTAATCGTATTCGTCTGAACCACTCCGCGACGCACTTGCTGCATGCTGCGCTGCGTCAGGTTCTGGGCGATCATGTTGCGCAGAAAGGTTCTTTGGTTAACGATAGCTATCTACGCTTTGACTTCTCACATACGGAAGCGATGAAGCCTGAACAGATTCGTCTGGTTGAAGACATCGTTAACGCGCAAATCCGTCGCAACCTTACCGTGCAAACGGATGTCATGGCACTGGATGATGCGAGAGCGAAGGGCGCGATGGCGCTGTTCGGTGAAAAGTATGACGACCATGTCCGTGTTCTGACGATGGGTGATTTCTCCATTGAACTCTGTGGGGGCACGCACGCCAGCCGTACTGGTGATATTGGTTTGTTCCAAATCATCTCTGAATCAGGTACTGCCGCCGGGGTACGTCGTATCGAAGCGACCACGGGTGAAAATGCTTTGTCCGCACTGCATCGTCAGAGTGACGTTCTGCAAGACATTGCGCAACTGTTGAAAGGGGATAGTCACAACCTGACTGATAAGGTACGCTCTGTACTGGATCGTGCGCGTGCGTTGGAGAAAGAGCTTCAGCAGTTGAAGGCTCAGCAAGCGGCGCAGGAAAGCTCGTCCCTGTCCGGCAAAGCAAAAGAGATTAACGGTGTGAAGTTGCTGGTCACGCAACTGGACAACGTGGATCCTAAACTACTGCGTACGATGGTTGACGACCTGAAGAACCAACTGAGCTCTGCTGTTATCGTTCTCGGAACGGCGACAGAAGGCAGGGTTAGCTTGATTTCTGGTGTAACGAAAGATCTGACTGATCGTGTAAAAGCTGGCGAACTGATAGGGTTTGTGGCCCAGCAGGTTGGCGGCAAAGGCGGTGGTCGTCCTGATATGGCTCAGGCTGGTGGTTCAGACGTGTCGGCATTGCCCGGCGCGTTAGCCAGCGTTGAGTCCTGGGTCGTTGCTAAGTTATAAGCTATAAGCTATAGATAACGTTTTATTTGCGTTATCCGACAAGAACGCCATAACTTTCTGGTTGTGGCGTTTTTGTCTGCGAAAAAGGATTCGTTAAATAGAGGATAAAGTATGTTACCTTCAGATATTCTGAAGCTTTATATGCTCAGCCCTCTTGTCGTGATAACAAAAGCACAAGCTACTGATATCGACTAAACTAACAAGTAGTAACGAACCGGAGTGTGATGGGGTGGTTATACCATCGTCTAGGTTTACGTTTTCACAGCACATGATGGATAATGGCGGGGAGACAGAGAGACCCGACTCTTTATAATCTTTCAAGGAGCAAAGAATGCTTATTTTGACTCGTCGAGTTGGCGAAACCCTCATGATCGGCGATGAGGTAACGGTTACCGTATTAGGAGTGAAAGGCAACCAGGTGCGTATTGGTGTTAATGCACCTAAAGAGGTTTCTGTCCACCGTGAAGAGATCTATCAGCGTATTCAGGCCGAAAAATCTCAACCGACGTCATATTGATTGACAATGCGTCTCGTGTTCGCGGGACGCAATTGCCACTTCCCATTTTTCTCCCACACATTTATCGATATATCTATTTTTATTGTGCGTTTCCTTTTGCAAGGTAACCGCCTGTTTTTCTGTCGATAAAACAGACTTTTTGTTGTGAAAATGCTCGTCTTGGATGCGAATTGTTCAAACGAACGTAAGGTGGGAAAAATTGTTTGACTTATAAGTCTGGGAAAGTAATATGTGCGCCACGCAGTACCGGTGAGCACTAACAAGAAGTTCTTAGTAGCAAATCAGGTAATGTAAGGTGAGGTGGCCGAGAGGCTGAAGGCGCTCCCCTGCTAAGGGAGTATGCGGTCAAAAGCTGCATCGAGGGTTCGAATCCCTCCCTCACCGCCATTTAATATGCATCCGTAGCTCAGCTGGATAGAGTACTCGGCTACGAACCGAGCGGTCGGAGGTTCGAATCCTCCCGGATGCACCATTAAATACTGCCTTTGCGAGGCAAGTTGTATTAGTGAACGCAAGTTTGTCGTAGATAAAGAATTAGTAATGCATCCGTAGCTCAGCTGGATAGAGTACTCGGCTACGAACCGAGCGGTCGGAGGTTCGAATCCTCCCGGATGCACCATATCTCGATATGGATAAGGTTGTTATCTTGCTCTTATAACCGATTGTTTTGGTTTGTAAGAACAAGGGAGGAAAACGTCGCTCTGGCAACGGCTCGAAGGGCGAGGCAAAGCCGAGTAATCCTCCCGGATGCACCATTCTTAGGTATCTCGTTTAATTGCTCACCCCCTTGTTTTTCTGCACCACACTCTGCATCCGTAGCTCAGCTGGATAGAGTACTCGGCTACGAACCGAGCGGTCGGAGGTTCGAATCCTCCCGGATGCACCATATTTCGATATCAATACAGCACTTCTTTACTTTTATCATCAATATCTTGGTCTGTAAGCACAAGGGAGAATAACGGTGCTTTCGCAACGGCCCGAAGGGCGAATCACGCCAGACAATATTCTCAGATACACCACTTCCGTTCCATCAACCGTTCTCTATCGACTTTTAGCGCGATAGCATCATTGTTCTTTCTTGCCTATCCTGAACGATATTTATCTCGTCGCGCCCGCACCTTAATCCTTGCTCTTATCCTGTCTATATATCGATATTGAATCAGTGAATAAATAAAGGTTTTTTTACCACTATGGTAGTAATAACCTGTTTTTTATAAGGTTATTGAGTAAGCGACAACGTTTTCACTTTACGATAAAGTAAGCTCTCTTTTCAGTGAGCATGGAGTCATGATGTACGATCGCTATCAAGGGTTGATCTTTGATATGGATGGCACCCTACTCGATACGGAACCTACGCACCATAAAGCGTGGGATCTGGTGCTTGCCCGATATGGTATGAGTTATGATGCCGGTGCCATGACAGCATTGAACGGCTCGCCTACCTGGCGTATTGCGCAGCGTATTATTGAAAGTCATCAGGCTGATATTGATCCTATCCAACTGGCCGCGGAAAAAACGGCTGTTGTTGAGGAAATGCTGCTGGATACTGTACAACCGCTACCGCTGATTGATGTTGTTAAACATTACCGCGGACGGCGTCCTATGGCGGTTGGCACGGGCAGCACGCATGGAATGGCTGACAGATTGCTAACGCATTTGGGTCTGCATAATTATTTTGATGCGATTGTCGGGGCAGACGATGTCACGCAGCATAAGCCGTTTCCCGATACTTTTCTGCGTTGTGCCGTGTTGATTTCTGTCGCACCGGAACACTGTATCGTGTTTGAAGATGCTGATTACGGTATTGAAGCTGCTAAGCGGGCTAATATGGCTGTGGTTGACGTCCGTAAACTGTGAGTGAATTCTGGGCCGTTTTTTCTCTTTTCTGGAGTAGCCTGCTCAGTGCAACACTATTGCCAGGTAGCTCGGAAGTACTGCTGGTGACATTATTGTTGGCTGACAGCGCAAAACCTTATCTGTTGATCATAGTGGCAACGATAGGAAATACGTTGGGTGGGTTAACAAATATTTTTATAGGGCGCTTACTCCCTCAGCCAAAACAACAAGCTGGGCATACTATGGCCATGCGCTGGTTACAGCGCTATGGCTGTGCTGCGCTGTTATTTAGCTGGGTGCCGGTAGTAGGCGATTTATTGTGCGTGTTAGCGGGTTGGTTACGTATGCCCTGGGTGAAATCGGCGGTTTTTATCGGTATTGGAAAAGCGCTGCGGTATATCGTATTGGTAGGTATAACGTTACAGGGGATGGCGTGGTGGTCTTAGCCAGATCGCAATGCGAACTGGTGAGTACTGCTGAGTTTCAATTATGCTTACAACCATTACATTTTAACAACGGGAGGTCGATTTGATCCCGGACATTTCAGAAGCACTTTCTTGGCTGGAAAAACACCCACAGGCAGTGAAGGGGATTCAGCGTGGAATTGAACGCGAAACATTGCGCGTAACAGAGAACGGACATCTTGCTACGACAGGGCACCCTGAAATATTGGGCTCGGCGTTGTCACACCCGTGGATTACGACAGATTTTGCTGAAGCGCTGTTGGAGTTTATTACGCCGGTCGACAACGATGTCGATCATCTGCTGACATTTTTGCGCGATATTCATCGTCACGTTTCCCGCAATCTAGGCGATGAGCGGATGTGGCCATTGAGCATGCCGTGCTTTATCGACAGCGAACAAAATATAGAACTGGCGCAGTATGGTTCTTCAAATATTGGGCGTTTTAAAACGCTCTATCGCGAAGGGCTGAAAAACCGCTATGGCGCGTTGATGCAGACCATTTCCGGCGTGCATTATAATTTCTCTCTGCCGTTGTCATTCTGGCAGGCGCGAGAGGGCGTAGCAGATGCAGAAAGCGGGAAGAAAGCCATTTCTGCGGGATACTTCAGACTGATTCGTAACTATTATCGCTTTGGTTGGGTGATCCCTTATCTGTTCGGAGCTTCTCCGGCGATTTGTTCTTCTTTCCTGAGAGGGCGAGAAACTGCACTGCCGTTTGAGCGCACGGAAAAAGGCATGCTTTATCTGCCTTATGCCACCTCTCTACGGCTTAGTGATTTAGGTTATACCAATAAATCACAGAGCAATCTGGGGATTACGTTTAACGATCTGGATACCTACGTTGCGGCATTAAAACGCGCGATAAAGACGCCGTCTGAGGAATATGCCCAGGTTGGTATGAAGAAGGATGGTCGTTATCTACAATTGAATACGAACGTCTTGCAGATTGAGAACGAGCTCTATGCACCGATTCGTCCGAAGCGTGTGACGCGTGCAGATGAAACACCATCTGATGCTTTGCTGCGTGGCGGAATCGAATATATCGAAGTGCGCTCGCTGGATATCAACCCGTTCTCTCCGACTGGGGTGAGCGAAAGTCAGGTGCGTTTCCTGGATTTATTCCTGATCTGGTGTGCGTTAGCGGATGCGCCGGAAATGAGCGCAGATGAACTCTTGTGCACGCGTAAAAACTGGAACCGAGTGATCCTGGAAGGTCGTAAACCAGGGCAGACGGTGGGCATGCGGTGTGAAACCATCCAGCAGCCGATTGCCGAGGTTGGGAAATCCCTGTTTGCGGATTTACGCCGTGTTGCGGAAGTGTTGGATGCGGAAAACGATCA
Organism: Pectobacterium wasabiae CFBP 3304; assembly: GCF_001742185.1. Taxonomy (NCBI): domain Bacteria; kingdom Pseudomonadati; phylum Pseudomonadota; class Gammaproteobacteria; order Enterobacterales; family Pectobacteriaceae; genus Pectobacterium; species Pectobacterium wasabiae. The sequence continues at coordinate 2,863,814 of NZ_CP015750.1, forward strand.
ACCGCACTATCAGCAGGTATGCGATGAGCTGCTTGTTGGTTTTGACGATCCAGAAACGACGTTCTCTGGCCGACTGTTAACGTTGATGAAGCAAGAAGGCAATGGTAGCGTGGGGCTAAATTTAGCGGAGGAATACCGCAAGATGCTTAGCAACGAGCCGTTGCAGGTGTTGACTGAAGAGCAATTAGCGACTGCAAGCGAGCGTTCCTGGCAGCGTCAACGTCAGATTGAGTCTGAAGATACGATGAATTTTGACGATTATCTGGCGATGCATTAAAAAGAAAAGGCCACAGGAACTGTGGCCAAATAAACATCTCTAATAGGGATGATGATAATAAATGCGCGTCTTTCAGTAAGTCAGACTCGCATAAAAAGGAAAAGTTTCCCGGAAACGAGAAAAAATAAATTTTTTCTATGAGGAGGTGGCATTATGCCGTTACTAGATAGCTTTACCGTTGACCATACTCGTATGGCCGCACCCGCCGTTCGGGTCGCTAAAACCATGAAAACCCCTCATGGCGACAATATCACTGTATTTGATCTGCGCTTCTGTCGCCCGAACATCGAAGTCATGCCAGAGCGTGGAATTCATACGCTAGAGCACCTATTTGCTGGCTTTATGCGGGATCATTTAAATGGTGATGGCGTTGAAATTATCGATATTTCTCCGATGGGATGCCGTACTGGTTTCTACATGAGCCTGATTGGCACGCCGGATGAGCAACGTGTTGCCGACTCTTGGAAAGCGGCAATGGCGGACGTTCTGAAAGTGACCGATCAGCGTAAAATCCCTGAGCTGAATGAATACCAGTGCGGCACCTATGATATGCATTCACTGGAAGAAGCGCAGGAAATCGCTCAGCATATTTTGGATCACAATATTGGCATTAACCAAAATGACGATCTGGCGTTGCCGAAAGACAAGTTAGCTGAGCTGCATATCTAGTTTGTTGGATAGGTGCAGATAAAAAAGAGAGCCGAAAGTGGGCTCTCTTTTTTCTGCATATTAAGAATGTCAGACTGCGAGAAAGTGCTGTATAACCCGGCTACCAAAGTAGGAAAGCGTCAGCATCAGTGCACCGAGCAGGCTGAACCAGACGACGCGCCGACCTCGCCATCCCTCATGGTAATGTCCCCAGAGCAACAGAATATAGATGAACCAGGCAAATAGTGAGAACACCGCCTTGTGCAGGTTCTCTTTATTGTCGATCAGGTCGTCCATATAGAACAAGCCAGTACAAAGCGTCAGCGTGAGCAGGATGACGCCAATCTGCGTGATGTGAAACATCTTCCGTTCAATGCCCATCAACGGCGGCATATCAGCGGCAAACCCTAGCTTCTTGTTCTTGAGCAGATAATCAAGCCAGGCAAGCTGGAGCGCATAAAGTGCTGCAATCAGCAAGGTTGCATAGGAAAAAAGCGCCAGGCCGATATGGATCATCAAACCCGGCGATGCTTCCAGATGCGTAATAAATTCACTCGGCATGAAGCTGGCAAAGGCCAGATTGATCAGCGCGAATGTGTAGACGATGGGGAGAATAAACCAGCCGCGATCGCGCGCTGCGACAATCGTCATAACGGTACAGATGATGAGGCTGACCAGCGAACCGATATTCAGCAGGCTAAGATTTTGTCCCACCTGAACATCAAAAATGCGTTGATAGAGCGCCACCGCATGGCAGATTAGCGCAGCGCTGGCCGAGAGCATTGCCAGCCGACGATATGCACTGTTCTTGCGCAGCAGACTGGGGATAATCAGTCCGAGGCTGAGTGTGTAGGCGACAAGCGCCACAATAGCGAAAACAGACATACGAATAGGTTATTAAATATCAACTAGGTAAAATAAAGAATCAGTATAGCGTTAGTCGTCGTGGGCACCAACAGTTCTCCGTCAGCAGCGCTGAGATCGTTCTCGCTTTTGTGTATAATCCCTTCTATTCGTGTCGCGCTGCGGCCTGTCTTACGTTGAGCATGAGATATGTTTGAAAATTTAACCGATCGACTCTCGCGCACATTGCGCAATATCAGCGGCCGCGGGCGGTTGACTGAAGAAAACATTAAAGAAACGCTGCGTGAAGTGCGGATGGCATTGCTGGAAGCAGACGTCGCGTTACCCGTGGTGCGTGATTTTATCAATCGTGTAAAAGAACGCGCTGTTGGGCATGAGGTCAACAAAAGTCTGACGCCGGGGCAAGAGTTCGTCAAGATTGTTAAAAATGAACTCGTCAGCGCAATGGGCGAAATTAACGCCGAACTAAATCTCGCTGCTCAGCCGCCTGCGGTGGTCCTGATGGCCGGCCTGCAAGGTGCGGGTAAAACGACCAGCGTGGGCAAGTTGGGAAAATTCCTGCGCGAAAAGCAAAAGAAAAAAGTGCTTGTGGTGTCTGCCGACGTTTATCGCCCTGCGGCGATTAAACAGTTGGAAACGCTGGCACAGCAGGTGGGCGTCGATTTCTTCCCGTCTGATGCACAAGAGAAGCCGCTTGCTATCGTAGAACGTGCATTACAACACGCTAAGCTGAAATTCTACGATGTCTTATTGGTTGATACCGCCGGTCGTCTCCACGTCGATGAGGCGATGATGGACGAAATCAAACAGGTTCATGCGGCAATTAAGCCGGTTGAAACGCTGTTTGTTGTTGATGCCATGACGGGGCAGGATGCGGCGAATACGGCAAAAGCCTTTAATGAAGCGTTGCCGCTGACTGGGGTTATCCTCACCAAGATTGATGGTGATGCCCGCGGTGGTGCGGCGTTGTCTATCCGCCATATTACTGGCAAGCCGATTAAATTCCTCGGCGTCGGTGAAAAAACTGAAGCGTTGGAACCGTTCTACCCCGATCGTGTTGCATCACGCATTCTTGGTATGGGCGATGTGCTTTCTCTGATTGAAGATATTGAAAGCAAGGTTGACCGTACACAGGCGGAGAAGCTGGCCCAAAAGCTGAAGAAGGGTGACGGGTTCGATTTGACCGATTTCCTGGACCAGCTTAAGCAGATGCGCAATATGGGCGGCATGGCGAGCATGATGAGTAAAATGCCCGGCATGGGGCAACTGCCTGATAATGTTAAATCACAAATGGATGACAAGGTGCTAGTGCGTATGGAGGCGATCATTAATTCGATGACGCGTCAGGAGCGTGCCAAACCTGAGATTATTAAAGGATCGCGTAAACGCCGTATCGCGCAGGGTTCCGGCATGCAGGTACAGGACGTTAACCGTCTTCTGAAACAATTCGATGATATGCAACGAATGATGAAGAAGATGAAAAACGGCGGCCTGGCGAAAATGATGCGCGGTATGAAAGGGATGATGCCACCTGGATTCCCGGGGCGTTAATCACCGAAATCGATGGTGTAGAGAAACTCTTGGTGTGATTATACGCTTTAGATTGCTTTTTGCGCCAAAATGAGTAAAATTTTCGGGCTTTTTATATGACATACTGGGCTCCGTTCCTCGATGGGGCCCAGTTGTTTTATTCACTAAAGAGGATGTTATGGTAACAATTCGTTTGGCACGTGGCGGCGCAAAAAAACGCCCCTTCTATCAAGTAGTCGTGACCGATAGCCGCAATGCGCGTGATGGTCGTTTCATCGAGCGCGTAGGTTTCTTCAACCCAATCGCATCTGGTCAAGCAGAAGCCCTGCGTCTGGATCTGGACCGTATCGAGCATTGGGTTGGTCTGGGTGCAACTGTGTCTGATCGCGTATCTTCGCTGATCAAAGACGCTAAAAAAGCAGCATAATCTGTTGCGGTGGTGATAATGAGCAATCAACTTAGCCCAAAACCTCCCGTTAACCCGATTGTGATGGGGAAAATTGGGTCGGCGTATGGCATCCGAGGTTGGCTCAGAGTGTTTTCATCCACCGAAGATGCCGATAGCATTTTTGATTATCAACCTTGGTTCATCCAAAGTAAAAGCGGTTGGCAGCTTGTCGAGATTGAAGGCTGGAAGTATCACAATCAGGACCTGATCATTAAAGTGAAAGGAGCTGATGACCGTGATGCGGCTAATTTACTGACCAATTGTGAAATTGTCGTAGATTCGTCACAACTGCCCGATCTGGGCGAAGGTGATTATTACTGGAAGGATCTTATTGGCTGTCAGGTCGTAACCGTAACCGGTTATGAGTTGGGTAAAATCATCGATATGATGGAAACTGGCTCGAACGATGTGATGGTGATAAAAGCTAACCTGAAAGATGCCTTCGGGGTCAAGGAGCGGCTGGTTCCGTTCCTCACCGAACAGGTTGTTAAGCGCGTCGACCTTTCTGCTCAAACTGTTGAAGTAGATTGGGACCCTGGTTTTTGAACTCTGAATCGACAAGTAGTACCCAGCGGAACGAAACTATGTGGATTGGGGTGATTAGCCTGTTTCCAGAGATGTTCCGGGCAATTACTGATTACGGAGTCACTGGCCGGGCAGTTAAAAATGGCCTGCTGAACGTACAGTATTGGAGTCCTCGTGACTTCACTTACGATCGGCATCGCACCGTGGATGACCGGCCTTATGGCGGTGGTCCCGGAATGCTGATGATGGTGCAACCTTTACGGGATGCGATCCACGCAGCAAAAGCAGCGGCAGGTGAAGGCGCGAGAGTGATTTATCTATCACCTCAGGGCCGTAAATTAGATCAGCAAGGCGTGCGTCAACTTGCTACAAACCAGAAGATGATTCTGGTCTGTGGACGGTACGAAGGGATTGATGAGCGCGTAATTAAAACCGAGATCGATGAAGAATGGTCGATAGGGGATTACGTACTCAGCGGTGGGGAACTGCCAGCGATGGCCCTGATTGACTCCGTTGCCCGTTTTATACCGGGCGTTCTGGGGCATCAGGCTTCAGCAGAAGAAGATTCTTTTGCCGATGGATTGCTGGACTGTCCTCATTTCACTCGCCCTGAAATACTGGAAAGCATGGAGGTTCCGGCAGTGTTACTGTCTGGCAACCATGCGGAAATACGTCGCTGGCGATTGAAGCAGTCGCTGGGCCGAACCTGGCTTAGAAGACCTGAACTTCTGAAAAGCCTAGCTCTGACTGACGAGCAAATAAGGTTGCTGGCTGAATTTCAACGTGAATATCAGTCTGAGCAACGAGAGTATTAGATGGTTACGCCGGTTTACCGTGCGAACCCAACTATCAGTTTACCTAGGGTAAGAGACATATTATGAGCAACATTATTAAGCAAATCGAAGACGAACAAATGAAGCAGGACGTACCTGCATTTCGTCCGGGTGATTCCGTAGAAGTGAAGGTATGGGTTGTTGAAGGCAGCAAAAAACGTCTGCAGGCATTCGAGGGCGTGGTTATCGCTATTCGTAACCGCGGTCTGCATTCTGCATTCACTGTTCGCAAAATTTCTAACGGCGAAGGCGTGGAGCGTGTATTCCAGACTCACTCTCCAGTTATTGACAGCATCTCTGTTAAACGTCGTGGTGCCGTGCGTAAAGCCAAACTGTACTACCTGCGTGAGCGTACTGGTAAGTCTGCTCGTATCAAAGAGCGTCTTAACTAAGATAGCGCTTTCGCAACATCCGAAAGTTGTTATTTTTCAAATGCCTAGCGAATTCGCTAGGCTTTTTTTTGTCTCAATCGCAGCAAAGTGGCGGCAGAGAATTGCATAGAGGCATCACTTTCTGCTGAGATATAAACGCCGTGATTAAGGTTCATTCTTCAAATATCGACTACCTTGGTAGCAGAAAGCCCACCAAACTTGGTGGGCTTAGTTTTCCCTGGTGCCATCATTATTGTTTGAATTTCAGTACTATGATGACATTAGGTGTGGTTATTTTATAAACGTTTATACAGATCAATTTTCTAATATTGATCGGTTATGGCGATCAAATATCGCATTGATGCCATTTTTCCACCCTATTCATAACGGTTTGTTAGCGATGACCGTTGGGTACATGTGCATATGGTCGTTAATAAACTGAATATCTGTAAATCCGGCCCGCTCTAATTGTGACTGTGTTTGTTTGTGGGTGCGAAATGCGGTCCATGTTGCGCCAATAATGCGTGAAAAAAGTACATATTGGAGTGCTAGCAATTTCGGGTCGGCGTTTATCCATGGGGAGTCTTGCGATTGCGTAGGAGGCGGTGTCATAAAGCTGGTTATTAGTGTTCCTCCTGGCTTCAGCCCAGAATAGAACACGCGGTAAAGTTCAGTGACTTTGTCATCATCTGGCTCATAGACATTGAGTCCGTTGCTGGTAATCACATCCGCTTGTTCTGCCAAATCAATTGTCCAGGCATCAGCAAGAACCAGCGATATCTGGCTTTCCAGCCCTTGCTGATTGGCAAGTTTGTAAGCTTCTTCCAGCGCCTGTTTATCCAGATCGATCCCGATTAATTTCGCATCTCGATGCCGCGTATAGTCCAGCAGTAATAAATCGGCCATGACGCCACAGGGAACGGATACCATGACAGCGTTGGGGCGCAAGAGTTCTTGAAGCAGGCGTTGGAATATGCTGAATCGTTCACGTGTCGCTAAAACGTTGGGTAAGCGTGTGTAGATGATTTCTTCGAGTGAATTGACATAGTGGGTTGGCTGATGTGTTATCACATTATGCGTCCAGTATGCATTTAACCCATGGTGTTGTAGTAAAAATTGGCCTAACTCAAGGTGGGAGAAGTCATCCAGGAGTGCCAGTTGCTCCTCTATGGAAATACCGGGATGATCGCCAGACTCAATAATGTTGTTTTTTACTGCAGCAACCCGTTCATCATGGCTTTTCTTTGATGACGGATCGTGTGATAAGAGTCTTGGGCTGTTATTCGGCGACAGGCTATGAGTCTTGTTTGGACCGGGCATGTGAGCACTCCATAATATCAATCGTTATCAGGGATGGTGGGGTCAGCTATCAGTGATATATGATTTTTTCGGTATTTCAGCGTTAGCCCATTAATAACTTAATGTGATTGTTTCATATGGGTGATAATAGAGATGAGGTGTGTCTGGCGTATTTCTGGGAGAGTATAAAAGTGAGTGGAATTGTTACCAGATGCGATGAACTCTAGCTTTTTGCCAGCTACGCTGCATATTCGTGTGGGTCATCACCAGTATTCAGGAGGATGTTAAGGCAGATTTTGTTGCCAGCGAGTTCGCAGTGTCTCTGCTGATTCTACGCCATCGCAACTGGCGGGGAAATTCTTCCCTGCTTTTCCCCATTCTTCCATGTTGCCTGCACGGCAAAAAGCTGACTGTCCGGCCTGATAACCGCGTAGGTAGGTTTCACGCTCGATCTGTGGATCACCAAACCATTCTTGTAAGGTACTATCGTCTTTCACAACCACGCCAGAGATTGCATCCTGATAGCCAGCTTCATACCAGAACCCTGACTCACTTTTAGCCGGTAGCGACGGTTCGTTGCTTTGGCACGCTGTCATTAAAAGAATTACAGCCAAGGCATAACTGTATTTCATCATCAAACCTTTAATATTTGCGGCCATCGGCCTGAACGAACACTCTATTAGAGAATGCCTAGCTTTTCTTTCAGTAACTTGAGATAGCGGCGACTGACGGGAATGTGTTTTCCCGTATGTGTCAGCACTTCTGCTGCGCCATTCTCCATCAACTGGATCTCTTTCAGTTGCTCTGTGTTAACCATATATTGACGATGGCAGCGGACGAAAGGTGTTTTCTCTTCCAGCGTTTTTAGGGAAAGTTGGGTATAGCCCGATTGGCTGACGCCCACCACATGTACGCCGCTGAGTTCTGAACAAAGATACTCGACTTCCTCAATCTTGAGCAAAAAAATACGATTATGTCCGTTGCAGGGAATATGGCGCAGCAAAGGTTCTGAAATTATCTGTACGTTTTTATTTACACTCGTGCCGCGACGTAAACGATTTAGCGTTTTACTCAGCCGCTGTGCATCCAGTGGTTTTAGTAAATAGTCAAAAGCATGCTCTTCGAATGCCCTCACCGCGTACTCATCATAGGCTGTTACGAAGACGACGTAAGGCATATTTTCTGGATCCAACATGGCAACCAGCTCTAATCCGCTGACCTTTGGCATCTGTATATCCAGGAAAATCACATCCGGCTGCAGTCGGTGAATGGCCGGTATTGCCTCCAGCGCATTGCTACATTGCGCAATGATGGTGATATCAGATTCATTTTCCAGTAGCAGGCTGAGCTCTTCGCGTGCCAACTGTTCGTCATCGATGATTATGGCTTTCAGCATCCTTCCCCCTTGTTGACGTGATTCTATCATTATTCACGCTGGAGATAGGTATGGTTACATTGGGAAGCTATAGAGCATGCAGATATCGTTTTTCTGGCAATATTTAGGATGGTAATTTTTTATTTACACTGGGTGGATTGAAATCTTTACGGTTCGTGTTATGGTGTAAACATCATACGTAGGTTGTCTAGACAATCGCGAACAGACCGAACTTTTCAGGAATGGGATCATGCAGAAAGATTCACTTAACAATATTAATATCAGTGCAGAACAGGTTTTGATTACTCCTGATGAATTGAAAGCCAAGTTTCCACTTAACGATGCGGAACAATGCGATATTGCGCAGGCGAGATCAACCATTGCGGATATCATTCATGGCCGCGATGATCGATTGCTGATCGTTTGCGGGCCTTGCTCTATTCATGACACGGATGCTGCGCTGGAATATGCCCGTCGCTTGCAGTCGCTTGCTGCGGAATTAAGCGATCGCCTCTACATCGTGATGCGTGTTTATTTTGAAAAACCCCGCACAACCGTGGGTTGGAAAGGGCTTATTAACGATCCGTTTATGGATGGCTCATTTGATGTGGAAGCTGGGCTGCATATCGCTCGTGGGCTGCTATTGGAACTGGTGAATATGGGATTGCCGCTGGCGACAGAAGCGCTTGACCCAAACAGCCCGCAGTACCTGGGCGATCTATTTAGCTGGTCAGCGATCGGCGCACGCACGACTGAATCTCAAACGCACCGCGAGATGGCTTCCGGCTTGTCGATGCCTGTCGGGTTCAAAAACGGTACGGATGGTAGTTTGGGAACGGCGATCAACGCGATGAGAGCCGCTGCGATGCCGCATCGTTTTGTCGGTATTAATCAAACTGGGCAAGTGTGTTTGCTGCAAACGCAGGGGAACGTTGATGGGCACGTGATTCTGCGCGGTGGTAAAGAACCAAACTACAGTGCGCAGGATGTCGCCGAATGTGAAAAACAGATGCAGGAAGCAGGACTGAGACCTGCGCTGATGATAGATTGTAGCCACGGCAATTCGAACAAAGACTACCGCCGTCAGCCACTTGTTGTTGAATCTGCGATTGAGCAAATAAAGGCAGGAAACCGCTCGATTATAGGGCTGATGCTGGAAAGTCACCTTAATGAGGGGAGCCAGTCTTCAGAACAACCGCGTTCAGATATGCGCTACGGTGTATCAGTGACGGATGCCTGCATCAGTTGGGAAAGTACAGAAACGTTGCTGCGTTCCGTTCATCAAGATCTGAGCGCCGCACGTGTGGAACATTCAGGAGAGTAACAAGATATGGTAGCTGAACTGACCGCATTACGTGATCAGATAGATGAGGTAGATAAGGAGCTTGTCGCGCTGTTATCACGTCGGTTGCGTTTGGTGGCGGAAGTGGGTGAAGTGAAAAGCCGCTATGGTTTGCCTATTTATGCGCCCGATCGTGAAGCGGCCATGCTCAGCTCACGTCGCAAGGAGGCCGCGTCGATGGGGGTTCCGCCGGATCTCATTGAAGATATCCTGCGGCGCACCATGCGCGAATCCTATTCCAGCGAGAACGACAAAGGTTTTAAAACACTGTGTCCACAACTGCGTCCGGTTGTCATCATTGGTGGCCGTGGTCAAATGGGCAATCTGTTCGAGAAAATGCTGACGCTGTCGGGATATCAGGTGAGGATTCTGGAGCAAGATGACTGGCCGCGCGCTAATGAGCTGTTGTCTGATGCGGGTATGGTGATTGTCAGCGTGCCGATCCACGTTACTGAACAGGTTATTTCCCGTCTGCCAGCCTTGCCAGATGATTGTATTTTGGTTGATCTGGCGTCGGTAAAAAATGGCCCGCTTCAGGCAATGTTGGCGGCACATAGCGGTCCGGTGCTCGGTTTGCACCCGATGTTTGGGCCAGACAGTGGTAGTCTTGCCAAACAGGTTGTCGTTTATTGCGATGGCCGGCAACCGGAAGCCTACCAGTGGTTACTGGAGCAGATTCAGGTGTGGGGCGCACGTCTGCATCGTATTAGCGCGGTCGAACACGATCAGAACATGATGTTTATTCAAGCACTGCGTCACTTCGCGACATTCGCCTATGGCCTGCATTTAGCGGAGGAGAATGTGCAGATTGAACAGCTATTAGCGCTGTCATCGCCGATCTATCGTCTGGAATTGATTATGGTCGGGCGGTTGTTTGCACAGGATCCGCAACTGTATGCCGACATTATTATGTCTTCAGAGGATAATTTGGCGCTGATTAAGCGTTACTACAAACGTTTTGGCGAAGCGATTGAGTTACTGGAACAGACAGATAAAGCGGAATTTATCAGTAGCTTCAAGAAGGTCGAACACTGGTTTGGCGACTATGCCAAACGTTTTCAGGCTGAGAGTCGGGTGCTTTTGCGCCAGGCAAACGATATTCGCCAATAGCTCGATTTGATCTTTTGAACAGTGTTGGAACGTTGAATTTTGTTTGAGAAGCCATCCGGGCGGATACCCGGATGGCTTTTTCAATTATTCGTTCACATCGATTATTCGTTTACATCAACAGGTACGACGTTTTCACTCGGGTAGCAGCCCAATACTTTTAACGAGCGAGTAATGGGGGATAATCCTTTTAGCGCTTTCTGCATGGCATCGCTGCGCAAATTAGCTTGCACATCAAGATAGAACATCTCTTCCCACGGGTTGCCGTTGATTGGTCTGGACTCCAGTTTGGTCATCACAATACCGTTATCACGCAATACTAGCAGTGCTTCTACCAATGCGCCTGACTGTTGGCCTGTCGCCATAATCAGCGTAGTTTTCGCAGGCACTTGCTCAGTTACATCAATCGGCTTACGCGCTAATACGATGAAGCGAGTGATGTTTTGCGATTGATTTGCCAGATTATGTTCCAGTACTTGTAGCTGATAAAGCTGACCACCGGCTTCGCTACCGAGTGCTGCCGCTTTTGGTGAGTTAAGCGCCGCGACTTTCTCCATCGCCGCTGCGGTACTCTCACAGTATTCAATTTTCCAATGCGGGAAACGATTGATGAAGTGGCTGCACTGCTGGAACGGCTGAGGATGGCTATAAACCGTTTCGATTTGTTCCAGAGACGTATCGGTGGCGACCAAGACGCAGTGATTTATCGGGTTGGTTAATTCGCCGACGATGGATAACCCCGTGTGTTGCAGCAGATCATAAACATCGTTGATCGAACCGGAACTGGTGTTTTCAATCGGCAGAACCGCATAGTCGGCTTGCCCTGTTTCCACCATGTTGAAGATGTCTTGAAATTTCTGGCAACCACACTCAACCAATTGCTCAAAATGTCGCGCGGCATATTGGCGGGCCGCGAGATGAGAATAAGACCCCTTCGGACCAAGAAAGGCGACGCGGGCAGAGTGTGACGTTGTTTGGTTGAGGTGGTGCTGTAAGAGCGCCTGCTGCGTCAGTACTGAATCTTCAATGACGAGTTGGAATAAACGAGTAATATAATGGCCATCAAGATGATGCTTTTTCCCTGCGGCTGTCAGTTTGTCCAGTAAATCGCGTTCACGCTCCTTATCACGGATCGGGCGATGCGAATGTAACTTGCTGCGGGCAACGTCCAGCGCGAGTTCTCGTCTTTGTGCCAACAATTCAATTAATTGCAGATCCAATGCGCTGATGCGTTCTCGCAGTGCCAGTAATGGGTTGTCTGTCATGATGCTGTTACCTGTCTTATGTTCTTATATAAAAAAAGCCTCCTAGTCAGGAGGCTTTTTTGTTCGTCTTCGTATTCTTGCTCTTACGACGAATCGCCTCCCAAATCAGGGGAAGGTGAAAAAGAATACGAAGAAGAACAGCTTATTGATCATATTTGCTCGGTTAGTCAGGAAAATATCCAGTTTCTGAGCAGGTAAGGTAACTGTTGGCTTTTCATCCTGTCAATACAAAATCGCCGAGCGCAATTTCAAACCCTGTATGCTATGGGGGCTTTAGGCCGCAGCGTGATGATTCGTAGTATGCAAAAACGCGCCCTTGGGCGCGTTATATTGAGAGGAAGAGAATGGTGATTACTCTTCTTGCGTCGGCTGTAAATTGGCTTCTTTGACGCCGGCTACCGCACGTCTGGCTTCACCTTTATGCTGGAGTTTGTCCAACTGGCGTTCGAGCTTGGTAATTAGCTCATTGATGGCGGCATACATATCATCATGTTTGGCGCTGGCAACCAACGGGCCATTTGGCGTACTGATAGTGGCATCGGCCACAAAACCCTGCGGTTCTTTTGACAGAATAATATGCGGGTTGATCAACTGGGTTTGCCACTTGTCCAGCTTAGAAAGACGGTCTTCGACATGTTGACGAATTGCGGGGGTGATATCCATTTGCTTACTGGTAATATTAATAGTCATATAAACTTACCTCTCTGCCTATGTCCGTCTTGGATAATTTCAGCATACCGCGAGTTGTGGCAAAAAGCGTGATATTGATCAGTTTTTTTCGTCACTTTTTGTCAAGAAAACGCGATTTGTGAAGCACCATTGGGAATAGAAGGGAAGTGCTTGAGAGGGCATCTGGCCTATGCCATTATTGATAGGATGTATTGAGGTTACCGCGCTGCTGTTGATTCCCGCCAACCCTGTTTTTACTGCTCATCGACGTATAACGAACTGATAGAACCCATAAAAAAACGGCAACCGAAGCTGCCGTCTCATTATTGGGTGTCACCGATCGTTTATGCCGGGTTAGCGGCAATCACTTTTGCGACTTTGTCCGCCTGTGCGGCCAGTTGTAGTTCGCGGTAGGCGCTTTCCATCAACGGCAGGGCATTTTTTGTTGCCTGGGTATCAGGGTAATCACGCAGCATTTGCTCAACGCGATTAACTACTGCCACATAAGCGCCGCGTTTCGTGTAGTATTGCGCGACAGAAAGTTCATACTTGGCCAGACGCTCTTTGAGGTAAACCAAACGCTTGTTTGCGTCGGTGGCGTATTGGCTGTTCGGATATCCCTGAATGAGCTTGCTGAAATCCCGGAATGCGGTGCGGGCATACTGCGGGTCGCGATCGGAACGATCGACCCCGAAGAAGCCTTGTAACGCACTATCATCCAGCGCCATGTCGGTCAGACCGCGCATGTACAGGACATAATCCACGTTTGGATGGGTCGGGTTGAGCCGCAGGAAGCGGTCAATAGAAGCTTGGGCCAATGGCAGTTCTGCGGATTTGTAGTAGGCGTAGATCAAATCCAACTGTACTTGCTGCGAATAGGGGCCAAAGGGATATCGGTTATCCAGTGCTTCCAACTGCGTGATGGCTGCTTTAAAGTTGCCGTCCTGCAGTTTTTGTTGAGCATTGGCATAGATTTCAGATGGCGGACTATCAGGAACCGCATCTTTGGAATTGCCGGAGCAGCCAGCCAGCGCCAGGCTCAACGTGGCGGCAGCCACCAGATATTTCATACGCGTCATGACGTTTTGATTATCCTCAGAATGTTATTCCGGGAGGCTGTCCGTGAAGCTCCCGATTTAGACCAGCTACAATAGTACATTATTTTAAACGGCGTCGCCGTCAAAACCCAACGTTAACGAAGAAGCTGCATAATATGGCACAACAAGTACAACTCACCGCAACGGTGGCCGAATCTCAACTCGGACAACGTTTAGATCAGGCTTTGGCCGAATTGTTCCCTGATTATTCACGATCCCGCATAAAAGAGTGGATTCTTGAGAATCGGGTACAGATTAACGGCAATGTCATCAATAAGCCAAAAGAGAAAGTACTTGGCGGCGAATCGGTAGCCATTGATGCATTGATTGAAGAAGAAGCACGCTGGGAAGCACAGGATATCAAGTTGGATATCGTGTACGAAGATCAGGATATTCTGGTTATTAACAAACCCAGAGATCTGGTGGTTCACCCTGGTGCCGGTAATCCAGATGGCACGGTATTGAATGCTTTGTTACATCATTATCCTGAGATTGTCGATGTGCCCCGCGCCGGGATTGTGCATCGGCTTGATAAAGATACTACCGGGCTCATGGTCGTCGCGAAAACCGTGCCGGCACAGACGCGTCTCGTTGAGGCGTTGCAGGCACGCGAAATCACTCGTGAGTATGAGGCCGTCGCGATTGGTTCGATGACGGCAGGCGGCATGGTCGAGCAACCTATCGCCCGTCACGCAACTAAGCGTACTCACATGGCGGTGCACCCGATGGGCAAGCCGGCAGTCACGCATTACCGCATCATGGAACATTTCCGCGCGCATACCCGCTTACGACTGCGGTTGGAAACGGGACGCACCCACCAGATTCGTGTGCATATGTCACACATTAACCACCCACTGGTTGGCGATCAGTTATACGGCGGCCGCCCTCGTCCGCCAAAAGGCTCGTCGGATGATTTCATTGAGACGCTGCGTGGGTTCGATCGTCAGGCTCTGCACGCTACGATGCTACGCTTCTACCATCCTATTACCGGAATCCAAATGGAATGGCATGCGGCATTACCGCAGGATATGGTCGATCTGATTGAGGCGCTGAAAGCCGATACTGAAGCGTTTAAGGATCAACTCGACTGGTAATACATTCAATTTGATCAATGCTGATTTATAGAGGTGACGGACTATGCTGATATACCCCGACTGGCCTTTGCCAGAAAGTGTGAAATCTTGTAGTACGACGCGTGTTGGCGGACGTAGCGCGGCACCTTATGATTCGCTGAATTTGGGGAATCATGTGGGTGATGAACCCGCATACGTCACCGAAAATCGGCAAACGCTGGTGGCGCTGGCAGAGCTTCCTGCCATGCCACATTGGTTGGAACAGGTTCATGGTACTGATGTGATTCGTATCGGTGAGGCTTTGCCATCGGTTGTTTGCGGTGATGCTGCTTATACGGATAAGAAAGGTCAGGTTTGTGCGGTGATGACGGCTGACTGTTTGCCGGTGCTTTTTTGTGCAGTCAACGGCGGTGAAGTGGCTGCTGCACATGCTGGTTGGCGGGGATTACACGCGGGTGTGCTGGAAGAAACGTTAGCTTGTTTCCGAGCTAAACCCGCGCAAATTATGGCGTGGCTGGGACCCGCTATCGGGCCTAAAGCCTTTGAGGTCGGCCCAGAAGTTAGAGACGCATTTATTCAGCATGATGCGGCAGCGGCCTCTGCATTTAGGCCTGAAGGAAACAAATTTTTTGCCGATATCTATCAACTGGCAAGTTTGTGTTTACGCGCCGCAGGGATCACGCAAATTTTTGGTGGAAATTCCTGTACTGTGAGCGAGCCTCACAAATTTTTCTCTTATCGGCGCGATGGCGTGACTGGCCGCATGGCAAGTTTAATCTGGCTGATATAACCTATTGAATTAAGGCGATCCAAGACAAGTAACGTTTAAATCCCGTCACGACTGGCAAAATAACCTTGAAATTTTTGAGGGATGACCTCATTTAATCTCCAGTAGCAATTTTGACCAGTGTACGGGAGGTGTTATGCGTCTGGATCGTCTTACCAACAAATTCCAACTTGCTCTTGCCGATGCCCAGTCTCTTGCCCTTGGGCGCGATCACCAGTTTATTGAATCACTTCATTTGATGAGCGCTTTGCTTCATCAGGACGGAGGAACTGTTGGTCCACTTCTGACTGTCGCAGGAGCCAATCTTAATCACCTGAAAGCTGAAATCGACCAGGCAATCACGCGTTTGCCGCAGGTTGAAGGCACTGATGGTGATGTCCAACCTTCTAACGAGTTAGTCCGCGCATTGAATATGTGTGACAAACTCGCGCAAAAGCGTGGTGATACCTTTATTTCCTCGGAACTTTTCGTGCTTGCTGCTCTGGAG
This sequence comes from Pectobacterium wasabiae CFBP 3304, assembly GCF_001742185.1. Taxonomy (NCBI): domain Bacteria; kingdom Pseudomonadati; phylum Pseudomonadota; class Gammaproteobacteria; order Enterobacterales; family Pectobacteriaceae; genus Pectobacterium; species Pectobacterium wasabiae. The sequence goes on from NZ_CP015750.1 coordinate 2,879,811, forward strand.
TCTCGCGGCACGCTGGGGGATATATTGAAAAAGGCGGGTGTCACGCAGCAAGGTGTCACAAACGCGATTGATCAAGTGAGAGGAGGGGAGCAAGTGAACGATCAGGGGGCTGAAGATCAGCGCCAGGCATTAAAAAAATTCACGATTGATCTCACAGAACGTGCAGAACAAGGCAAGCTCGACCCGGTTATCGGACGTGATGAAGAGATTCGCCGTACTATTCAGGTTTTACAACGTCGAACCAAAAATAACCCAGTATTAATCGGTGAGCCTGGCGTGGGTAAAACCGCGATAGTGGAAGGGTTAGCCCAGCGTATCGTTAATGGCGAAGTGCCTGAAGGCTTGAAAAACAAACGCGTACTTTCCCTGGATATGGGTGCGCTGGTGGCTGGTGCGAAATATCGCGGTGAGTTTGAAGAACGTTTGAAAGGCGTGCTCAACGATCTGTCCAAACAGGAAGGCAACGTCATTCTGTTTATTGATGAACTCCATACGATGGTTGGTGCGGGTAAAGCCGATGGCGCGATGGATGCCGGCAATATGTTAAAACCTGCGCTGGCGCGTGGTGAACTGCATTGTGTCGGTGCAACGACTCTGGATGAGTATCGGCAGTATATTGAAAAGGATGCCGCGCTTGAGCGTCGTTTCCAAAAGGTGTTTGTTGCGGAACCTACTGTTGAAGACACTATTGCGATTCTACGCGGGCTGAAAGAGCGCTATGAATTGCACCATCACGTACAAATCACTGACCCAGCGATTGTTGCGGCGGCAATGTTATCCCATCGTTATATTGCGGATCGTCAGTTGCCGGATAAAGCCATTGACCTGATTGATGAAGCGGCATCCAGCATTCGTATTCAGATTGATTCAAAACCAGAGCCCCTTGATCGGCTTGAGCGCCGAATCATCCAGTTAAAGCTGGAGCAACAAGCGCTGAAAAAGGAATCTGATGAAGCTAGCCAGAAGCGGCTTGAATTGCTGAGCGCGGAGCTTGACCAAAAAGAGCGTGAATATTCCCAACAAGATGAAGAGTGGAAAGCAGAAAAAGCGTCACTCACGGGAACGCAGAATATTAAGGCTTCTTTAGAGCAAGCGAAAATTGTGCTGGAACAGGCTCGACGCCAGGGAGACTTGGGGAGAATGTCTGAACTGCAATACGGCAAAATCCCTGAGCTGGAAAAACAGTTAGCTGCAGCAACACAACAAGAAGGAAAAACGGTTCATTTGCTGCGTAATCGCGTTACTGATGCTGAAATCGCTGATGTGCTGGCGCGTTGGACTGGAATTCCCGTTTCCCGCATGTTGGAAAGCGAGAAAGAAAAATTATTGCGAATGGAAGATGAACTGCATCGGCGGGTGATTGGGCAGAACGAAGCCGTAGAAGCCGTTGCGAATTCTATCCGTCGTAGTCGGGCGGGGTTATCTGACCCTAACCGTCCGATTGGGTCGTTCCTGTTCCTCGGACCGACAGGCGTTGGGAAAACGGAACTTTGCAAAACGTTGGCGACTTTCCTCTTCGACAGTGATGATGCGATGGTCCGTATCGATATGTCTGAGTTTATGGAGAAACACTCGGTTTCACGTTTGGTCGGTGCGCCTCCTGGATATGTCGGTTACGAAGAAGGTGGATATCTGACAGAAGCGGTACGTCGTCGTCCTTATTCGGTCATCTTGCTGGATGAGATCGAAAAGGCACACCCTGATGTATTCAATATCTTGCTTCAAGTATTGGATGATGGTCGTCTTACTGATGGTCAGGGGCGAACGGTCGATTTTCGTAATACTGTCGTTATCATGACGTCAAACCTGGGATCTGACCTTATTCAGGAACGTTTCGGTGAGCGCAGCTATACCGAAATGAGAGATATGGTTCTTGACGTCGTTAGCCATAGCTTCCGTCCTGAGTTTATTAACCGTATCGATGAAGTCGTCGTATTCCATCCACTGGGAAGGGCGCATATTACGTCGATCGCACAAATTCAGCTCCAGAGACTGTACAAGCGTCTTGAAGAGCGTGGATATAGCGTCACGATCGCGGATTCTGCTTTAGATATGCTCGGAGAGGTCGGGTTTGATCCTGTTTATGGTGCGCGTCCGCTTAAAAGAGCGATACAGCAACTGATAGAGAATCCACTCGCTCAGCAGATACTGGGGGGAAATTGATACCCGGTAAACCGATCACATTAGATGTTGAAGGCGAACAGATAGTCGCACGACAGAAATAATGTGAAATGGTAAGTCATTAACGGGGGGCATTTGCGAATGAATGTCCCCCGTCTTTATATCTCAAGCTCATATTATATTCATATTTTGTATGGGGAATGTTCTAAATGCTCTTTCCTGTCTTGTTTTTGAACGCTTGGGAAATAATTTGCATTTAGCGCTTGTCAGCAGCAGATAAGTCCCTATAATGCGCCTCCATCGACACGGCGCTGTGACTCACAACCGGGTCGATAAAGAAAGAGAAAACGCTTTAAAATAAACGTTGACTCTGAAGGTGATAAGCGTAACATACGCCACCTCGCGAAGCAGATAACACCGCAACGCACTGCTCTTTAACAATATAATCAGACAATCTGTGTGGGCACTCACAAGACCGTATCTTAACGATATAAAAAGTCTTGAAGAGTGAACAACAGTAAATTCATTACGAATGAACAGTAACTAATTCTTTGAGCATCGCTGACGAGTTCAGCAAATCAAACAAATCTTAAATTGAAGAGTTTGATCATGGCTCAGATTGAACGCTGGCGGCAGGCCTAACACATGCAAGTCGAGCGGTAGCACAGGAGAGCTTGCTCTCTGGGTGACGAGCGGCGGACGGGTGAGTAATGTCTGGGAAACTGCCTGATGGAGGGGGATAACTACTGGAAACGGTAGCTAATACCGCATAACGTCTTCGGACCAAAGAGGGGGACCTTCGGGCCTCTTGCCATCGGATGTGCCCAGATGGGATTAGCTAGTAGGTGAGGTAATGGCTCACCTAGGCGACGATCCCTAGCTGGTCTGAGAGGATGACCAGCCACACTGGAACTGAGACACGGTCCAGACTCCTACGGGAGGCAGCAGTGGGGAATATTGCACAATGGGCGCAAGCCTGATGCAGCCATGCCGCGTGTGTGAAGAAGGCCTTCGGGTTGTAAAGCACTTTCAGCGGGGAGGAAGGCAGTAAGGTTAATAACCTTATTGATTGACGTTACCCGCAGAAGAAGCACCGGCTAACTCCGTGCCAGCAGCCGCGGTAATACGGAGGGTGCAAGCGTTAATCGGAATGACTGGGCGTAAAGCGCACGCAGGCGGTCTGTTAAGTTGGATGTGAAATCCCCGGGCTTAACCTGGGAACTGCATTCAAAACTGACAGGCTAGAGTCTTGTAGAGGGGGGTAGAATTCCAGGTGTAGCGGTGAAATGCGTAGAGATCTGGAGGAATACCGGTGGCGAAGGCGGCCCCCTGGACAAAGACTGACGCTCAGGTGCGAAAGCGTGGGGAGCAAACAGGATTAGATACCCTGGTAGTCCACGCTGTAAACGATGTCGACTTGGAGGTTGTGCCCTTGAGGCGTGGCTTCCGGAGCTAACGCGTTAAGTCGACCGCCTGGGGAGTACGGCCGCAAGGTTAAAACTCAAATGAATTGACGGGGGCCCGCACAAGCGGTGGAGCATGTGGTTTAATTCGATGCAACGCGAAGAACCTTACCTACTCTTGACATCCACAGAATTCGGTAGAGATACCTTAGTGCCTTCGGGAACTGTGAGACAGGTGCTGCATGGCTGTCGTCAGCTCGTGTTGTGAAATGTTGGGTTAAGTCCCGCAACGAGCGCAACCCTTATCCTTTGTTGCCAGCGAGTAATGTCGGGAACTCAAAGGAGACTGCCGGTGATAAACCGGAGGAAGGTGGGGATGACGTCAAGTCATCATGGCCCTTACGAGTAGGGCTACACACGTGCTACAATGGCGTATACAAAGAGAAGCGACCTCGCGAGAGCAAGCGGACCTCATAAAGTACGTCGTAGTCCGGATTGGAGTCTGCAACTCGACTCCATGAAGTCGGAATCGCTAGTAATCGTAGATCAGAATGCTACGGTGAATACGTTCCCGGGCCTTGTACACACCGCCCGTCACACCATGGGAGTGGGTTGCAAAAGAAGTAGGTAGCTTAACCTTCGGGAGGGCGCTTACCACTTTGTGATTCATGACTGGGGTGAAGTCGTAACAAGGTAACCGTAGGGGAACCTGCGGTTGGATCACCTCCTTACCAAAAAGATGTGTGTTGAGTGAAGTGCTCACACAGATTGTCTGATGAAAATACTGAGCAAGCGCACCTGTTGATGTCATGAGTGTAGACTCATGCTGACGCGATAGTACCGGATTTCTGATTCGGTACGGATTTATCGTGTCCCCATCGTCTAGAGGCCTAGGACACTGCCCTTTCACGGCTGTAACAGGGGTTCGAATCCCCTTGGGGACGCCAATCCGATAATGAGTGAAAGACATTATCACCGAATATCTTAAAGATGATTCTTCGGAGTCATGTTTACGATATTGCTCTTTAACAATCTGGAACAAGCTGAAAATTGAAACATGACAGCTGAACATACAGGACTGCCTTCGGGTAGGTCGTGATGCATCAGTCTGTCAATGAGTCTCTCAAATAATCGCAGCGCGATGGTGAATCGAAAGAAACATCTTCGGGTTGTGAGGTTAAGCGACTAAGCGTACACGGTGGATGCCTAGGCAGTCAGAGGCGATGAAGGGCGTGCTAATCTGCGATAAGCGTCGGTAAGCTGATATGAAGCGTTATACCCGACGATACCCGAATGGGGAAACCCAATGTGTTTCGACACATTATCATGACATGAATACATAGTGTCATGAGGCGAACCGGGGGAACTGAAACATCTCAGTACCCCGAGGAAAAGAAATCAACCGAGATTCCCCTAGTAGCGGCGAGCGAACGGGGAGGAGCCCAGAACCTGAATCAGTTTGTGTGTTAGTGGAAGCGTCTGGAAAGTCGCACAGTAAAGGGTGATAGTCCCGTACACAAAAATGCACAAGTTGTGAGTTCGATGAGTAGGGCGGGACACGTGACATCCTGTCTGAATATGGGGGGACCATCCTCCAAGGCTAAATACTCCTGACTGACCGATAGTGAACCAGTACCGTGAGGGAAAGGCGAAAAGAACCCCGGCGAGGGGAGTGAAATAGAACCTGAAACCGTGTACGTACAAGCAGTGGGAGCCTACTTGTTAGGTGACTGCGTACCTTTTGTATAATGGGTCAGCGACTTATATTCTGTAGCAAGGTTAACCGTATAGGGGAGCCGCAGGGAAACCGAGTCTTAACTGGGCGTTAAGTTGCAGGGTATAGACCCGAAACCCGGTGATCTAGCCATGGGCAGGTTGAAGGTTGGGTAACACTAACTGGAGGACCGAACCGACTAATGTTGAAAAATTAGCGGATGACTTGTGGCTGGGGGTGAAAGGCCAATCAAACCGGGAGATAGCTGGTTCTCCCCGAAAGCTATTTAGGTAGCGCCTCGTGAACTCATCTTCGGGGGTAGAGCACTGTTTCGGCTAGGGGGTCATCCCGACTTACCAACCCGATGCAAACTACGAATACCGAAGAATGTTATCACGGGAGACACACGGCGGGTGCTAACGTTCGTCGTGAAGAGGGAAACAACCCAGACCGCCAGCTAAGGTCCCAAAGTCATGGTTAAGTGGGAAACGATGTGGGAAGGCACAGACAGCCAGGATGTTGGCTTAGAAGCAGCCATCATTTAAAGAAAGCGTAATAGCTCACTGGTCGAGTCGGCCTGCGCGGAAGATGTAACGGGGCTAAACCATGCACCGAAGCTGCGGCAGCGACACTTAGGTGTTGTTGGGTAGGGGAGCGTTCTGTAAGCCGTCGAAGGTGGCCTGTGAGGGCTGCTGGAGGTATCAGAAGTGCGAATGCTGACATAAGTAACGATAATGCGGGTGAAAAACCCGCACGCCGGAAGACCAAGGGTTCCTGTCCAACGTTAATCGGGGCAGGGTGAGTCGACCCCTAAGGCGAGGCTGAAAAGCGTAGTCGATGGGAAACAGGTTAATATTCCTGTACTCGGTGTTACTGCGAAGGGGGGACGGAGAAAGCTAGGTTATCCGGGCGACGGTTGTCCCGGTTTAAGCGTGAAGGTGGGTGACTTAGGTAAATCCGGGTCATCGTTAACACTGAGGCGTGATGACGAGTCACTACGGTGATGAAGTAACCAATGCTACGCTTCCAGGAAAAGCCTCTAAGCTCCAGGTAACATCAAATCGTACCCCAAACCGACACAGGTGGTCAGGTAGAGAATACTCAGGCGCTTGAGAGAACTCGGGTGAAGGAACTAGGCAAAATGGTGCCGTAACTTCGGGAGAAGGCACGCTGGCGCGTAGGTGAAGTCCCTTGCGGATGGAGCTGAAGCCAGTCGCAGATACCAGCTGGCTGCAACTGTTTAATAAAAACACAGCACTGTGCAAACACGAAAGTGGACGTATACGGTGTGACGCCTGCCCGGTGCCGGAAGGTTAATTGATGGGGTCAGCCGCAAGGCGAAGCTCTTGATCGAAGCCCCGGTAAACGGCGGCCGTAACTATAACGGTCCTAAGGTAGCGAAATTCCTTGTCGGGTAAGTTCCGACCTGCACGAATGGCGTAATGATGGCCAGGCTGTCTCCACCCGAGACTCAGTGAAATTGAACTCGCTGTGAAGATGCAGTGTACCCGCGGCAAGACGGAAAGACCCCGTGAACCTTTACTATAGCTTGACACTGAACCTTGAGCCTTGATGTGTAGGATAGGTGGGAGGCTTTGAAGTGTGGACGCCAGTCTGCATGGAGCCAACCTTGAAATACCACCCTTTAATGTTTGATGTTCTAACGTAGGCCCGTAATCCGGGTTGCGGACAGTGTCTGGTGGGTAGTTTGACTGGGGCGGTCTCCTCCCAAAGCGTAACGGAGGAGCACGAAGGTTAGCTAATCCTGGTCGGACATCAGGAGGTTAGTGCAAAGGCATAAGCTAGCTTGACTGCGAGAGTGACAGCTCGAGCAGGTGCGAAAGCAGGTCTTAGTGATCCGGTGGTTCTGAATGGAAGGGCCATCGCTCAACGGATAAAAGGTACTCCGGGGATAACAGGCTGATACCGCCCAAGAGTTCATATCGACGGCGGTGTTTGGCACCTCGATGTCGGCTCATCACATCCTGGGGCTGAAGTAGGTCCCAAGGGTATGGCTGTTCGCCATTTAAAGTGGTACGCGAGCTGGGTTTAGAACGTCGTGAGACAGTTCGGTCCCTATCTGCCGTGGGCGTTGGAAGATTGAGAGGGGTTGCTCCTAGTACGAGAGGACCGGAGTGAACGCACCACTGGTGTACGGGTTGTGATGCCAATTGCATTGCCCGGTAGCTAAGTGCGGAAGAGATAACCGCTGAAAGCATCTAAGCGGGAAACTTGCCTCGAGATGAGTCTTCCCTGGGCACTAGATGCCCCTGAAGGGCCGTTGAAGACGACGACGTAGATAGGCTGGGTGTGTAAGCGTAGCGATACGTTGAGCTAACCAGTACTAATGACCCGAGAGGCTTAACCTTACAACACCGAAGGTGTTTTGGTGTGATGAAAGACTCATATAAAACGATATTCAGCTTGTTCAAAGATTGGTTCTGATGGTTGTGCGATACAAAAGAGTAAAGCATAACGGTTGGGATGAAACAGAATCTGCCTGGCGGCGATAGCGCGGTGGTCCCACCTGACCCCATGCCGAACTCAGAAGTGAAACGCCGTAGCGCCGATGGTAGTGTGGGGCTTCCCCATGTGAGAGTAGGGAACTGCCAGGCATCAAATTATACAGGTGCGCTGATATGGCTCAGTTGGTAGAGCGCACCCTTGGTAAGGGTGAGGTCCCCAGTTCGACTCTGGGTATCAGCACCAGTGTTTTGGGTTAATGTTCGGTTTAAAAAGAATTTACCTGGCGGCGATAGCGCGGTGGTCCCACCTGACCCCATGCCGAACTCAGAAGTGAAACGCCGTAGCGCCGATGGTAGTGTGGGGCTTCCCCATGTGAGAGTAGGGAACTGCCAGGTTTCAATTAAGAAAAAGGCCATCCTATTAGGGATGGCCTTTTTTGTTTCTATTTTAGCGTACTAGCTCCTTCTTTATTACCTAAATAAAACCTCTGTTTATCTTCTTCGCTGTCCAATAAATAATTAACGTATTGTTTATTAACGATTCATTTATCCATATTCCAGCTAAATACAATAATGTCGTGGAGTTATGTCGCTGCATTAATAAATTATTACAATCAGGAACTTTTTGCCTCAGGGTTTAAGTACTGCTTTACTATAGCGGGCATCGTTTTATGCCCAGAAAAATAGGAGAATAAAATAAGATGACCGATCTAACAGAAAATGCGAAAGATACGCGCCAGCGTATCCGAGCTATCGTTGGCGCTTCATCGGGTAATTTAGTTGAGTGGTTTGATTTTTATGTTTATTCCTTTTGCTCAATCTATTTCGCCCACATCTTTTTCCCTTCGGGAAATACCACAACTCAATTACTACAAACCGCAGGGGTTTTTGCAGCAGGCTTTTTAATGAGACCGATAGGCGGTTGGCTTTTCGGTTATATTGCTGACAAGCATGGTCGTAAAAATTCAATGCTAATTTCGGTTTGCATGATGTGCTTTGGATCTCTGGTTATTGCCTGTCTACCGGGGTATGAAAGTATTGGCACCTGGGCACCGTTTTTACTGTTATTAGCCCGTTTATTTCAGGGGCTTTCTGTCGGTGGGGAATATGGCACCAGCGCAACGTATATGAGTGAAGTTGCTGTTGAGGGAAGAAAAGGATTCTATGCTTCTTTCCAGTATGTCACGCTGATTGGCGGTCAATTGTTGGCGCTGTTAGTGGTTGTAATATTGCAGCAGATTCTGAGCGATGAAGATTTACGTGCGTGGGGATGGCGTATTCCTTTTGCTCTCGGTGCTGTTTTGGCGATCGTGGCGCTTTATTTACGCCGTTCGCTGAATGAAACATCGGATAAAACGACTCGCGCGCATAAAGATGCGGGTTCGCTGGCAGGTTTGTGGAAACATCGTCGCGCTTTTATTACCGTACTGGGGTTTACGGCCGGTGGTTCTTTAGCTTTTTATACGTTCACCACTTATATGCAAAAGTATCTGGTGAATACGGCAGGGATGCATGCGAAAACGGCTAGCGGCCTAATGACCCTTGCACTATTTATCTTTATGCTGCTGCAACCCTTCTTTGGTGCAATGTCGGATAAAATTGGCCGTCGTAGTTCAATGCTCTGCTTCGGCGGGTTTGCGGCACTACTGACGGTTCCCATTTTAACGGTTCTACAGAGTGTAACGAGTCCTGTCCTTGCTTTCTCGTTAGTGATGTTATCTCTGGTTATTGTCAGCTTCTACACGTCGATTAGCGGTATTTTAAAAGCAGAAATGTTCCCGCCCGAAGTCCGTGCCTTAGGCGTAGGTTTATCTTATGCGGTGGCTAATGCGTTGTTCGGCGGATCTGCTGAGTATGTTGCGCTTTCGCTGAAATCTTTTGGTATGGAAACGGCTTTCTTCTGGTACGTATCAGTGATGGGAGCGGTTGCGTTTATTGTGTCGTTAACGCTGCATCGTAGAGGCAAAGGGATGAAGCTCTAGTTTTCAGATAATTGCCATAACGCATAGCCGGTGGTTGCACCGGCTATATCCCAAACAAGATCTTGCCAGCTCCATCCCGTTCCACCTTCCCGACTGTCATAAAGCTCTTTTGCCATGCCTACGCTGATTGCTAACATAATACCGAATCCTCCGCTACGGTCTGCACTCCAGCGCTGATGAGTGCCATATTCATACCCGGCTGCGCTGATGGCGGCTGAGGCGAGAAAGTGTTGAGCTTTATCCTGCCCTGTCCAGCGATCTTGCGCGATATGGCTACATCCAGAACAGCAAATGATTGCGGCGATACACAGTATGCGCATAGCTTTCCCCATGATAATAAAAAACCTCGGAAGCCGAGGTTTTTCAAAGTATAGCGCGAGTTTTAGAGAATACGACTGATGAGCCGGTCTATCCGAATACGGCGCAGACGCCGTATCAGCTTGCGGACTTTCACGGGATATTGCGCGATGCTCTCCAGCTCCATATAGCTGCTTACAACGTGGGTGTGTGTTCTTATCGTGTCCAGCTCACCCAGACGTTGTTGCAACAGCACTTGCTGAGGATCGTGAATCAGAATGGCATTTTCCAGATCCAAGCGCCATGCGCGGGGGTTAAGGTTGTTCCCTGTCAGTAGCTGCCACTTATCATCCACCCACATGCCTTTCAGGTGGAAGCTGTTATCACCGTCTTTCCATAGCCGTACAACAAGCTGCTGATTCTCAATGTAACGTTCCAGACGACTCAGGAAACGGCGCAGGTTTATCTCGTAGAGATATGGCAATGCACCGATGATTTTGAAAGGCTGGTCTGCTGGAATATAGAAATCGTTAGCGGTTTTATCGCCGATAATAATTTCTACTTTTTTGCCGTCCCGCAATAGTCGGATGATATTTCTGACCAGCAGCGCGGGCAGGTTGAAATACGGGGTACAGATAACCAAATTTTCATCGGCGCAGTACATCAGGTGATGTATGGTCTTATTCAGTGGGCTTTGCTTTCCTAGCCCGACCAATGGTGTGACGGTTAACTCGCTTGCATCTGCGCGATGTTCCGGTGCCAGATAATTGGCGGTACGTAACGCCTGACGGAATTGCTTGATATCATTTTTGATCTCCAGACTCTTCGGGCGATCGGTATGATCTAATCGCTGTACTGCCGGGGCCGACAGCATGGTCTGGATATATTGCACCATCGTCTCAGCCAATACTGAGTTATGAATTAGCTGATAGCGGTCATAACGGTATTTTTGATGCTGATGCAGGTAAACATCATTCAAGCTGGCACCGCTGTAGATGACAGTATCATCGACAATAAACCCTTTCAGGTGCAGCACGCCCAGTGCTTCGCGTGTGTTGACAGGAATGCCATAGATAGGGAAATGCGTATCTGGGTGTTTTTTCGCCATATCGCAATACCAATCGGCATTGGTATTTTCCGCCACCGCGCCGATCCTGCCACGCTGAGCACGATGCCAGTCTACCAGAACGCGGACGTCCAGTTCTGGGCACTGCCGTTTGGCTTCATAAATTGCGGATAGAATGCCGATACCGCCATCATCACGCTCAAGATATAACGCCACGATATAGACGCGCTTTTTCGCACTTAAAATGGCGTTGATTAGCGTCGTGCGGAAAAGTTCAGGCGAATGCAACGTCTGAACATCATCTGCGTTCTGAGGAATTCTGGGCAGTTGTGCAAGGTGCTGTTGGTATTTATTGCGTTTAAAATTTGACAGCATCACAGTGCGTTTCTTCTCTCATCAGTTTATACCCATCATACTTAGAGCTGCGCTAGGGTATATGACCTTCTGGTCATTATCAAAAGTTAAGGAGTAGCCGAATGGGCGATAATACCATTACTTTTCGGCTGTAGTGAGTCTGTTTTGCCGTTGGCTGGGATCACCGTTCGCCATACTACCTCTTGAGATCAGTCTTTCAGCGGCAATTCCAGTGTCACAATACCCTCTTCTAATTGTACGTCGATGTGAAAACCGAGCTTTTTGGAAAGCTGAACCATGCCTTGATTATGCGGCATGGTAATGCCGGTCAAGCGGGAGAGTCCATGCGCTCGGGCGTAATCAATCAGCTTTTCCAACAACCGTCTGCCGAGGCCGAGTCCTTTCAGATCGGAACGCACCAGCACGGCAAATTCCGCATCCGTATTATCCGGATCGGAAATCGCACGCGTCACGCCAATAATCTCAGTCTCCTCTCCGAACTGGCGCACGGCTACGAATGCCATCTCACGATCGTAGTCAATTTGTGTCATATTGGCTAAGTCTTCGTGAGTAAATTCATTAATTTCGCTGAAATAACGGTAATACAGATCTTCCTTTGTCACTCTGGCAATGAATGCGCTGAGCAGCGGTTCGTCTTCCGGCAAGATGGGTCGGAACAGGCAAATATCACTGTTTTTGAGGATGACCGTTTCTTCCAACTCGTGTGGATAGGGGCGGATTGCCAGCCTCGACTGTGGATCGCCACTGAACGACGTCAGATGCAGCGTGACATCCAGCAGCGTAAAGGTATCCCCTGACGCCAGTAGAGGATGGATGTCTAGTCGGGAAATTTCAGGGCAGTTGAGGATAAGGTTGGAAACCTGAACCAGCAAGCGGCTGAGTGCGGGAATATCGAGCGGGCGTAACGCGCTGTATTCCCGAATCTTGCCTCCTTTCACTGCCTGTAGCACCAAATAGCGGGCCAGCGTCATATTCAGCGGGGGCAGCGCGACGGCGGCCTGCTTTTCTCGCCACTCAACGCCGCCTTCTCCTAACATAATCAACGGGCCGAAAACGGGATCCTGTTCGACGGCAACCCTGAGTTCCTGTGCGCCTGCTCGGTTTGCCATGCTTTGTACCAGCAGGCCGTAAATGCGCGCCTGCGGATAGGTGCGCTTCACCCGGTCAAGAATTGCATCTGCTGCCTGTTGGACTTCTCTGGCGGTTTGCAGGTATAGCATGACGCCCTGTACTTCCGATTTATGCGGAATATCTGGCGATCTCAGCTTAATCGCGACCGGGTAGCCAATTTGCTCGGCGATATGGACGGCTTCTACACTATCCCCAGCAATCCAGGTGGGTAACGTATTCAAACCATAGGCTTGCAGGATCGGTTGAACTTCATGTGTATCTAACTGAGTGACGCCATCTGATAGCGCCTGCTGAATCAGCGCGTGTGCCTGGCTAGCGTTGATACCCAAATTTAGCGGCAGCGCAGGGGTTTCCTTTAGCTGTTTCTGATTACGCCGATACTCGACGATATGCATAAATGCCGTTACCGCACCTTCTGGTGTGCGATAAGTAGGAATACCCGCGTCGTTAAACAGGCGTCGTGCTTCCTGCGAGGAGAATTCACCACACCAGTTGGTCAACAGCGTGATTCTTTTCCCACGCGGATGTTGTTGGAAGAGTGTAATCAACTGTGCGGCGCTATCGGTGCCGGGAGCGGCGGCGCTAGGTGCATGAATAATTAAGAGTGCGTCGACGTCATTGCTGTCCAGTAACACAGCGACGGCTGCCAGATAGCGAGCCGCTGTCGCGTCATCGCGTAGATCGAGCGGATTGCTGATAGCGATGGGTTGCTGCAAGGCTTCCTCTAGAGCTTGTCGCGTCTCCTCGCTGAGCTGTGCGAGCTTACCTTGCCGGCTGAGGAGTTGATCCAGCGCTTGTGCGGCTGGTGACGCGCCGTTGCTAACTAACATTAAACGTTCACCGCGTAGCGGTCGCAGGTGACTTAACGTTTCCACCGCGGAAAAAAGCTCATGGGTGTCCCGTACCCGCAGTAAACCAGCACGTTGAATGGCGGCGTCATAGGCGGCATCCAATCCGTGGCGTTGGTCATTCAGCAACTGCTGCGCCTGCTGGCTACGACCGCTTTTTATCACCAGTATCGGTTTATTTCGGGAAGCACTGCGGGAAGCGGAAAGAAAGCGACGTGCATCGCTGATGTGTTCCAGATGCAGCAAAATTGCGCTGGTTTTGCCATCGCGAGCCAAAAAATCTAACAGATCGTCGACATCGATATCCAGGCTGTCGCCCAAAGCGATGAAATAGGAAAAGCCGATGCCGCGCTGCTGCGCCCAGTCCAGTATCGTGTTGGAAACGGCGGCCGACTGAGAAATAAATGCCAGCTTGCCTTTCATGATAGGAACGGGAGAAAAGCTGGCATTCAGACCTTGCCAGGGGGCGAGCAGCCCAAGGCTGTTTGGGCCAAGCAGACGCATGTGGTAGCGCGCGGCACAGGCCTTTAATTCGCTGAACTGGGTCGGCGGTGCGGAGAGGATGATGACGGTTTTACAGCCCTTCTGCCCCAGCTCTTCTAACAGCGTTAGGTTACGGCTGGCGTTGGTACAAATTACGGCAAGGTCGGGCGTCATGGGCAGGCTGGCGACAGTCGGATAGGCCAGCACGCCGCAAACGGCACGATATTTTGGCGTAACTGGCAGCACAGGTCCGCTGAAATGGCCGTCCAGCAGGTTTTTCATCATCAGAAAACCGGCCCGTCCCGGTTTTTCTGACGCGCCGAGAACGGCGATAGACTTAGGGCGTAACAGTGCTTCCAATCCGCGCTGGCTCATACGTCACTCCTTCACATCAATCCCCTTTGATACTAAACGCTTTCTGCCGGTTGTGCTGTGACGATGGGTAAACTTTCCCGCAAACTGTGGTGTGATTTCCCTGCCAGATAGTGTCGGCGGAAACGATCAAAATGCTGTGATAGCGCGTCGGCCGCGACGATATCCCCCGCCTGTGCGAGCAGGGCGATGGCAATCTCGGCGGTGCAGTGCTGCCCGGCGCTGCTGGCCTCGCGCAGTTGATAGCGGGACAGCGCCTCTACATTCAGCGATAAGATCGGCAAGTTATCCAGATAGGGGCTTTTGCGGAACATTTTACGCGCTTCCGGCCAGGTGCCGTCGAGCAAGACAAACAGGGCGGGTTTTTCCGTTGGGGGAAGCTGTTGAAACACCTGACGTCCTTCCTCCGCCGCATCGGCAAGGAAGACCAGATAGGGCTGAACGTTCGGGTCTTTCAGCGTGGCAAGTAACTGGGGATCTGGCTCGGTGCGTGACCAGCGAAACGCCTGCGTATCGGGCAGAATGTCGGCGATGAGACGTCCGGTATTGCTTGGTTTTAACGGTTCGGTATCAAACATCACCAGGCAGACGCGGCTGCGGGATTGCTGCGCCTGAATGGTGTGGCACAGGCAGTTGGCCGCGGGTAATAAACACTGCTGGCAGCGTACTACGCGGCAGCCGCGGGCGCGAAATGGTTTGGTTGACTGCTCAAGACGTTGCTGACGCAGGCGGAGTACGGCATTGTTGTTCACAAAAGGGCGGTTGAGCATGAAATAGATGACGCCATGAGATTCTGCAACGAACCGGCTTCATTTTAATTATTGGGAAGCCGGTTCAGAAAGACGACATTCTAATCGACAGACGGGTTGACCAAAAGAGGTGGGGCAATAATGCCCCAGAGTTTTCTACAGTGATTCATCCAACCACTCCTCAAACTGCGCTTTCGGCAGCGCACCGTTGAGAATGTCAACCATCTGGCCCTGTTTGAAGATCATTAGCGTTGGAATACTGCGGATGCGAAAACGGGCACTGAGTGCCGGTTCGGCTTCGGTATTGACCTTAATGAAGCGGATTTTTCCGCTCCGCTCCTGTGCGACGTTTTCAAACACGGGGGCAAAGTTGACGCAGGGGCCGCACCAGGGAGCCCAGAAATCGACCACGATGGGAAGATCGTCCTGTAACAGCTTGTCGAGCGTTGCTTCTGTGGCATTGATGACGTCACCGCTGAATAAGGTTTCTCCGCAACGGCCACATTTTGCATGGTCATCAATACGCGCTTCAGGCAGGCGATTGGTTGTTTGGCAAGATCCACATACCGTATTCATAACAGGGCCTCAGATAAAAGGACTAAAATAAAGATGTCGCTGATAAAATGCACGTAATACGGCATTGGAACGTCAACGGCATGTTGCATAAGAGTGAATAAATTATGGTGGGGAGAGATTATGGCAACAACGTGGTTTGCCCAATAGCTACAATAGCTTCTGACTGTTAGCGCTCTTTTACCACAAGCGTGTGGCTAAGCGGGTGTACATAAGGTAATCTTCGCGCCCAGCGCGTAGGTGGAGAGAACAATGAGCGATTCATTCAATAGTAAAAGCGGCAAAGTCCGTGTGATGTACGTCCGTAGTGATGATGAGGGCGATAAAGAGAATAAAAACAAGCGCCCTGCTGAAAAAGATCGCCGTGGCGATCGGCGTGATGGCGGTGGCTCTCGCGATCAACGTGAAAAGCCGAAACATCCGCGTGATGTTAACCCGCGTTATGCGCGGGAAAATCCGTCCCGTGACGGCGATAGCAGTGCGAAAACGCCGTGGGGCAATAAAGATCGTAACGAACGCAGCGGCGACAAGCCTCGTCGCCCACGTGGTGAAGACACTGGTGGTTATGAATCACCGTGGAAAACCGTGTCTCGTGCACCAAGCGAAAGTGATACGCCAGACCATGGCGGTATTACGGGCAAGAGCCAGATCGATCCTGAGCAACTGCGTCGCCAGCGTCAGGAAGAAACACGGGTCTACGGTGAAAACGCCTGTCAGGCGCTGTTTAAAAACCGTTCTGAGGTGATAGTTCGGGCCTGGTTCCTGCAAGAAGTGACGCCGCGTTTCCGCGATGCACTGCGCTGGATGGCGGCGAACCGTAAGGCTTACCACGTTGTGGAAGAGGAAGAGCTGATTAAGGCTTCCGGCACTGAACACCACGGTGGCGTCTGCTTCCTGATTAAAAAGCGTCAGGGAATGGATGTACGCGAGTACCTGAAAACGGCTGGCGAGAATGATTGTGTACTGGCGCTGGAAGATGTGGGTAACCCGCACAACCTCGGCGGCATTATGCGTAGCTGTGCGCATTTCGGCGTGAAAGGCGTGCTGGTGCAGGATGCGGCGCTGCTGGAGTCTGGTGCGGCGGTACGCACGGCAGAAGGTGGTGCGGAACACGTTAAAGCGATCAACGCTGACGATTTCCTGTCCGTGCTGGCGGAATTCCGTAACGCAGGCTACACCATCGTGACTACCTCCAGCCATAAAGGTACAGCATTGTCGCAAGCAACGCTTCCGGCGAAAACTGTGATCGTGTTGGGTCAGGAAGGTGATGGCCTGTCGGATAGCGCCTGGCAACAAGGGGACGTAAAAGTCTCTATCGGCGGTACTGGTAAGGTTGAAAGTCTGAACATTTCAGTCGCAACGGGCATTTTGCTGTCCGAGTGGTGGCGACAGAACCAAGCTTGATATCACGCGTCGATTCTCAGAGGGAGAATTCGCCCTCTGAGAAGGCATCGCCACGGATGAGAGAACGATTGATGAAGCAGAAAAAGCAGAAAGTTATTGCGGTATCGTTACTGTTGGGCGCATTGCTGGCAGGCGGTTGCAGTTCGCTGCCGCGCTCATCCACTGCTATTGCCGCTGTACCAACCGCTGATACGTGCCAGATTGGCGACAAGCAGGTACAGACTACGCTGTATTTTGGTTTGAATCGTCCTGCTGGCCCGGCGATTTCTGATGCTGAGTGGAATGCGTTTTTGGACGGTGAGGTTACGCCACGCTTTAAAGAAGGGCTGACGGTGTTTGATGCCAAAGGACAGTGGCTGGGCAACAATGGACGGATTGCCAGAGAGAACAGCAAGGCGCTGATGCTGATTCATGGCGCTGATAAAGAGCGTGATATTGAAGCGTTGCGTACTACCTACAAATCACGTTTCGCGCAGGAATCCGTCATGCGGATTGATGCCCCCGTCTGCGTCGCGTTCTGATGATCTTGTTGAAAATCATGGCTGTGAGATCGAGATACTCGGGGCTACCACGGGGTAAGGCATCCCTGCGGGAACCTTATCCCCGCGTTTCCCCTAATATGTGATTTCGTCATTACCTGGTTATTAACTTTTTGATTTATAATTTAAAATTAAAACACCAGTTCCGCCACTGCCGCAGACAGCAAACTCACTAGCGTAGAACCGTAAACCAGCTTCAGACCAAAGCGTGATACCACGTTGCCCTGTGCTTCATTCAGCCTTTTGATTGCGCCTGCGATAATGCCAATTGACGCGAAGTTGGCAAGAGGATCCCCTTCAGCCAATGGGATGGCCGAGGGGGAGGGCAATTTCGGCAGTTAGTGTGCGCCACCGCCTCCACCGCCGGTGGTAAAGGGCGGTTTAGCAAACCAGACCAGCACCAGCAATACCAGAAATACGGCTGCGGCGGCCCAGAAGATCTCGTTAGCAGAAATAATCAGCCCCTGCGCCGTAATCTGCTCTGCGATATAGGCCGATGCCTGTGTTTGACTCATCCCCATAGCCTGAAGCTGCTGGTACGTTTCCTGCGCTATCGGATTATATGGCGTGATAGATTCCGTCAGGTGTGCATGGTGCAGCGACTCTCGCTGCGTCCAGAGCGTGGTGGTCAGCGATGTCCCGATCGACCCCGCCAACGTTCGGGCAAAGTTCGACAGACTCGATGCCGCCGCCAAACGTTCAGGCGGAAGACCCGACAGCGTGATGGTCGTCAGCGGCATGAAGAAGCAGGCGACGGCAAACCCCTGTACGAACTGCGGCCAGGCCGACGCGCCGAAATCCATGCCCGGCTCGAAGGTGTACGCACGCCAGTAAAAACAAACTGCGTACATAATAAAGCTGAACGTTACCAGCTTGCGCATATCCAGACGCGGCGCGAACCGACCGATGATCGGCGACAGCACCACCGGCATTAGCCCAACGGGGGCGGATGCCAGCCCTGCCCAGGTGGCGGTATAGCCATACACCTCCTGCAATAGTTGCGGCAAGAGCACGATCGCCCCGAAGTAAAACATATAGGCGAGGCTGATACACAGACAGCCGATGGTGAAGTTTCGCGACTTAAATAGGGACAAATCCACCACCGGGTGGTCGTCCGTCAGTTCCCAGACAATCAGGAACGTTATCGCAATTACCGCCACCACGGTGAGGGTGATGATTTCCGTCGAGTTAAACCAGTCCAGCTCTTTGCCCCGGTCTAGCATCATCTGAAGGCTGCCGATGCCAACGACCAACAACGCCAGCCCGATGGTATCGATGGGCTTGATTTCCGTTTTGGTTTCTCGCCCGCGCAGCGTTTGCAACGCAATAAATACCACGGCGATACCGAGTGGGACGTTGATGAAGAATATCCAGCCCCAGTGGTAGTTATCGCTAATCCAGCCGCCCAAAATCGGGCCGCAGATCGGTGCGACGACCACGGTCATTGACCACAGCGCCAGAGCGATGCTGCGTTTCGCGGGAGGATAATTGCTTAACAACAGGCTCTGTGAGAGCGGAATGAGCGGCCCGGCGACGATCCCCTGCAACACGCGGGCGAAAATCAGCATTTCCAGGCTGGTGGACATACCACATAGCCAGGACGTCAGGGCGAAGAGCGCCGTTGACCATAGAAAAAGACGGACTTCACCGAACCGTTTAGCCAGCCAGCCGGTGATAGGAATAGAGATAGCATTAGCGACCCCGAACGAGGTGATGACCCACGTTCCCTGCGAGTTGGACGCACCCAGATTACCGGCGATGGTCGGAATAGCGACGTTGGCGATGGTGGAGTCCAGCACCTGCATGAACGTTGCCAGCGATAGCGCAACGGTCATCCAGGCCAGACTCGCGCCTTTAAGCGGTTTTCTCTGCACGTTTCTCTCCTGGTCGATTAACCGGCATTGGCCTGAATAATGGCGCTAATGTCTTGGTTAACGGGGGCGAGATCCAGCGTCAGTGCATCACTTTGGTAAGCTGGCGTGGTGCGTGATGTTTCTGCTAATGCGCTGCCTTCTGTATTGGCGGTATCGACATTCACTAACGCTGACAGGCCGATGCGCAACGGATGTTCGGCAACCTGCTTCGGATCGATCTCAATACGCACAGGCAGGCGCTGGACGACTTTAATCCAGTTTCCTGTCGCGTTCTGGGCAGGCAGCAGAGAAAACGCGCTACCGGTTCCCATATCGAGGCCGACCACTTTTCCCTGATACACGACATCGTCACCGTAGATATCTGCGATCACGGTAGCGGGCTGGCCGATGCGCATATTGGCTAACTGCGTCTCTTTGAAGTTAGCATCGACCCACAGGTGATTGGCGGGAACCACCGCCATCAGCGCTGAGGTTGAGGAGATGCGAGCGCCAATCTGCACGCTGCGGCGTGAGATGTAGCCGTCAATCGGGCTGACGATTTTAGTGCGTTGTAGCGCCAACCAGGCATCGCGCATTTCTACAGAGGCTTGCTGTATGGCGGGTTGCTTCTCCAGCGGCGTATCCAGAATCATCGCCTGATTCGCTTGATATTGTTGTCTGGCAACTTCCAGCGCCGCTTTGGCGGTCGCGACGGCATCGCGAGCATGCTGTACTTCTTCACGCCCGATAGCATTCGCGCTGCCCAGGGCTTCACGGCGGCTTAAGTCACTTTGCGCCTTGTTCAGTTCAGTCTGACGCAGCTCGATGTTGGCCTGATATTGTTTGCTGTTGATAATCAACTGATGCGTTTGGCGCACGCTGTTAGCCAATGCGGTTTTCGCGCGCTCGAATGCCTGCTGGGCATCGGTAGGATCCAACTCCACCAACACCTGTCCCTGCTTAACAAAGTCGGTATTGTCGACGTTCACATGCGTCACGCTGCCTGTAACCTGTGCCATTATCTGAATCTGGTTGCCTGCGATGTAGGCATCGTCAGTGCTTTGGTGATGTCTGAGCACCAGAAACCAGTAAACTAGCCAAGCACAGCCCAGCGCGACGAAAATAAATGTCAGCAGCGATAACACTCGCTTCCGCTGCTGTTTCTTGTTTCTTTGCGGCGTCTGCGGCACCTGATTTTCCACACTTTCACTCATGCTATTCTCTCTTTTTATTTTCTTTGTATCGGCCAGTGCGCCAGACGGAGCCGCCTGGCGATAGTCGCAATGAATTCATATTGCTGTGCAGCCTGGGGGCGTTTTCAGATTGCCCGCCCAGAGCGTGAGATTGCCGTTGTGCTAAGCCGCAGGTTGCTGCTGCGGAAAGATCATGTGTATTTTTCGCAGCAAAATTCACCTGCCCGATACATCAGCATCGGGTCGTTTCGGGTGAAAGAAAAAGGCGCTGGTTATGATTTTTGTTGTTGTTTTTCTGCTATACGTTGTCGAAATCGTCCATTTCATCCAGCCGAACCAAGAGCTTTCTCATCAGCGTTTCAAGCTGTTTTTTCTCGCCGGATTCAAGTGCTGAACAAAGAACGTGGAGGCTGCTGTGCTGTGGTGGAATCAATTGACCAAGAAAGGCTTTGCCTTCTTCTGTTAGATGCAGATGCAGGCAGCGTCTGTCACTGCTGCTTTCGCGCCGCTCTATCCAGCCTCTTTTCTCCAGATCGTCAGCGATGCGTGTTGCATTGGTACGTGACGACCCCAGTGCGGCACTGAGTTCGGACGGCTGAATACTGTAAGACTCTTGAGATTCCAGCGTCAGCAATGCCATGAAAAGGGTTTCATTGATGCCCTGATCTTTCAGCATTCTGTTTCTATTTTCCAGGATTTTGCCTTGAACATGCATGAATAGACGCAGTAGCAAGACTTCCTGACGTGGGAAACCGGGTTTGCGTGAAGCACGCAGATCGAGCATTTGTTCTATAGGAGTGAATGAACTGTCCATTTTTTATATAAACCTCATTAATCACGGCATGCATAGTAACTAATGTTACTAAATGGGTAAACGGCATTCGGGTGGGAAATTGTGCTTATTTATGTGACAGAAAGTAAGCGGAGAATGACCGAAGGTAAGGATTATTCGCCATTTACTTTATTTAAATCAAAATCTTATTTGATAATTTTCGCTGCGGATTCAGAGCAATTTGAAAGCAATGCCGTAGCAGAGTGCTCCCAGTAACGTCGACAAAACGATACTACGGGTTTTATAAAAGCAGGCTGTCAGCGTAATAAAACCCGCCAGTGTTGGCAGTAGCTTTTCGTGATGCACGAGAATATCCGGCACGCTGGAAACGATCAGCAGCGCACAGATGGAAGCAATGCCGATGCTATCAAGCAACAGGGCTTTTTTGCCGCGTTGCAGCGAACCGGAGGCGCGTGAGGCGCTGAGTCTCAGAGGTAGATAGCGAAAGAGATAGTTCACCAGCCCCACAATCAGCCCAATAAGAACGACTTCTGTACTCATGTGTTCACCTGCGGTGTGGCGGTGTTAACCAGCGACGCCAAACAGCCGCTGAGAATACCGAGCAGTATGGCGGCCGGGATGGAGGAAAGCAGCAGTCCAAGCAGCGCTCCGCCCAGTGCGCAGGCGACAACCAGACTCTGTTTTCGCTTGAAAGAGGCGAGCAAAAAGCTCAGGAAAAGCGCGGGTAGCATGAACGATAGCGCGGCTTCGACGGCAGGGTAGTCATCCAATGGGCCGTTACCAAACACGGCACCGATCACCGTGCCGAGCACCCAGGAGAGCCAGGCTAAAAGCGATACGCCCATCATCCACTCTTCTGACCAACGTCGGTTATCTTTCGCCAATCGAGTAGCTGCTGCCGCAAACACTTCGTCCGTCAAGCCGAACGCCCACAGTGCGGTTTTCCGGGTCGGCAGCCGCTGTGTAATGCGATGCCGCAGTGCGGGCCCATATAGCACATGGCGAACATCCATCGCCATGACGGTCAACGCTGCTACCCAGATGGACATACCTGCGCTGAGCAACGCGGTGATGACGAACTGGCTGGCACCCGCGTAAATGATGCACGAAAGAAAAATGCCTTCCAGCGGAGTAAACCCTAATTTGACGGCATTCATGCCAAATGCGAATGCTACAGGCATATAGCCGATAACAATTGGCACACTATCAAATACGCCTTCGCTAAAAGACGCCGGCTTTTTCGGTGTAGCGGTGGTTAATGTATTCACTGGCCTGATATTTTTTTGCACTTAAAGGAAACTAACCGGTAACACTAGCAAAGCATTACCGGAATTTCACGTTATTGCTGAACGGGCGTGATGGTTTTGGACGCAATTTTCTCAGGAGAAACTATCTCAAATGAGATGATCTCAATCGAGATAGTTTCAAACAAGCGCGGCTACGGCGCCGCCATTGCTTCCTGCGTCTCGTGATGATGGCTGCGCCACCACACCAGCAGGTTCAACAGGCTGATAATGCCGCCAGCGGCACATACGCCCAGCCAGCCCCACTGCTGATAGGCCGATGCGGAGAGAAGCGATCCCAATGCGCCGCCGATGAAATAGCTGGTCATGTAGCCTGCCGTCAGGCGATTACGCGCTTCCGGCATCATACGGTAGATCACACTCTGGTTGGTGACGTGCACGCCCTGAACCGCCAGGTCCAGCACGATGATGCCAATGAGCAGCGCCGCCACGGAATGAATACCGAGCGCAATAAAGCCCCACGACAGCAAAAGCAGGATAATCCCAACGCTGGTGGTCGGCTTGGCTTTGCCCTGATCGACCAGACGCCCCGCGCGCGATGCTGCTAATGCGCCCGCTGCGCCAACCAACCCGAACAGGCCGATAACACCTTCGGAATAACCGTAGGGCGGCGAGGCCAGCAGGAATGCCATCGAGGTCCATAGAATGCTGAAGTTGGCAAAGGACAAACAGCCCAAAATGGCGCGTGTACGCAACATCGGCGTGGTGGAAAACAGACGAAATATGGAAGTAAGCAGTTGCGGGTAGTTCAGCGTGTTTTGCTGAGGAATACGCGGCAACGCCCGCCACAGAATCAGCGCCATGATGACCATCAGCGTGCTGGCAACCCAGTAAACGGTGCGCCAGTCACCGAGTGAAGCCAGCGCACCCGCGACGGTACGCGCCAGCAGAATCCCCAGCAGCAGGCCGCTCATAATCGTGCCGACGACCTTACCGCGCGTTTCTGGCGTTGCCAGCGTGGCGGCAAGAGGAACCAGCAACTGCGCGACAACGGAGAACAAGCCAGTTAACGCGGTGCCAGCAATCATGATCCAAAGTGTGGGCGCGGAAGCGGTGATCAGCATCCCGCCTGCGGCGAGCAGCGTCATGCCGACAATCAGCGTTCGGCGTTCAAACATGTCCCCCAGCGGCACTAAAAACAGCAGGCCAACGGCATAACCCAACTGTGCGGCGGTGACAATGAATCCCGCCTGATTAACGGAAAGCGCAAAGACTCTGGCAATCGTCTCCAGCAGCGGTTGGGCATAATAGTTACTGGCGACGGCAAGGCCAGTCGCAATAGACATAATCAGGGTCAAAGACAGGCTAAGCCCTGGTTGTTGTGTAGAGGATGCAGATTGTTGCTGAAGAGGCATAGTGTTTGAACGTTAATATGATGTTAAAAGCAGAAGCGATAGTATCCGGCAGAGCCTAATGAGATGCCAGAATATCTTTGTGCTTATTAAGTTTGTTTTGTTTTTAATGAGATTGATTTAGCTTATTGCCAGCGTCATAACACTATCGACAGGGGACAGTATGTTTAAGCATTATCAGGTGTTTAAGAAAAACAGCATTGCAATGCTAATGGGATGTGCACTGCTGCCAGCAGCGGCACTGTGGTCGATGGGCGCGCAGGCAGTCACGGCGGTTTACGTCTCTGCTGCCACTGACGGCGCGATCGATGCCTACACACTCAATACGCAAAGCGGCGAATTGACCGCTACCGGGAAAGTTGCTGCTGGTGCAAAAGTGATGCCGATGGTCATTAGCCCAGATAAATCATTCCTCTATGCTGCCACGCGCGGTATCCCCTACTCGGCAGTCAGCTATAAAATCGACGCCAAGAGCGGTGTACTGAGCCCGTTAGGTAAAGCGGAATTACCGGACAGCATGGCTTACATCTCTACGGATCTCACGGGAAAATGGCTGTTCAGTGCGTCGTATGGCGGCAATAAAATCGCGGTTAATGGCATTGATAAAGACGGCAAGGTCAACGCGAGTGCGGTCACTGTGGTGCCGACAGGCGAGAAAGCGCACAGCATTATTGCCGATCGCAAAAATAAGTTCGTCTTTGCCAGCAATCTCGGCAGCGACCAAATTGTACAGTTCCGGTTTGATGCGAAAACGGGCACGCTGACGCCGAATGAGCCAGCCGAAATTAAACTGCCTGAGGGGAACGGGCCGCGCCATTTGGTGTTCTCACCTGATAATAAAACGCTCTACGTGAGCAACGAATTGTCCGGCAAAGTTGCGCGTTTGGCGCTGAATGAAAAGACAGGACAGCTTACGCTGTTGGATTACACCGAGACCGTTCCGGCCGACGCAGGAATGCGAGCGGGAACAATCGCGCCGGATAAAAAGAACGCCGATAGCCGACCGCAGATCTGGAGCGCCGATTTACGCCTGACGCCAAATGGAAAATTCCTGTACGTATCGGAACGTACCAAAAGCACGATTACGCTGCTGCGGGTTGAGCCGAAAACGGGTCAGTTGAAATACATTACGCGCTATCCAACAGAAACGCAGCCACGCGGTATTCAGATCGATCCAAGCGGGAAATTCCTGATCGCCAGCGGCGAAAAATCGACATCGCTGTCGGTGTATCGCATCAATCAGGATAACGGGGATTTAGTGCGAGTCGGACAATACCCGACCGGAAAAGGCGCGAACTGGGTCGAAATCGTCAAACTGCCATAATTGCCCTTTAGCAATAAAAAGCGCCTCTTTCGCGAGAAAGGGGCGCTCATCGACAGGAGATTATTTCGCTGCGTCAGCGGCGGTTTTCACCCAGCCGTCAAACAATTGCTGGTGGGCTTTGATCCAGCCATCAACATGACGTTCGATATCTTTCTGTGAACCCTGACCTTCATGCATACGCAGATTCTGCGCATTCACATCGGCAATCGGCAACTTCATGATGGCGAACAGCTTCGCCGCTGCGGGGTTTTTCTCGGCCCACGCTTTATTCGCGGCAATCTTCATCGTATTAACGGGGAAGCCATAGTCGGCACCGTTTGGCAGCTTGGTGCTGACATCCTTCATTTCACCCGGTTGAGAAGAGAAAGGTACCTGCAACCAGACTACGTCACGTCCCGGCACCAGCACATCACTGACCCAGTACGGCGTCCACGTGTAGTACAGAATCGGCTTGCCTTCTTTGTAACGGGTAATGGTATCGGCGATCATCGCCGCATAGTTACCCTGATTATGCTCGACCGTGTTGGTTAAGCCATAGGCGGGAAGATGGTGGTTGATGGCTGCTTCACATCCCCAGCCTGGCGTACAGCCCGTCAGATCGGCTTTGCCGTCGCCGTTGGTATCAAACAGCTTGGCAATTTTCGGATCTTTTAGCTGCGCGATATTGGTGATTTTGTATTTTTCAGCCGTTTTCTTGTCGATCAGATAGCCCTGAGCGGCACCGGAGACATATTCACCCTGACGGTAGAATTTCGCGTCCCCACCGGCAGCTTTATATTGGTCGGCGTGTAGCGGATCCCAGTTAACCGCGATAAACGTCGCATCGCCAGAGGCGATTGAGGTGTAGGCGACGTTGTAATCTACTTCACGAGGAGATTGCACGTCATAGCCGAGCTTTTCCAACGCGCGGCTGACCAGCAGCGTCTGGAACGTTTCCTCGGAGATGGTACTTTGCACCGGAATAACCGAAATACCTTTACCCGGTTGCGCGGTGTCAGCGGCGTAAACCTGCGTACTCAACAGTGCGGTAGTCAGGGCGGCGGCCCAAAGTTTGGTGTTACGCATCATGATTCCCTCTGTTTTTATACCCGTCATACTTCAAGTTGCATGTGCGTTGGCCGTGCTCAGTCACCCGAATCACTTACCTATGTAAGCTCATCGGGATGCCTTCCCTTGCCGCCTGCCTGAAACTCGAATTATTTAGGGCAAATTGTAAGTGTGGCTAATAAAATTAATGTGTGGATAAACCGAATAGTGAATGTCGCCGCCTGTCTGACGTATGCCAGACAGGCGGGACGAGCGTTACTGCTTGATGAAGGGACGGGTCAGCAGGCCAATCGGGCCGCTGGCGTACCAGCTTTTGTTGCCCTTGCTGCGACGATCGCGCCCCAGAGACTGGGTAAGACGGTCAAGAATAATGGCCAGAATAACAATCCCGACCCCGCCGACGGCAGCCAGACCCATATCCAGACGGCCAATACCGCGCAGTACCATCTGACCCAGACCACCCACGGCGATCATCGAGGCGATCACCACCATCGACAGCGCCAGCATCAGCGTCTGGTTTACACCAGCCATGATGGTTGGCATGGCCAGCGGCAGTTGAACCTTAAACAGCATCTGGCGTGGGCTGGCTCCGAATGACTCAGCGGCCTCAACCAGATCGGCTGGCACCTGGCGAATACCCAGAATCGTTAAGCGAATAATCGGCGGCAGGGCAAAGATAATGGTCACCACCACCCCCGGCACGTTACCGATACCGAACAGCATGACGATAGGCACCAGATAGACGAACGCGGGCGTGGTCTGCATGGCATCGAGCAGTGGACGGATAATCTTGGCCGCTCGTTCGCTACGCGCCAGCCAGATCCCCATGGGGAGCCCGATGAGTACGCAGAAGAACAGCGCGGTCAGTACCAACGCTAACGTGATCATCGCCTGTGACCAGGCACCAATTGCGCCAATCGCAATCAGTGACAGCAGGGTAGCCACGCCCATGCCGAGGCTGGACATCTGCCAGGCAATCAATGAAAACACCAGAATGGCAATCGGCGCAGGCATTCCCAGCAGAAACTGCTGGAAGCCGCCCAGAATAAAATCGACCGGCACGCGAATGCCCTGGAAGATCGGCCTGAAGTGCAGCACAACCCAATCGATACCGTGGGTGACCCAACTGTCCAGCGGGATCAGCGTGTCCTTAAACGGATCGAGCAGATTGAAATGCTCAGGCGTTGCGGGGGCGGTGCTGTTTAGCCAGTCACTGCCGGATTGCGCAGCTTGATGGGCCGCATCGGTAACACCATCGGGAGCCGGAGCGCTGCTCCAGGCATCGCTGCCGTTAGCCGGTGTATCCTGAGCGGAGGCACCAGTAGACCACGGATCGCTCTGCGGCATGCTGTCAGGCGTCGAGCTATCAGCAGGCGCGCTCTGCGTGCTGGTTGCCCACGGATCGCTTTGTGCGGCGCTATTAGCCTGCTCAGGAGCTGCATTTTGATCGGCAGGCTGATTTTGTGCCGTGGTGTCCCACGGATTTGAGGTCGATTTACTCATTGGTCACTCCTTCCTTATCCAGTGCCTGTAGCAGCATTCCTTTGGAAATGATGCCAATGTACTCATGGTTTTCGCCGACAACAGGAACGGCACAGGGAGCCTGTGCGACCTGAGAAATCAGCTCGTTGAGTGACATATCTGCGGGCACGGGAGCAGGTTCGGGCAGTAACGCCTGTTCCAGCGGCTGCTGTTCTTTCAGCGCCTGCTTCAGTGAATCAATAGACACAATGCCAATGAAGCGTTTTCCGCCTTCCAGTACGTAGCCGTAATCACGGTCTTCGTCCTGAAGGATTTTTAGTGCAGAACGTGGCCCCACGCCGGGAGTTTTACGGATTAAGGTGACCGGGCGACGACGGGCGATATCCTTAGCGCTAAACACATGGCTGATATCGACACCGCGGAAAAAGGTGCGCACATAGTCATTGGCTGGGTTATTCAGGATCTCATCGGGCGTACCGACCTGAATCACTTCACCGCCGTGCATGATGGCAATCCGGTCACCGATGCGCATCGCTTCATCCAGATCGTGTGAGATAAAGACGATAGTGCGTTGATGACGGGACTGGAGTTTGACTAGCTCATCCTGCATTTCTGTACGGATCAGCGGATCGAGCGCGGAGAATGCCTCATCCATCAATAGGATATCGGGGTCATTCGCTAACGCACGCGCCAGACCGACGCGTTGCCGCATCCCGCCGGACAGTTCATCCGGGTAAGAAGCCGCGTAGGCTTCGAGCCCAACCTGTTGTAACGCATCCAGCGCTTTTTGCTCACGTTCCGCTTTCGGTACACCAGCCAGTTCCATACCAAATGCGGTATTGTTGAGGATGTTCAGATGTGGCATGAGCGCAAAGGATTGGAACACCATACTGATCTTCTTGCGGCGCACGTCGCGCAGCGCGGCATCAGATATCCTGGAGATATCCTCACCGTCGATCAGCACCTGACCCCGAGTGGGTTCGATCAGACGATTGAGAAGGCGTACCATGGTTGATTTGCCGGAACCGGATAATCCCATGATGACAAATATCTCGCCTTCTTCAATGGCCAGACTGGCATCTTTTACCCCGACAGTAAGCCCTGTTTTTTCAAATACCTGATCTTTACTCAGGCCTTTATCAATCAGTTTAAATGCTCTGTCTGGGTGCTCGCCAAATATCTTATAAAGGTTCTTTACTTCAAGTTTAATTGCCATGAAATTATTGTTTTCCTGTGTCGTTTATAATTCTATAACCTAACCCTGATAATGATTAAACATAATCTACCCTAACATACTCAGATTCTGAGACAACCCTTTATTGCCTCAATGCAACCTCCTGTTAGGCCAATATTAGCGATAGCGGTAACGTGATTATTGCTATGTTATCTTCATGATTTATGTGATCTTTATGATTTTTGGTTTGAAAGATAATTCTTTTTATAACAGTGCGTTACCTGTTGGTTTTTACGTATTGGATTAGCGGCTGATATAACCTTTTCTGATTGTGGATAAACCGCTATTTATAGTGAATTCCACTAATCGAATAATAGGATAAATAAATCAAAATTTTTGGTTCATAGGCACTCAAATAGGCCGACGTAGGTACATTTTTTACTTATGATATCTGCCGGTATTTTATACAGTATAGCAGAGATATAATGGGTAAAATGATTGCGTTAATTCCCACCAATAAATGAGAGTGTTCTGAATAATATATTCTTCATATATACGTGAATAGTGCAGTCTGTCAGTCAGTATGTTGCGTTGTTTTGAAAATTGCGAAGCAGCACCAGAAAGAGGAATAAGAGCATTGTGGGCTGAAAGGTATTTTGGTTATCTGCTCATCTGATTTCTGCTAAGGAAAAGCTAAACGTGGTCACTTGGGAATACCATGATTTCGAAGACTATACAGGGAATGGTGAGCTGCTTATACGTCAGTTTATCGTTGGTGGCATGGTCTATGCCATTGGTTTCCAGAAACTCCAGTCAGCGGACGAATTGCTTAATAAAGGGATTGATGAGAAACATAACATACCTGGTTTTCAAATGCCCCGGTCGGGTCTTTGGACGGTGGCTTTTGATAAAGTTGAGAATCAAGAGCGTTTGGAAGCTTATCGGCATGTTGAGCTCAATTCTGGGCAAATTCTAAAGGTGATTACGTCGGTTGCCAGAGCGATTTTTGACCACTACAATGTTTCCCGATCGGGTGCTTACTATTGGTGCGCCGCCCCCGACCTTTCGGGGAAAAGGAAAATTGATCTCACGGATTTATATGATGGTTTACTGGGGTTAGCAGGGAAAAGCAGATTTAACATTCGTATCCCAGGTATGCAGTCATTTAATCGACTTGGTTCAGATAGGAGAAGCTATGTCATCCTCACTCGATATTACGACGTTAAGTCTTCAGGAACAGGCATTTTTCGCCTTGGGGAAAACGCTGCAAATGGCGGCGCGTGAGGTGATCGAGCGTAAGTTGGCTTCAGGTGAATATGTGCTTATTGATGGCAAATATTATCTGGCTTCAGACGCACCGAAACAAGCAGATAAATCGATGGCTGACGACTGACACAAACGCTGCATGCAGATCGTTTGTGTCTTTTATTGTCACTCGCTCATCACGCTGACGTGGGCAGCGACAATACGCCAGCCTTCGGGCATTTTGACCCAGGTCTGCATTTGACGACCAACCTTCGTGCTGCCAGTGCGGGTAAACTCGGTGCTGGTGACGGCCATATCATGACCGTAGGTGGTGATGACCGTATTACGCAGGGTTCTGTCCAGACCGGAAGAGGGGCGAGCGAGGCGAAAGGCACGAATTTCCTCGATCCCATATAGATTTTCTCCCGCCCCGTAGCGCACCGTTTTTTCATCGTGCCAGAACAGCTCATCCAGCACCGCAATGTCGTTACCGATTAAGGCTTTTTCGTAGCGATAAAACGCGGCGGTCACATCGGCCAGCACATCCGGCTGATTGCTATCGTCAGGCAACATATTTTCTTTCCTCATAAGGTATAAGTGATGCCCTGCTGCTCAAGCGCCCACGCCGTCCGCAGGCAAAGATCCTCGCGCCACGGTGCGGCAATAATCTGAATACCTATCGGCAGGCCGCTGGCGGTTGCTACCGGCACCGTTACGACGGGTAACCCGACGAAAGAGATCGGCTGTGTCAGCATACCCATACTGGCGCGGACGGGCAGATCGGTACCATTAATACGCATGATTTCCTGACCAATAAGCGTGGCGGAGCAGGGCGTTGCGGGGGCAATCAGCAGGTCGGTGTGTTCAAACAATGCCAACGTTTGTTGACGAAAATAATTGCGGAAGCGCTGGGCTTGCACATACCAGGCGGCGGGGATCATCGCGCCAGCCAGCAGCCGCTCGCGTGACAGTGGCTCGAAACGCTCAGGCTGAGTGCGTAAGTCTGGCAAATACTGATTTCCCCCTTCACTGGCCGACAGAATAAAAGCGGCGCTGCGTGCCAGTGCGGCGTCGGTTAACGTCAGGCTGTCCTGTGCGCCCAGCGCTAGTGCGATCTGGCGGACGGCGGCTTTGGCTTCCTCGCTGGACCATGTGGAGAAGTAGCCATCCAGCACCGCGTAGCGCAATCCATCGCTGCCAGTTTCCAACTGTGTGGCGGTATGCTGCGTTTCTCGTTCTGTCTGAAAACGATCGTGCTTGTCGCGACCTTGTAGTGCATCGAACACCAATGCCAGATCGTCTACGCTACGTGCGAATGGGCCGATGTGGTCGAGACTGGCGACAAACGGGTGGCTACCGTGGCGTGATAAACGGCCAAACGTCGGCTTCAGCCCGAAAATGCCGCAGAGCGACGACGGCACGCGGATCGAACCATTGGTGTCGCTGCCCAGCGTGAAGTTAACCAACCCTGCGGCGACGGCGGCAGCCGATCCGCCAGACGAGCCTCCTGCAATACGCTGTGTGTCGAGCGGGTTACGCGTGGGGCCGTAATGGCTGTTCTCGGTGGTAAAGCCATAGGCATAGGCGTCCATATTCAACATGCCGGACAGCAGCGCGCCCTGACTGGCAAGCTGACGGATGGCAAAAGCATCCTGTGCGGCGGGTGGTCGTTGGCTGAAAAGCTCGGCCCCCGCCAGCGTGGTTTCGCCGCTGACATCAAACAGGTTCTTTACGGCATAAGGCACACCAGCCAGCGCCGGTAAGGTTTCCCCGCGCTGACGGCACGCGTCGATGCGCCCAGCTTCTGCCAACATGCGTTCGCCGGTGACGTGGGTATAGGCATTAATCGTCGGATTGCTCTGCCCAATTGCGGCTAGTGCCTGCTGTGCAAGCTCTTTGGCGGAGAACATTCCAGCCTGCAAGCCTTGCTGAATTTGCCGGATGGATAACGATGAGGACGCGCGTTTGGCGTATAAACTCATAGCGTATAAGCTCCTAGCGTATAAACCCCGGCAATATCCTGATGCTCATCGAGGGGGAATTCCATCAACGGTTGTGCCATGGCGTGGATGCGGCTGAATTGCACCAGCAGTTCCTGACGTCGTTCCTGGCTGAGTTGCAGAGATAGCAGCGTTTCCATCTGTTGCAGATACGCCGCCAGTGCGTCTTGTTCGATCATCGTCATTCTATTTTCTCCCGGTTAAGTAGGACTAAAAGCCTGCCGCGCTGCCGTTGCTGCGTGGATCGAAAGCGCCTTCCAGCATGCCGTTGGTGTGGCGGACGATGGCACCTGCGTGACCGACGGTTTCGCTAAAACTGCTCAATAGCTCGACGTCATGCCCTAGCTGACGCAGGGCATCTACGGTGGCAGGTTTAAAGCGATCTTCGATCTTCAGCGTGTCGGAGGATTGTCCCCAGGTGCGACCCAGCAGCCAGCGTGGAGCGGTAATCGCCTGTTGCAGCGGCAGTCCTTGCTGGACGTGACGGATAAAGATAGCCGCCTGCGTCTGCGGTTGTCCGTCTCCGCCCATCGAGCCATAGACCATCGTGCGTCCGTCGGATAAACGTGCGGCGGCGGGGTTTAAGGTATGAAAAGGCTGTTTGCCCGGTTCTAACGCCAACAGGTGCGCCGGATCGAGGCTGAACGAGGCACCGCGGTTCTGCCAGAGCACGCCAGTTCCCGGTAGCACAACACCGCTGCCAAATTCGTGATAAATACTCTGAATGAAAGAGACGCACAGGCCGCTGCTGTCGCATACGCCCATCCAGACGGTGTCACCGGGGCCTTTACCTTCTCCCCACGATGCGGCTTTTCGCGTATCGACCTGTCGCGCCAGTGCACCAAGCACATCGTTTTCCAGCAGCGCCTGAACATTTTGCGTCATCAGTTTGGGATCGGTAATGAAGCGGTCACGCAGGCCAAACGCCAACTTGGTCGATTCGACAATACGATGGATCGTCTGACTATCGTTCAGATCTTCCATTTCTAAATGATCGGTCAGTCCGAGGATTGCGAGGGACACCAGACCCTGCGTCGGCGGCGCGAGGTTATAGATATCGCCTTTACTGTGTTTCAGCACCAGCGGCGTGGTTCGCTTGGCGCGGTAGTTCGCCAGATCGTCAGCCGTCAGCGGCATCCCGAGCAGCGCCATCTGCGCCGACAGCCGGGCGGCGACGGAGCCGCGATAAAAACTGTCCAGCCCTTCGATGCTCAGCGCCGTTAAGGTATCCGCTAAGTCAGGCTGCGTGAAACGGCTACCTGCACGCGGGATATTTCCCTGCGGCATAAAGAGTTGGCTAAAGGCGGGAAAATCGCTCAGTTCGTGATAGCGCTGAGTGAGTGCATCTTCCTGTGATTGTGTGACGGGAATACCGTCGGCCGCATAGCGAATCGCGTCAGACAGCAGACGAGCCAGCGGCATCGGCGTGCTGTCTATTTCTTGTGAATTTTCCAGCTCTTGTGAATAGTCCAGCGCTTCCTGCCAGCCGCCGACGGTGCCTGCGACCGTCAGTGCCGCTTTCGGGCCGCGGTGCGGAATGCGGCTTTCGCCCTGATAGTACTCGCGGCAGGCCAGCGACCCCGCCGCACCGCTGGCATCAATAGCAATGGGGTCACCGTGTGGCGGCACTATCAGCCAGAAACCATCGCCGCCGATCCCGTTCATGTGTGGGTACACCACGGCAATGGTTGCCGCCGCAGCGACCATGGCTTCAATGGCGTTTCCGCCTTCACGCAGAACAGCCAATGCGCTGGCGCTGGCTAAATGATGAGGTGCCACCGCCATGCCCAGCGGGGCGGTATTACTTTGCATCATTTCGAGATTCCTTTTTATGTAGGGTAGTGTGAGTTGCTCTATTAACCCTAGCTATAAGCAAACGGCGTTCCAGTTTTTCGGTACAGCGTAAAGTCGGTATACGGTGCCAAAAGGTGTATCTGTATCATCCTGACAATCCTGTGCTATGTTCTGCGCAATGAAACAAACGTTACAGCGCGCGCAATGGACGAGAGACGATGATGCAAATAGATGAACGATTACGGGATCGCTATAGCGAGCTTTCACCGCAGGAACAGCGCGTCGCGGATTTCATCTTCGATCACTTTGACGATCTGATCAGTTACAACAGCGCTGAGCTGGCGCGGTTGAGCGGCGTCTCGAAAGCGACCGTCAGCCGCTTGTTCAAACGACTGGGCTACCCCAGCTACCGTGACATGCGCGATGAGCTAAGAACGTTGCGCCAGAGCGGGATGCCGCTGGCGGATAACCGTGATGCGGTGCAGGGCAATACGCTGCTGGCGCGGCATTACAAACAGGAAATGGCGAACCTGACGCAGTGGATAAACCAGATTGACCCCGTACAGTTTGGTGCGGTGATTCAGGCGCTGAAGCAGGCGCAGCGCCTGTGTCTGATCGGGCTACGCAACAGCTATCCGGTCGCGCTGCACCTGCGGCAACAACTGCTTCAGATTCGCCAACAGGTCACACTGCTGACGCAGCCGGGGCAGACGCTATCCGAAGAGCTGGTCGATCTCACGGCGCAGGATGTCGTGATTGTGGTGGCCTTTCGCCGTCGTCCACGGCTAATTCAGCCGCTGCTGGTGCAACTGCAAAAACGCGGCGTGCCTGTACTGCTGCTCTGCGAACCGCAGGTGAGTGCGCTGATGCCGTTGGCAACCTGGTCGCTGTGTGTCCCGCTGGACAGCGTATCGGCGTTTGACAGCTATTCATCCGCCATGAGTCTGGTGAACGTGATCAGCAATGCGTTATTGCATGAAATACTGCGTGATGGACGCCAGCGCATCCACCAGATTGCGGATCTTTATGGTGAACTGGATGAGCTTGAACAACGCTGATGGTGCGTTAGCGTGGTGCTTTTGCACTTTAATAGTGCATTCCGAACGGTTGTTATATAGCCATGCAGATCGTTTCGGGCGTGATAGCTCTGGATTATTTTTGTGACGCAACGCCACGCCCGACATAGGGCAGCTCAAACGCCGCTTGCCCTATGAACCCAGGCTTTTTTCGCGGAATCACGCCGCTTCGCGATACCTTCGGCGTTCATGCCCGCAATACGGACCGCCAGCGACGCGCTCCCTGCGCGGCGCTGACTTTCGCGGCGTCCATGCCGCTCATCCGGCGGTCATGCTCACCTCAGCGTAATTCTTTACGCTAATAAGGCATAAAAAACACAAGACTCAGGCGTGGTGCATGAGTTGCATAAATGATCTCTCTTCAACCACGCCCGAAACTGTTCACCAATATTCCATATCCACAGCTATGCCATATTTCAGCACAATTTTCTGACCTTCTACGTTGTTCCTCATCGCCAAGAGTACGAATGGAATCTGGCACACTCCTTGCTTAGTATTTGTAACGATAGTTTCAATATTTGTTTTTAAAGAACCTTTCGTTTCAATTACACTAACCGGGGGCAGAGACGATGTTGATCAATAAACTGGGCATCAAAAAAGGGTTACTGGCGGTGATGGGTGCGGCAATGTTACTGGTTCAGGCCAGTAGCGCGATGGCCGATCAGTTACAGGATATCGAGAAGCGCGGTGTGCTGCGCGTTGCGGTGCCGCAGGATTTCCCACCGTTTGGATCGGTTGGCACCGATCTGCAACCGCAGGGCTATGACATCGATATCGCCCGCTATCTGGCGAAAGAGATGAAACTAAAGTTGCAACTGGTTCCGGTAACCAGCGCCAACCGCGTGCCGTATCTGCAAACCAACAAGGTCGATCTGGTTATCTCCAGCCTGGGTAAAAATGCCGAGCGTGAAAAAGTGATCGATTTCAGCCGCGCTTATGCGCCGTTCTTTCTGGGGGTATTCGGCCCGAAAGACAGCGCGTTAGCCTCGTCAGAAGCGCTGGAAGGGAAGAGTATTGGCGTCACACGCGGTGCAGTAGAAGATATGGTCCTGACGGAAACGGCGCCGAAGGCCGCACAGATTAAGCGCTACGAAGATAACAACACCACGCTGTCGGCGTATCTGTCAGGACAGGTGGAATTCGTCGCCACAGGGAATCTGGTGGTTGCCGCTATCGCCGAGCAGAACCCGACTAAAGCCCCCGTCGCGAAGTTTATGCTGAAAGATTCGCCGTGCTACATCGGGCTGAAGAAAGACGAGCCTGCGCTGAAAGCGAAAGTCGACGCGTTGATCGAACAGGCGTTGAAAGACGATACGCTCAATAGCCTATCGGAAAAGTGGCTGAAAGCACCGTTGCCAGCCAGCATCAAAGCGTAACAGGAGCGCGCCATGACCTATCAGCTTAATTTTTCCGCACTGTTGCCGTTCTGGCCTGAGCTGCTGGCGGGGCTGTGGGTCACCATTGAGCTGACAGTAATGGCAACCCTCGGCGGCATCGCCATCGGTATCTGCGGTGCGGCCTTGCGTAGCGGCAAGCCTACCCTGCTGAGTCGGCTATGGGGGATCTACGTCGAGCTGATCCGCAATACGCCGTTTGTGGTTCAGTTGTTCTTTATCGTCTTTGGCTTGCCGAGTTTGGGTTGGAAGCTGACTGCCGGGCAGGCTGCGCTGTTGGCAATGTTGATTAATCTTGGCGCGTACAGCACCGAGATTATCCGCGCAGGGATTCAGGTGACGCCGAAAGGCCAGTGGGAAGCCGCTCGCGTGCTGGGGCTGACGCGGATGCAGACTTTTCTACGTGTGATCCTACCGCCTGCGCTCCAGCGAATTTATCCGGCGCTGGTCAGCCAGTGCATTATCGTCATGCTGGGATCGTCGGTGGTGTCGCAGGTGTCTTACGAGGAACTGACCTTTGCCGCTAACCTGATTCAGTCCCGTACTTTTCTGAGCTTTGAAGTGTATCTGGCGACCACGCTGTGTTATCTCGTGCTGTCTGTTCTGATGCGGCAACTCTTACTGCTGGCGGGGCGGCGTTTCTTAGGGAGTCAGCAATCATGACATTTACCGATTGGGATATTGTGCGCAACCTGCTGCTGGCGGCGCGTTGGACGCTGCTATTGTCGCTGACGGCCTTCATTGGCGGTGCGCTGGTGACGTTTCCGCTCATGCTGCTGCGGTTGACCAAGCGTAAGTGGCCGACGCGATTTGTTCATCTGTATTCCGAGCTATTTCAGGGCACACCGCTGCTGATGCAGTTGTTTCTCGCATTTTTCGGGCTAGCACTGTTCGGTATTGATGTCAGCCCATGGACGGCGGCGGCACTGGCGCTGACGCTGTTTACCAGCGCCTTTCTGGTAGATATCTGGTGCGGCAGCGTAGAAGCCTTGCCGAAAGGGCAGTGGGAAGCGTCGCGCTGTCTCGGGCTGGATTTCGGCCAGACGCTCTATCGGGTGATTGCGCCGCAGGCGATGCGTATCGCCATCGCGCCTACTGTTGGGTTCTCCGTGCAGGTAATTAAAGGCACCGCGCTGGCATCGATCATCGGGTTTATCGAACTGACCAAAGCGGGAACCATGTTGAATAACGTGACCTATCAACCGTTTAAAGTGTTCGGATTGGTGGCGCTAGGCTATTTCCTGATGTGCTATCCGCTCTCTTACTACAGCCGCTATCTGGAGAAGAAATTCAATGCCGCTCATCACCATTAATCAGGTTCAAAAATATTACGGTCAGAACCATGTCCTGAAAGGCGTGGATCTGGATATCGAAATCGGTGAGGTCATTTCGATCATCGGGCGCAGCGGCTCCGGTAAAAGCACGCTACTGCGCTGCATGAACGGTCTGGAAGGGTATCAGGATGGCAGCATCAAGCTGGGCGGGATGACCGTCACCGACAGGGATTCACAGGCGCGGGAAATTAGCCGCTCGGTCGGGATGGTGTTCCAGAATTTCAATCTGTTTCCGCACATGACGGCGCTGGAAAATGTGATGTTGGCACCGCGCCGCGTGCTGGGTAAAAGTGCGGCGGAGTGTCAGGCGTTAGGTGAACAGATGCTCAACAAGGTCGGGCTGGGCGAACGCCTTCATTATTATCCCGGCAATCTGTCGGGCGGTCAGCAGCAGCGCGTCGCCATTGCCCGTGCATTGGCGATGAATCCAAAAGTCCTACTGTGTGACGAAATTACCTCGGCACTCGATCCTGAATTAGTCGGCGAAGTGCTGAAGGTGCTGGAACAGCTTGCCGCAGAAGGCATGACGTTGATTCTGGTTACGCATGAAATGAATTTTGCCCGTGAAGTGGGCGACCGCGTGGTGTTTATGCATCAGGGTACGGTTTGGGAGCAGGGCGACAGTAAAACACTGTTCGCTAACCCGCAGACCCGCGAACTGAAACAGTTTATCGCCTCGGTTCGAGGATTATCGGAAGCGTAATGACGCTTTTCGAGTGTGTAAGTCGAAAAAAAAGTCTGGAGCAATAACCATGAGCAGCGAACTGTACGCGCAAATTAATCCCCCTCATCGTTTACTGATGGGGCCGGGGCCGATCAATGCCGATCCGCGCGTATTACGGGCAATGGCCAGCCAGTTAGTTGGCCAGTATGACCCCGCGATGACCCATTATATGAATCAGGTCATGGCGCTCTATCGTCAGCTTTTCCACACGGAAAACCGCTGGACGATGCTGGTGGACGGTACCTCACGTGCGGGCATCGAAGCGATCCTGCTGTCGGCGATCCGCCCTGGCGATAAGGTGCTGGTGCCGGTATTTGGTCGTTTTGGTCATTTACTGTGTGAGATTGCCCGCCGCTGTCGTGCCGAGGTTCATATCATTGAAGTGCCATGGGGTGAGGTGTTCTCGCCTGACCAGATCGAAGAGGCGATCAAAGCGGTGCGTCCGCGCCTGTTGCTGACGGTGCAGGGCGATACGTCGACCACGATGTTGCAGCCGCTGGAGGAACTGGGCGAGATTTGCCGCCGCCACGGCGTGCTGTTCTATACCGATGCCACGGCGTCTTTTGGCGGTAATCCGCTGGAAACCGATAAATGGGGTTTGGATGCCGTTTCCGCTGGATTGCAGAAGTGTCTGGGCGGGCCGTCTGGCAGCTCACCGATCACGTTAAGTCCGCAGATGGAAGCCGTGATCCGTCGTCGTAAATGCGTCGAGCAAGGGATCAGAACCGACGCGCATCAGGACGGTGACGACGAGATGATCTATTCCAATTATTTCGATCTGGGCATGGTGATGGATTACTGGGGGCCGGAGCGCCTGAATCACCATACCGAAGCGACAAGCATGTTGTTTGCTGCACGTGAGTGCGCGCGAGTGATCCTCGAAGAAGGGCTGGATCGCAGCATTGTCCGCCATGCGTTACATGGTAATGCGCTGGTAGCAGGGATTCAGGGGATGGGGCTGGAAACCTTTGGCGATCTCAGCCACAAAATGAATAACGTACTGGGCGTGGTGATTCCTGACGGTGTCCACGGCGAGCAGGTACGTAAGCTGCTGTTGGAGGATTTCGCGATTGAGATCGGCACCTCGTTTGGCCCGCTTCAGGGCAAAATCTGGCGCATTGGCACTATGGGTTACAACGCACGCAAAGACTGCGTGATGCAAACATTAACGGCGCTGGAGGCGGTGCTGAATCGTCTTGGCTTCCGCACCGTACAGGGCGAAGCCATGCAGGCCGCCTGGAACAGCTATGCGGCGAACGAGGAGCATGCATGAGTAAAATTTTGATGTCGCCTTTTGCTGTACAGACTGCCGCTGAACTGATTATGTCGCGCTGCGATACGCTGGCTGAAATTAGCGAAACGTCCGGTCAACTGACCCGCGTTTACCTATCGCTGGAGCACCTACGTGCCAATAGGCTGGTGGGGGAGTGGATGCACGAAGCCGGGATGAACGTCTGGCAGGATAGCGTGGGCAATATTTGCGGCCGCTATGACGGACTGACGCCGGATGCACCGGCGCTGCTGTTGGGGTCGCATCTGGATACGGTACGCAATGCCGGACGCTATGACGGCATGCTGGGCGTATTAACCGCGATTGAAGTGGTACGCGCATTTCATCAACAGGGAATTCGGCTGCCCGTGGCGCTGGAAATTGTCGGTTTTGGCGATGAGGAAGGTACGCGTTTTGGCATTACCCTGCTGGGCAGTCGCGGTTTGACGGGCACCTGGCCGGAAAACTGGCTGGCGTGTGAGGATGCCGAAGGCACCAGCGTGGCGCAGGCATTGACGATTGCGGGGCTTGATCCACTTCAGGTGGTGCAGGCCGCGCGCCCGGTCAGTGATATCGTCGCCTATCTGGAATTGCACATTGAGCAGGGGCCGTGTCTGGAACAGCAGGATCTGGCGCTGGGCGTGGTGACGGCGATTAACGGGGCGCGGCGGCTTAACTGCATGTTTCTCGGTCTGGCGGGGCACGCAGGAACGGTGCCGATGACGCAGCGGCAGGATGCGCTGGCGGCGGCCGCTGACTGGATGGCGCAGGCAGAACGGGTGACGCGAGAAAGCGATCCTCATCTGGTCGCAACGTTTGGCACGCTACAATGTTTACCGGGCGCGGCGAACGTCATCCCCGGTGAAGTGAAGCTGACGCTGGATATTCGCGGGCCGGAGGATACGCCGCTGGATGCGTTGCTGCAAAAACTCCTGACGTTGGCACAGGCTATCGCGCACCAGCGCGGCTGCCAGTTCAGCGCCGAAGAGTATTATCGTATTGCAGCAACACGCTGCGATCCCGCGTTGCAGTCGGCATTAAACGAGGCGGTGACGCAGGTACAGGGAAAAACGCTCATGCTGCCGAGCGGCGCAGGGCATGATGCCATCGCCATC
Source organism: Pectobacterium wasabiae CFBP 3304 (assembly GCF_001742185.1). NCBI lineage: Bacteria > Pseudomonadati > Pseudomonadota > Gammaproteobacteria > Enterobacterales > Pectobacteriaceae > Pectobacterium > Pectobacterium wasabiae. The sequence goes on from NZ_CP015750.1 coordinate 2,920,807, forward strand.
GCCGAACGTTGGCCAGTAGCGATGCTCTTTGTCCGCTGTCGTAGCGGCATCAGCCACCATCCCGATGAGTCCGTTATTACGGCAGATGTGGCGCTGGCATTACGTGCGCTGGGAAATATGATATTAGCGTATAACGATAACGGTGATTTAGTTTCATCTTTCTCATCGAAATAAGCCAATCGGTATTTTGAATACAGTTTTCGGTATTCAATGCTTTGTCATTATTTCATTGGGCGATGCGTTCTTCGCTGAGCACCTCGCGGAGAATAGAGAAAAGATCGTCAATATAGGCAGGGGTCGACACCAGTATTGGGGCAACAATTAAGGTGTCGCCAGTAGATTTTAGGTGTAGCCCGCGTTCAAATAATTTTTTCTGTAACAGATAACCGCGCTGCCCTACCTTCTCTGTGGGGCGCAGATCGATACCACCTAACAGCCCAAATCCACGAATATCGCTAATAATCGGTAATTCTCGTAGTTCAAATAATTTATCAAGAAAATAAGGGGTTAGTTTTTCGCCGTTGGCAAAAACGTTCTCTCCCTGATACAAACGCAAAGTGGCGAGTGCTGCCGCGCAGGCTGCCGGGTGAGCACTCCAGGTGTAACCGTGAAAAAATTCAATTTCCTGTTCGCCTGCGGCGTCAATAATTTGATCGTAAATACGACGATCGACGGCGACAGCGGCCATAGGCTGTGTGCCGTTGGTCAGCGCCTTGGCAAGGGTAATAATGTCTGGGCGGATAGAAAATGTTTGGCTGGCGAATGCCTTGCCGGTTCGTCCGAATCCGCAAATCACTTCATCCATAATCAGCAGAATGTCATAGCGATCGCACAGTAGCCGGATACGTTCAAGATAGCCTTTGGGCGGAACCAATACGCCAGTAGAGCCCGCGATAGGTTCGATCACGCAGGCCGCGATATTTTCAGCGCCATGTAATTCAATCAGACGTTGCAGATCGTCTGCCAGATAGTCGCCGTGTTCAGGTTGACCCCGTTGATAACGGTTCTCCTCCAGCCAGGTATGGCGTAGGTGAACAACCTGCGGCCAGCTACCTGCGAACTGTCGACGGTTGTTGGTTAGCCCGCTCAATGCGACGCCACCAAAGTTGACGCCGTGATAAGCGCGTTCACGGGATATAAACAGCTTACGTGAACTCTGTTTACGGGCTCGCTGGTAGGCAAGTGCGACTTTCAGGGCGCTGTCGATCGCTTCTGAACCGGAATTTACAAAAAATAGGCGGTCAAGCTGTGGGGGAAGAATTTTCGCCAACTCGTTCGCGGTTTCAAATGCCAAAGGATGGCTGCGATAAAAGCTGGGACTGTAGTCCAGAGTCATAAATTGCTGATAAACCGCATCGGCAATTTCCTGGCGACGATGACCTAAGGCAGAAGTAAACAAACCAGAGACACCGTCTAGTATGCGATTCCCTATGTTGTCCTGATAATAAAACCCATCAGCTTGAGTAAATAATTTCGGGTCCTGGCGGAAATCTCCGTTTGGTGTAAAAGGAAGCCAGAAGTTGTCATTAATGATATTACGAAGATCTTTCCGTTGTTTAGTCATGGCGAGTTACCTGATAATGTTTGGGTATTTAGCTTTTTCGCAGGACTTACGGTGAGCCATTTTTTCGGATTAATACACGGAGTATTTCCTGAAAATAATATATTTCATAAATTTATTGCTAATGTAAAAGATGATATTTTTCTTTTTTATTGCATATTTTTAATATGATAAATATAAAGTGTTTCAGCATGAGTGATTTAGGAGGAATACTATATATTTTGGTTTTTTATTATATTTAATTTCTTTTGGTTAACTTGTTTTGGTGTTTTTTTTAACGTCTCATTAATAATTATTGCTGCGTGGCGCGTTAGACAAATAATCGATATTTTTATCAATAACTGATATTTCATAACACCGTTAGATAAAGGCTAGGATGCATTATTCCTTCTGACTCTATGGTGTGTTTATGATCGGTTTTTTTCGTTACAGCTTCATTTTCATTGCGTCGCTGGCACTTCCTGCGGTGGCCTATTCTGCCGATGTAGTACGGATCGGATATCAAAAGTCGGCGACAACGTTAGTATTACTAAAAGAAGAAGGTTCTCTGGAAAATAGGTTACGTTCACAAGGCGTTAAAGTGGAGTGGACACAGTTTCCCGGTGGACCTCAACTGCTGGAAGGGCTGAATATTGGTGCGATTGATTTTGGCTTCACGGGAGAAACACCGCCAGTATTCGCTCAGGCGGCAAATGCTAATTTGGTTTATGTCGCCAATGAACCCGCTTCCCCGACGGCGGAAGCGATCCTGGTACTTAAGGATTCGCCGCTGAACTCAGTGGCACAGCTAAAAGGGAAAAAAGTCGCCTTAAATAAAGGCTCTAACGTTCACTACTTATTAGTACGGGCGTTGTATGAAGCTGGCCTGCAATATAGCGATATTACACCCGTTTATTTACCCCCCGCGGACGCGCGTGCTGCATTTGAAAATGGCAGCGTCGATGCCTGGGTTATCTGGGATCCTTTCAGTGCCGCGGCAGAAAAACAGATCCATGCTCGGGTGCTGCGCGATGGGCGTGGGATTGTTGATAATTACCAGTTTTATCTGGCAAGGCGCGATTTTGCTGACAAGCATCCACATATCATCACTGCGCTAATCGAGGAGGTTCGTCTGATTGGCAAGAAAGCCGTCGATTCTCCGGAAGAGGTTGCCCGTCAGATCGCCCCCTTGTTAGGGCTTCCGGCCAATATCGCCCAGCTTGCCGTTGAGAGGCAGGGCTATGATGCACAGTTTATTTCGCCTGAAGCGATTGCCAGCCAGCAGCGTATCGCCGATACCTTTGTTGGCCTGAAATTGATTCCGAAAAAGCTGGATATCAAGCAAGCGGTATGGATTCCACCTCAATGACGCATGGCTCTCTATAGACGTGATTACGGTCGGCTTTGGCACGGATGATCATCTTATGGCAAGGGAAGGCATGACCGGATTATTTTTTAATCGGCACGAGGTGCGTGTTGATCAAGATACTGATCTTGAAATAAATATTATGGGGTGCATGAATGAGCCAGAGCGCAACGGTGTTGAGTCCGCAGGAGTCTCGTCTTCTGCAAAACGGTGATGTACCGCGGAATAAAAAGCTGAGTAGAACCGATACGATATTGGAACAAATTCAGCAGGGAAGACCCAGTATTGACGTAGAGCGTGCTCGCTATTTCACCGAGTCGATGCGTGTGACTGAAGGGCAAATGCTGATCCTACGCTGGGCTAAGGCGATGTATCATATTGCCGAGAACATTACGGTCTATATCGATGATCAACAACTGATCGTCGGGCGAGCAGGGAAGCAGGGACGTTACGGTATTCTGTATCCTGAGTTGGATGGCGATTTTCTTGATGCCGCTATCAGCCAGCTTCCCCTACGCCAGGAGTCCCCGTTTACTATTGATGAAAGGGACTGCGCCGTAATCCACGACGAGATTTCCCCCTATTGGCAGGGGAAAACGTACCATGAACATTTATCGCAGGCATTGCCGGAAGAAACGTTGCGCCTGACCTACGATCCAGCAGATCGCCAGACTTCGCGATTTATCGTCAATGAAACCTCTTCCTTTCGTTCATCTATACAATGGGTGCATGATTATGAAAAGGTCTTACAGCGAGGCTTTAAAGGGATTCGGCAGGACGCAGAGCAACGTCTGGCAGAACTTGATCCGTTTAATCCTGTTGAAAGCATGGAGAAAGCGCCATTTTTACAGGCGATTATTATCGCCGCCGACGCGATCGTACTGTGGGCTAAACGCCATGCACAGCTTGCCAAAGAATTAGCGGAAAAAGAACGTAATCCCCAGCGACAGTTGGAGTTGTTGGATATTGCCGAGCGTTGTGAATGGGTGCCGGAAAATCCAGCGCGGGATTTCCGCGATGCGCTGCAAGCACAGTGGTTTACCCAACTTTTTTCTCGTCTGGAGCAGAAGACCGGTACGATTATTTCCAATGGTCGTATGGATCAATATCTCTTTCCTTACTATCAGCGGGATATTGAACGGGGCGTGCTGGACGACGAACAGGCATTGGAGTGGTTGTCCTGCATGTGGGTTGCGATGGCGCAGTTCGTCGACTTGTATATCTCACCCACAGGCGGTGCTTTTAATGAGGGCTACGCACACTGGGAAGCGGTGACAATCGGTGGGCAGACGCCGGAAGGGATGGATGCCACCAATGCTTTATCCCATCTGTTTCTACGCTCTAAGCGCGAGTTCCCTTTGCATTATCCCGATCTGGCAGCACGTATTCATAATCGGACTCCCGCACATTTCCTCCACGATATTGCGGAGACGATTAAAGAAGGCACAGGCTTTCCAAAATTGATTAATGATGAAGAAGTCGTTCCCTTGTTGTTGTCCAAGGGGGCCGATTTTTCTCAGGCCTATGATTATGCGGTTTCAGGTTGTGCCGAGTGCAGGATGCCAAACCTCGACACTTATACCAGCCCTTGTGCTTACATCAACTTTCCTGCCGCGTTAGAAATGACGCTTTATAACGGTAGGATGCAGCGTCACGGTACAGAGTTGCTTGGTTTGGAAACGGGCGATCCGCGCGATTTCTCCTCATGGGACGATTTCTGGCAGGCATACATCAAACAGCATAATAATTTTCTCCGCCATGCGTTTATCCAGCAAAAGATCATTATCGATTTGCGTGCTAAACATTTCGCCTGGCCGCTGGGATCGGCATTACATGATTTGTCGATGGCTGCCTGTAAAGATATTCACCAGCCAGTGATTGAAGGCGGGATTGATTTAGGCTATTTCGAGTTTATGGGTTATGGAACGGTCATTGATTCGCTGGCGGCCATTAAAAAATTGGTTTACGAAGATCGGCGTATCACTATGTCCCAGTTGTTAGAGGCGCTGGAAGATAATTTTACGCATCATCAGGTGTTGCGCGCGCTGCTGGCTAGTGCGCCAAAATATGGTAACAACGACCCTTATGCCGATGCGATTGGTAAGACCCTGGATAAAGTCTGCCTGGATTTTACCCGCAAATATTCAAAAACGCTTGGTGTACATCTTGACCTCAGATTGGTGCCTTTCACTTCCCATGTGCCGTTTGGCAAAGTGGTACATGCCACACCAAATGGTCGTAAAGCCTGGATGCCGCTGTCTGATGGGTCCTCTGCCTCGCAGGGATGTGATGCAAAAGGGCCGACGGCGGTGCTGCTGTCTAATTACCAGACCAAGAATTATCAGTTTAGCGAACGAGCGGCTCGTTTGCTGAATATCAAGTTCACGCCATCGATTGTTGCTGGCGAGGAAGGAACGCGTAAATTATGCGATCTAATCCGTTCCTGGTGCGACCTAAAATTATGGCATGTGCAGTTTAACGTGATTAACCGAGAAACGCTGCTGGCTGCAAAAGCCGACCCTGAACGTTATCGTGGGTTGATTGTGCGTATCGCGGGTTACAGCGCTTATTTCACCGATCTGTCACCGGATCTACAGGATGATCTGATCGCCCGAACTGGGCATGAAATGTTTTAGGCGGTGAGTGTTGAGGGGAAATAACTGCGGTGCTGTCGAATTAAGTGCGATGAGTGAATCGCTACTTCATTCCGAAATACTGACGGGCTGGGTATTCAATACCCAGCGTTATTCTCTGCATGACGGTGTGGGTATCCGTACTGTGGTGTTTCTGAAAGGCTGCCCGCTACGCTGTGAGTGGTGCAGCAATCCAGAATCCCAGAGCGGCAAGCCAGAAATCGCTGTTGATGTTCGTAAATGTCTGGGCGGTACGATCTGTGGTTTGTGTGAGTCCCAGTGCCAGACGGCGGCGCTTAGCTATACACCAACCGGAGAGATATGCCTCGATCGCCACCGCTGTTCCAACTGTCTGGCGTGCACAACCCACTGTCCAACGCAGGCTTTGCATGGTTTTGGCGAGCAGATGTCGGTGCGCCAGGTTCTGGATATCGTCGAGTCTGATAGCATTTTTTATCGGCGTTCGGGTGGGGGATTAACGCTGAGCGGTGGCGAACCGTTGATGCAAGGGGCATTTACGCTGGCGCTATTGAAGGAGGCGAGAAGAAGGCGGGTCAATACGTTATTGGAAACCTGCGGTGATGGAAATTGGTCTGATTTATGTCAGATAGCCAATTACACTGACGCCATTTATTTCGATGTGAAGAGTTTGAATGACGAGCAGCATCGACGGTTCACACGGCGTGGCAACCGGCGCATCCTGAATAATTTACAACAGTTACGGCAAGCGTTCCCTCACTTACCTATTCATGTTCGTACACCGCTGATCCCAAGGTTTAATGCTAACTGGGATGATATTCAAGCGATCCTTGATTTCGTTTTACCTCTGCCTCAGGTTAGTTACGAAATCTTGCCGTATCACCGTTTAGGTCGCGACAAATACCGTCTGCTGGGGCGAGACTATTTTCCAGCAGAACAACGGCTTTGTGACGAGGTGGGTGCCGATATTATTCAGCAAGCCAAAACTCGCTGCGGTGAGCGTTATGGTGCGCCGATGGCATGATGGTGTCGCCGAATACCGCCGCGTTAGCGGCGATCGTCAGGAAAATGCTTACAGCGTAAACCGATCGGCATCGCGCCACGCAGGGAAGGATTCCCGATAGCTTTGCAGCGCTTCCAGCGATAGCTCAGCATCCAGACGGGCGGGCTGGTTGGGGGCGGCAGAAGCCAGAATTTCCCCTTGAGCGTTAATGATCAGGCTATCGCCACGGTAGCTGTGGCCGTTGCCGTCGGTGCCAACGCGGTTGCAGCCCGCAACATAGGCCTGATTCTCAATAGCGCGTGCCGCCAGCAGCGTCTGCCAGTGTGCTGCACGTGGAGCAGGCCAGTTGGCAACATACAGCGCCAGATCGTAGTCCTGCCGATTGCGCGACCACACGGGAAAACGCAGGTCGTAGCAGATCATTGGGCAGATGCGCCAGCCGCGCCACTCAAGGGTGAGCCGCTCCGTACCCGCCTGATAGTGCTGGTGTTCATCCGCCATGCGGAACAGGTGGCGTTTATCGTAGTGATGCACCTCGCCATGCGGATCGACCAGCAGGAAACGGTTCACCGCGCCTTTTGGCGTATTCACCGCGACGCTGCCGCCGATCAGCGCATTGGTCTTTTTCGCCCATTGGCGTAGCCACGCCTCGACGACTGATTGCTCCAGACTGCCTCTGGCGGCTTCCATCGCAAAGCCGGTGGTGAACATCTCTGGTAACACAATGACATCACGACCGCTCATCTCCTCCAATAAGGTATCGAAGTGGCGCAGGTTGGCTTCTCCATCGCGCCAGACGAGTGGCTGTTGCAGCAAGGTAATCTTTAAAGTCGACATAAACGCTCCGCAGCGGCATCCAACGTTGCTTCCTGTTTAGCAAAGCATAGCCGAATCAACGTATGTGGGAACGGATCGGCGCAAAAGACGGAGAGCGGAATGGCGGCCACGCCAACGTGCTCGGTCAGCCAGCGGCAGAAACTGACATCATCCAGAGCGGAAATCGCCCGATAGTCCGCCAGCAGGAAGTAGGTTCCTTCACAGGGCAAAATCTCAAAACGGCTGCCCGCCAGCGCATTGATGAAGCGATCGCGACGTGCGCGGTAAAAATCGGGTAGTTCGCGCCAGTGTTGCGGTTGCTCACGCAGCATATCGGCAATCGCAAACTGCGCGGGCGTGTTGACGGAGAACGTCAGATATTGGTGAACCTTACGGACTTCCGCGCTTAAGGCGGCTGGTGCGACGCAATAACCGACTTTCCAGCCGGTCATGTGGAACGTTTTACCGAACGAGGAAACGGCAATCGCGCGTTGGCGCAGTGAGGGATGGGCCAGCACGCTGGCGTGCCCGTCGCTGTCGAAACAGATGTGTTCGTAGACTTCATCGCTCAGCACGAAGATGTTACGTGCGGCAATCGCCTGCCACAACTGCTCAAAATCTGCTTTCTGCCAGACGGTGGCAGACGGATTGTGCGGCGTGTTCAGAATCACCAGCCGCGTGCGATCGCTCAGTAGGTCGGCAAAATGTGACCAATCCACGCGAAACGTCGGTGGCTGCAAGGCGATGCGCTTGAGTACGCCGCCAGCCAGCGTAACGGCTGGTGCGTAGCTGTCATAGCTGGGATCGAAACAAATCACTTCGTCGCCGGGGCGAACCAGTGCAGCAATAGCGGCAAACAGCGCTTCAGTTGCCCCTGCGGTGACGGTCACCTCACTATCGGCATCCGGTCGCCAGCCGTACAGTTCTTCCGTTTTTTCGGCAATGGCCTGACGCAACGGTGCAACGCCGGTCATTGGTGCGTATTGGTTTGCGCCCTGACTGACGTGATACGCCAGCCGCTGTTGTAAATAATCCGGGCCGTCAAAATCAGGGAAACCTTGTGATAGATTGATGGCCTGATGCTGTTGGGCCAGCGCACTCATCTGGGTAAAGATGGTGGTGCCTAGTGAAGGCAGTTTACTGTCGGGGATCAGAGCGGCGCTCATAGCGGGTAGGACTCCTGCAAGCCTGTATTGCTGGTAATATAACATGCTGTTAGTATTTGGCAATCAAGACGCTTGGACGTTTAAACGGCTAAATGCCTTTGTGTACTAAGACATAACGAAAGCATCTATGTTTCAAAAAAAGCCCCAAAAATTTCTAGAAAAACGGACCAAAAACGGGAAGCCTCATGACTGAAAATCAACAATTGACGGCGCTGCTTGCGGCCTGCCACTGGATAGGTGAGAAGGGCTGGTGTCCGGCGACGGGCGGTAATATGTCCGTGCGGCTTGATGACGCGCAGTGCCTGATTACTGAATCGGGTAAAGATAAAGGCAGCCTTCAGGCTGAGGATTTCCTGCTGGTGGAGATTGCTACAAACCATGTGCCGAGCGGCCGCACGCCATCGGCAGAAACGGGGCTGCACACGCTGCTGTACCGTCGTGAGCCAACCATTGGTGCGGTGCTGCATACCCACTCGGTGAACGCTACTGTGCTGTCTCGGGTAGAGAAGGGTGCTGAACTGGTGCTGCACGGCTACGAAATGCAAAAATCGCTGGCGGGGCAGACCACTCATTTGGATCGCGTGGCGATCCCGATTTTCGATAACGATCAGGATATTCCGGCGCTGGCGCAGCGAGTAACCGAGTACGCCAGCCACACGCCGCTACGCTACGGTTTTCTGGTGCGTGGCCACGGCCTTTATTGCTGGGGCGCAACGGTGAAAGACGCGCGCCGTCATCTGGAAGGATTAGAGTTCCTGTTTCAGTGCGAATTGCAGCGCCGACTGCTGGAGGCGAAAGCATGATTACCGCAATTGTGACGGATATTGAAGGCACGACCAGCGACATCCGTTTTGTTCACAGCGTGCTGTTTCCTTATGCCCGTGAGCGGTTGGCCGACACGGTGCGACAGTTCGGTAGCGATCCTGAGATTGCGCAGGCGTTGAACGCGCTGCGTCAGGAGTTGGGTCAGCCTGATGCAGATAGCGACACACTGATTACCGCGCTGAACCAGTTTATGGATGAAGATCGTAAATCTACGGCACTGAAGCAGCTACAAGGCATTATCTGGCGCGCGGGCTATCGTAATGGTGATTTTCAGGGGCATCTGTACCCTGAAGTGGCAGAACAGCTCGCCGCGTGGCAGCAGCAAGGTCTTCGCTTGTATGTTTACTCATCAGGCTCGGTAGAAGCGCAGCAACTGCTGTTCGGTTACAGCAACGCGGGTGACCTGCGACCGCTGTTTAGCGACTATTTTGATACTCGCGTCGGTGCGAAGCGAGAGACGGATTCTTATCGCACGATTGCGCAAGCCATTGGGTTGCCTACTGAGCAACTGTTGTTCCTATCGGACATTCGTCAGGAGCTGGATGCCGCGCAGGAAGCCGGTTGGCATACCTGCCAGCTTATTCGTGATGATGCAGATAACGTAAGCCGTCACCGTCAGGTGGCACGTTTTGACCAGATCGACTTACCGGAGTACGCCCAATGAGTGGATTAACCATTTTTAGCGACAGCGATGCAAGCCAGCCGATTTGGCAAAGTCAGGACGCCGAGGCGATTCAGAAACAGTTGAATGATATCGGCGTGCGTTTTGAGCGCTGGGAAGCTAGCCAGAAGCTGAGTGATGCGCCGTCGTCCGAGGAAGTGCTGGCAGTCTATCAGCATGAAATCGATAAGCTGGTGGCAGAAAAAGGCTATCAAAGCTGGGATGTGATCAGTATGCGTTCGGATAACCCGCAGCGTGTGGAGCTGCGCACCAAGTTTTTATCCGAGCATGTCCATCACGAAGATGAAGTGCGCTTTTTTGTCGAAGGCGCGGGGCTGTTCTGCCTGCATTTGAACGGCAAGATTTACCAGATTCTGTGTGAGAAGAACGATCTGCTATCTGTGCCCGCAGGCACGGCGCACTGGTTTGATATGGGACCGAAACCGCACTTCACCGCCATCCGCCTGTTTGATAACCCGGAAGGCTGGGTCGCCCATTTTACTGGCGACAAGATCGCAGATGCGTATCCGAAGTTGGAGCGTTAATACGCAGGTGTTTGACCCCTTGTTAACGCAAAGACAACGAGTATGGCGAGTATCAGTTTGAGGACCGGGGATACCCTGTCCTCAGATGATGACGTTGCTTTTAATTCTCTGGCTAATTTATTTAAATTGAAATTATTTCATTGTTAATCAATGCGTTTGCTTGTTTTTAGGCCTTTTTTTGTGCTATTGCCCTTTTGATCATTTTGCTATCCTTTACCCGTACTTTCTTTCTCAAAAGGAATAGCGTCAAGGATGTCACATGGAACGTTTTCATTATTCTGCCTACTGTCCCAGCCCCGCAACTTTCTTGTTTTCTACCGTGTGAACACGCCGAGTCTTTGCTCAACCTAAATTTTCTGCGCTTCTCTCCTGTGTGGCGTTTTATCAATGTGGTGTATTTATCAACGTGGATTGTGGTGTGGGTAGACGCAGACCACAATCCAACTATTTGATATTAAACATGACTACGGCGTGTCGCTCTGGGGATCCGGGGCGTGTGGTAGCCATGTCGGCGGAGAAGGATGAAGGAGAGGACGGATGGCCAACAGTACAGGATTGCAGTTCACCGTGAAGGTCGGTGCGTTGCCGGAAAGCACCTTTGCGGTGGTGGGTTTTCAGCTCAGCGAGGCGCTTAACCGGCCTTTCAGCCTATCGCTGAGTCTGGCGAGCGCATCGTCGGATGTGGATTTTGGCGCGGTGCTGGACCAGCCGTGCGAGCTGATGATTTGGTATGAGGGCGAGCTAAAACGCCGGGTCAGTGGGATTATCAGTGGTTTCACACAGGGCGACACCGGTTTTCGCCGCACCCGCTATCAGGCGGAGGTGCGCCCGGAGCTGTGGCGGTTGGGATTACGCACCAACGCCCGTATCTTTCAGGCCCAGAAACCGGAGGCGATTATCGGCACCCTGCTGGAAGAAGCCGGCATTACCGACTACGCCTTTTCGTTACGTCACGACCATGCTCCGCGCGAATACTGCGTGCAGTACCGGGAAAGCGATTTGGCGTTTGTCACCCGACTGGCGGCAGAGGAAGGCTTGTACTTCTTCCACGAGTTTGAGGAAGGCAAACACCGTGTCGTCTTTGCCGACGATGCGGGAGCGCTGGCTAAGGGCCCTGAGCTGTTCTTCAATTTGGCGACGCAGGGGCTGAGTGAAGGCGAATACATCCGGCGTTTCCACTATGCAGAGCGGGTGAGCACGGCAGAAGTGGAGTTGAAGGATTACAGCTTCAAGACACCGGCCTACGGGCTGTCACATAAGAAGATGAGTAGCGAATTGGATCACCAACGTGAAAGTTATCAGCATTACGACTATCCAGGACGTTATAAACAAGATCCGAGCGGCAAAGCGTTCAGCAACTACCGGCTGGATGCGCTGCGCTCTGGAGCGGTGACGAGCGAAGGGGAATCTAACTGCGCTGGCCTGATGCCGGGCCGTCGCTTCACGTTAACTGAGCATCCGAATGCGACGCTGAATACGGTGTGGCAAACGGTGAGCGTGATGCATATCGGGCAGCAACCGCAGGCGCTGGAGGAGGAAAGCGGCGGTGAGCCGACGACCATGAGCAACAGCTTTGCGGTTATCAGTGCGAAAAAAAACTGGCGGGCCGTCATGCCGTACAAACCGATGGTGGACGGCCCGCAGATTGCGAGGGTAGTGGGGCCGGCTGGCGAAGAAATCTACTGCGACAAGTACGGGAGAATCAAACTGCAATTCCCGTGGGACCGTTATGGGGCGAATAATGACCAGAGTTCCTGCTGGGTGCGGGTGAGTCAGGGCTGGGCGGGCGGCCAATACGGACTGATCGCTATCCCGCGTATCGGTCATGAAGTGATTGTTAGCTTCCTCGAAGGTGATCCTGATCAGCCGATTGTCACTGGACGTACCTTCCACGCGACAAATCCAGCGCCGTATCCGCTGCCAGCCAATAAAACACGTACCACGCTACGTTCAAAAACACACAAAGGAAAAGGCTTTAACGAACTCAGTTTTGAGGATGCGACCGATAACGAAGAGATCTTCCTTCATGCCCAGAAGAACATGGCAGTACGGGTACTGAATTCTAAAGATGAGCGAGTGGACTATAACCGAACAACCAGTATTGGGCATGATGAGGCGCTGGTGGTCGCCAATGACCGTAAGATTACGGTGGAAGGTAATCAGGATCACAAAATCACAGGCAACAATTTATCGCTGACGGAAGGCGATCGAGGCATACAGGTTAAGGGTGATTTGGCGCAGAAAATCAGCGGCGTGTTCAGCGTGGACAGCAATGGCGATCTGACGCTGCAAAGTGGCAGCAAACTGACACTCCGAGTTGGAGGCAGCTTTGTGGTTATCCACGCCGGAGGCGTTGACATCAAAGGGCCTGCTATCAACCTGAACTCAGGCGGTAGTCCAGGCGACTTGGCACTACCCGCCGATCCGGCGATATTGAAAGCGGCAGCCGCGCAGGGAACGATGTTTGTGGCGCACTGTCCGGCAAAGGAAAAAAAAGGTGAGTGAGATAACACGCTGGGCAATTGTAGATGCGGCAGCAGAACCTGAACTGTTCTCTATGTTGGAACAATTCGATCCACCCCATGCCAGTTTATACGCCGATCCGGTTCCCGAGAACATCGGGCGCTTGGCTCCGCATCTGGTGCGAGTTGACGACGCTATTTTTCAATGGCTTGAACAACGAAAAACCCCTTGGGGGATATTGCTTGAAAGCAGGGCTGATATGAAAACCCTGCGTCAGCATTTACGCAAATATCTGCATGTTCAGATCCCCAATGAAGAAAAACCGGTCTTCTTCCGTTTTTATGACCCGCGCAACATCTGGCCGCTGCTATCCGTACTTTCTGACTGGGAAAAGCATACCTTTCTCGGCCCCATTGAGGAGATAACGACGAACTGGCAAGGAACATCGCAGAGTGAAAGTTTTGCTACCCTGCGCGCAACGTTTCATGCAGGAAGTGCATCCCGGCGGAAAATAATGCGGATCTCGCCAGAGCAGATGGATGAATTAACGCTAATTTTTGAGCAACGCTATATCGAAGGTCTGGTGAGTAAAATTGAAAGTTGGGACGGAGAAAGCAGGCTGATTGATTTATCAAAAATTGGTGAAATATTTCGTTGGCTGAAACTACAGGGAATCACCGATGACAGGAGTATTCGCGGTTTATTCTCGCTGTTTCATTCCCGCGATTATCTGACACTGGAAGATATTCCTGCTGATTTTAAAAATGTCCTCTGTGCCGAAGGTAAAAAGGGCGTCTTTAAAGCAGAAGTGCTGTTACTCAGGGAATTGGGCTGTGTGCCCTTATAAGGAAAGGCTATGGTAAGTTTGACGGCGGGGTCGCCATCGTGTAATTGCGAAAATCCAGATACCTGCATTCATTCATTTTCACTTAAAGTGAAATATTGGACACATGATTACACTCAGGATGATTTTATAACAACGGTAGAAACCATTGATAAAACAGGAGAAGGTGTTCGGGTTTCATTCGGTCTGACAGGAAAGGGCTGTGTTTCACATAACCCACTGTGCCCTCATGGGATCATCTATGATTCTGAGCGCCGCCGTTCGCCCAAAGTTTTTAGTAGTGGCCTGACGAATTATGTGTGTGACTATGGGAAAGAAAAAACGGATATTTTTTCAACACATGATGCGATTGATTTCCTGAGGGAGTATGTGTTTTCAAAAGGTATCAAGGCATTGTTACCTAAGGAAATATACACCTTGCGTGTAGGACAGTGTAACGATGAGCCCTTTGTCAGCGAGTCACTACATTTTCTTAATGATATATCACAGGTATTTAGCCTACCTTCCAGAGACGCGCTTCGCTCAGAAATTGTGATTTATCCAGCGTTTAGCTGGAATATCGATGTTGCTATTGGCACCGATAAGAAGGTTACCGAGTTTACTACGCGGCAGAAAATGAAACAGGCTCGAGAGCAAAATATTGCCAATGGGAATCCGCAGCGTGGCGCTCGAGGATGGACGAGGCGGCCTAACTATGAAATAAGCGACTCTCTTGACATTGGCGGAACGTTTTCATACACGTTAGGCAGCGGTGAGCCAGAGAAGAAATATCAATCTTCAATGAAAAAAGATTTCAAGAAAAAAGGCAATACGCTTTCCTTTTTGAATAAATCGGTAAAAGCCATCGATTTTATTAGCAAGGCGCTGTCTACGGCCGAAGGCGAGAATGACAAGATCAAATTGTTGGAAACAGACATCACCTATCCGGCAGTAGAGATTAGCGCCAAGGGTGAGTTAAAAGAAGATAGTCAATCGGGCGCGGTATATATTGAAAGAGAATTGTCGCTCCGGTTAGCCCCGCTGATCGGGATAACAATGACACTGGATCTGCTTCAGGCATTTGCCGCCTGGTATCGGGCGGATGTGTTATTAGCGGCCGTTCGTGAAAAACTGATGTCTCAGCAACAGGCCTACGAGGAAGGTGGTAACGCTGCGTATTTCGGGACCAAATTTTGGCTCGTTGCGGATGGGGATCTCAACTTCTCGCTGGTATTTAAATCAGACGCCAAAAATGAGTGGGAATGGCAGAAAGACGAATCGGCAGAAGCCACACTAACATTGACTACGGAAGCCAATGTCCGTGCGGGGGTGCGTTTTTATATCGCCGAGGGGGCACTGGAAATTGGCGGAAAAGCTGTTGCAAAAGGATGCCTGGGGCTATATGCGCCGACAAAAGATCAACTGGATTTGGTACTTTACCACGAAGGAATCACGGCGAAGGTTTATGTGAATTATACGGTAGGGATGTCTTCTCGCTCGAAAGGGGGGGGGAATGATGGTACTGATATGTCGGATAGAAATTCAACTAATAAAACCTCTGGCCAAAGTAAGCAGGCTGAAAAGGAGTGGGTAATTCATGACAAATTGGAAAAATATGAATCTAAACATCGGTTTAATCTTATTTAATGTATGTGTTTTCTTTTTTCTATTAGTGACATATCCAGTTAGGGCTGATGAAATGAGTAGTGAAAAATATATTTTTTCTTTTAAAACATATAAAAGCACTTGCCTTCTTCGGGTAAATGATTTGCCTGCGATTGATAATACAGAAATGGATTCTGGAACTATATCGGCAGGATTTAACCTGACTGCATTTTTAGAAAATGGAAACAATGATATTGAACTGCTGATGGGACCACTGGATCATAAAGATCCTAAGACTCTGTATCCAGATTCATCTTGTCAGGTGATTATCACTAAAGATACGGAGACAACCAGTACCGAAATTGCCAATTTTAAACTAACTGTAAATGAAAAAGGTGAAATTACGGCGAATGATTCTGCCATGACAGCGAATAGTTCGACAGTGTTTGAAGGCTATACCAAAAATGAAAAAGACTATGGCTTCTATAAAGTCAGAGGCAGTCTTAAGGCTGCTGGTTTGCCACGCTGGTCGTGGGTCAATGCCACCCCGGTTACAGAAAGTGACCTGCAAAAAATTAAAATAGCTTATACCGATATCTGGATGATGATGAAAGATCGTGATATTGAAGGCCTGAAAAAAGTTACACAGATCTCGAATCAGGAGATGGCCTTCGCGGAAGGATCTAATACGGGGATGATGTTTATTTCTACCGATTTTCCGCAGCACGTCATCGATAAAAAACTTACCCCTCTTCCAATTGATTGGAGTAAATATAAAATAATCAAGTATCGTGATGGGCGATTATTTCGTTTAGGTGTGGGTTTTTTCCAAAACTCGCCATTAAGATTTATAAATGAGGAAGGGAAGATTGTTTTTGCTTACAGGCCTTATTTCTCAATAATAGATGGCAAGGTGACTTTGGTAAGGTGATTTAGGTTAATTATGTTGGAGTAAAAAATATTTACTCCAACGTGTTAATATACCCCGTAAAAGAATTGGCGGCTATTAGATGAAATCATAAAAATAAACACATTTTTATTATGTGCTAATGGATTAATTAACAGGGAGACTTACCGTGATTTTTAGTAGAGCGTTTTATAATCCACCTCTATTCTTATTGAAGATGGCAGCGTTTTTGCTGTTAGTGTTAGTTTTTCCAGCCAAGGCTGATGAGATGAGTAACGAAAAATATCTGTTTTCTTTTAAAACCTATAAAAGCAACTGTATTTTAAGAGTCAACGATCTTCCCGCGGCTGATAATGCCTTGATTCATTCCAAAACAATGTCGGCGGGATTTAATCTGACGGCGTTTTTAGAAAATGGAAAAAATGATATTGAGCTTCTGATGGGACCACAGAATCATAAAGATCCCAAAACGCTGTACCCTGACTCATTCTGTCAGGTGATTATCACTAAAGATACGGAGACAACCAGTACAGAAATCGCCAACTTTAAATTAACTGTGAATGAAAAAGGTGAAATTACAGCGAGTGATTCTGTCACGACAGCCAATAGTTCGACAGTATTTGAAGGCTATACCAAAAATGAAAAAGACTATGGCTTCTATAAAGTCAGAGGCAGTCTGAAGGTTGCTGGCTTGCCCCGTTGGTCGTGGGTCAATGCCACTCCAGTTACAGTAAATGACTTGCAAAAAATTAAAATAGCCTATACCGATATTTGGATGATGATGAAAGATCGTGATATTGAAGGCCTGAAAAAAATCACACAGATCTCGAACGAAGAAATGGCTTTTGCGGAAGGTGCTACCACGGGAATGATGTTTATTTCTACGGATTTCCCACAGCATGTGATTGATAAAAAACTTACTCCCGCTCCGATTGAGTGGAAGGATTATGAGCTAAAAACATATCGTGGAGGCCGCCTTTTCCGTTTGGGAGTTGGGTTCTTTCAACATTCACCACTGCAATTTAATGATTCTCAGGGTGATGCCGTTTTCAATTACAGCCCTTATTTCTCAATAATAGAGGGTAAGATGACGCTGGTGAGGTAATGGTAATATAGGGTAATTATGCTGGAGTAAGCATTCTGTTTACTCCAATCGGTTAATCTATTTATTAAATTAATCATCCTGTTATTAACCGAAGTGCTAACAAATTTGGGGGTATAATTACCTGTTGTGTTGGCACTATTATAATCATTAAGTAACAGACGGGACTGATTTTTATCGTGCATTAATGATTTAATTAACAGGGAGGCTAGCAGTGCGTATTTCTGAAGCGGTTTACAATCCATCACTATTGTTGAGGATACTTGCCTTTTCTTTGGTTGTGTTGGTTTTTCCAGCCAAAGCTGATGAGATGAGTAGTGAAAAATATCTGGTTTCCTTTAAAACCTATAAAAGCACCTGCCTTTTACGGGTTAACGATCTTCCGGCTGGTGACAATACAACTATTCCTTCTAAAACTATGTCGGCGGGATTTAATCTGACGGCATTTTTAGAAAATGGAAACAATGATATCGAACTGCTGATGGGGCCACAGGATTATGAGGATCCCAAAACGCTGTTTCCTGATTCATCTTGTCAGGTGATAGTCACCAAGGATACGGAGACAACCAGTACTGAAATTGCCAATTTTAAATTAACTGTAAATGAAAAAGGTGAAATTACGGCGAATGATTCTGCCATGACAGCGAATAGTTCGACAGTGTTTGAAGGCTATACCAAAAATGAAAAAGACTATGGCTTCTATAAAGTCAGAGGTCGTCTGAAGGCTGCTGGTTTGCCTCGTTGGTCGTGGGTCAATGCCACTCCGGTTACAGAAAATGACCTGCAAAAAATTAAAGTAGCCTATACCGATATCTGGGTGATGATGAAAGATCGTGATATTGAAGGCCTGAAAAAAATCACACAGATCTCGAATCAGGAGATGGCCTTTGCAGAAGGATCTAATACGGGGATGATGTTTATTTCTACCGATTTTCCGCAGCATGTGATTGACAAACAGCTTACACCGGTTCCTATTGAATGGGATAAATACAAAATCATTAAATACCGCGATGGGCGACTTTTTCGCCTTGCTATTGGATTCTTCCAGAATTCACCACTGAAATTCAAAAATGCTAACGGCGATGTTGTTTTTACTTATAACCCTTATTTCTCAATAATAGAGGGTAAGGTGACGCTGGTTAGATAATATAGGTTAGTCATGTTGGAGTAAAAATATTTACTCCAACGTGTTAATACACCTCATAAAATAATGGGGGCTATTAGACGAAATAATAAAAATAAACACATTTTCATTATGTGTTAATGGATTGATTAACAAGGAGGATTACCGTGATTTTTAGTAGAGCGTCTTATAATTCACCTCTATTCTTATTGAAGATGGCAGCGTTTTTGCTGTTAGTGTTAGTTTTTCCTGCCAGGGCTGAGGAAGGGATAAAAGAGAAATATATGTTTTCTTTTAAGTCATACAAGAGCTCTTGCCTTTTAAGAGTAAACGATTTTCCAGCAGTAGATACCGGACGAGCCAGGGAAGGAAACCTGTCCGCAGGGTTCAACCTGACGGCATTTTTAGAAAATGGAAACAATGATATCGAACTGCTGATGGGGCCGCAGGATTATGAAGATCCCAAAACGCTGTTTCCTGATTCGTCTTGTCAGGTGATAGTCACAAAAGATACGGAGACAACCAGTACCGAAATCGCCAACTTTAAATTAAGCGTGAATGAAAAAGGTGAGATTACAGCGAGTGACTCTGCCACGACAGCCAATAGTTCGACTGTGTTTGAAGGTTATACCAAAAATGAAAAAGACTATGGCTTTTATAAAGTCAGAGGCAGTCTGAAGGCTGCCGGTTTACCACGCTGGTCGTGGGTCAATGCGACTCCGGTTACAGAAAATGATCTGCAAAAGATCAAGGTGGCCTATACCGATATCTGGATGATGATGAAAGATCGTGATATTGAAGGCCTGAAAAAAATCACACAGATCTCGAATCAGGAAATGGCCTTCGCGGAAGGATCTAATACGGGGGTGATGTTTATTTCTACCGATTTTCCGCAGCACGTCATCGATAAACAATTCACCCCAATCCCGATTGAGTGGGACAAGTATAAATTAATACCATATCGTGGTGGACGACTTTTCCGATTAGGTGTGGGGTATTACCAACATTCTCCATTGAGATTTAAAAACCCTGATGGGAAGTTTGTTTTTGGTTACAATCCTTACTTTTCGATAATAGATGGAAAGGTGACACTGGTTAGATAGTTTAGGTTGATCATGTTGGAGTGAAAAATATTTACTCCAACGTCTTAATATATCTCATGAACGAATGGTAATGCTATTAGATGAAATGGAAATACAAGCTTATTTTTATTATTTATTAATGAATTAATTAACAAGGAGACTCATCGTGAGTGTTAGTAGAGTGTCTTATAACCCAATTTTATTCTTATTGACAATGATGGTTTTTTCGCTGTTAGTGTTAGTTTTTCCGGCCAAGGCTGAGGAAGGGATAAAAGAGAAATATCTGTTTTCTTTTAAAACCTATAAAAGTACCTGTATTTTACGGGCCAACGATCTGCCTGCGATTGATAATACAGAAATGGATTCTGGAACCATATCAGCGGGATTTAATTTGACGGCGTTTTTAGAAAATGGAAACAATGATATTGAACTGCTGATGGGGCCACTGGATCATAAAAATCCCAAAACGCTGTATCCAGACTCATCCTGCCAGGTGATTGTCACCAAGGATACGGAGACAACCAGTACCGAAATCGCCAACTTTAAATTAACTGTGAATGAAAAAGGTGCAATTACAGCGAGTAACTCTGCCACGACAGCCAATAGTTCGACAGTGTTTGAAGGTTATACCAAAAATGAAAAAGACTATGGCTTCTATAAAGTCAGAGGTAGTCTGAGGGCCGTTGGCTTACCACGCTGGTCGTGGGTCAATGCCACCCCGGTGACAGAAGATGACCTGCAAAAAATCAAAGTGGCTTATACCGATATCTGGATGATGATGAAAGATCGTGATATTGAAGGTCTGAAAAAAATCACACAGATCTCGAATCAGGAAATGGCCTTTGCGGAAGGATCTAATACGGGGATGATGTTTATTTCTACCGATTTTCCGCAGCACGTCATCGATAAAAAACTTACTCCTCTTCCAATTGATTGGAGTAAATATAAAATAATTAAGTATCGTGATGGGCGGTTATTTCGTTTAGGTGTGGGTTTTTTCCAAAACTCGCCATTAAGATTTATAAATGAGGAAGGGAGGATTGTTTTTGCTTACAGGCCTTATTTCTCAATAATAGAGGGTAAGGTGACGCTGGTGAGATAACGTGGGATTAATGTCGAGTAACTAATTTTCTTACTTCGATATAGCCTAAATAATTCGAGTAACGTAGCCAACGCACATGCAGCTTGAAATATGACGGGTATAGTGTAATGGATGGATTAAAAAAGGACTGATAATGGGTAACGCAGTTAAATTAGGCGATAGTGACACTGGGCACGGTAGCCATCCACCGACACCGGTCTCTGCTGGTTCATCAACGGTTAAAGTTGATGGTCTGCCATTGGCCCGACAGGGCGATCCTCTGGCTCCTCATGGCCATAGCCGGAACATCATCGGTGGCTCATCCAGTGTGTTCGTTGATGGCAAACCCGTTGCGCGAACCGGAGATGGGGTGAGTTGCGGCGGTGTGGTGATTGGCGGAGGGACGGTAAACATTGGATGAGGATTTCGCCGCATCCGTGCGGCGTATCCTGATGTTCTTTGAAACACTTGGGTTTGTCGTCATTTCAACGCCGCCTGAAATATCCCTTCTTTGACGTCCTGTGGCGTGATTACGCCAGTGTCGAGTACCCAGCCGCTGATTAAGGCGGCGGGGGTGACGTCGAACGCTGGGTTGTAGATGGCAGCGTTCTGCGGTGCCCACTGACAGTGGCCGAAGCTGCCGGAAACGCCGGTGACTTCGGCGGCGGCGCGTTGTTCAATAGGAATGGCTCGGCCGTCCTGACACACAGGATCGTGCGTGGTGTGCGGTGCCGCGACGTAAAACGGAATTTGGTGATAGTGCGCGAGCACCGCGAGACTGTAGGTGCCAATCTTATTGGCGACATCGCCGTTGGCGGCAATGCGGTCTGCGCCGACCCAAATTGCATCGACCTGACCCTGCGCCATCAGGCTGGCGGCCATCGAATCACAGATTAGCCTATAGGGAATGCCCAGCTCGCCTAGCTCCCAAGCCGTGAGGCGTCCACCCTGCAAGAGCGGGCGGGTTTCATCGACCCACACCTGCGCAACCTTCCCCTGTTGGTGCGCACGCAGCAGTACGCCGATAGCCGTGCCGATGCCTGCGGTTGCCAGCCCGCCGGTGTTGCAGTGGGTTAGCAAGCGGCTATTTGGTTTCACCAGTGCAGCACCACGATCGGCGATGCTTTCGCACAGTGCGCGATCTTCTTCTACCAAGCGAAGCGCTTCCTGCACCAGCGCAGCAACAAACTGTGGCTGTGCCAGCGCTAGCTTCATGCGATCCAGATTGTTCATCAGGTTGACGGCGGTGGGACGCGATGCACGTAGCGTCTCCAGCGCCTGCGCCAGTTCAGTCTGCGATAAGCCTTCCTCCGCCAGCAGCGCGAGCAGCAGACTGGCAGACAGGCCAATCAGCGGCGCGCCGCGTACTCGTAGCGTCTGGATATGTTTAACCAGTGACGTGACATCTGGGCAAGGACACCAGCGTTTCTCTTGCGGCAGTGCCTGCTGGTCGAGGATCCACAGTTGGTTATCAACGATTTTCAGGCTGGTTGTGTTAAGTGTCTGCATAGGTCGTTAAATCCATGTTGCATCGATATTCGTATTCTGCCAAGATGCCTGATAGATGTATAGACGTCCGAACGTTTTTATGTCCGTATCTTGAATTTAAGAATAGCGAGGAGTTGGAATGTCACTTTACCGCACTTTTACGGCGGATGACGCTGTGGAATATGCCCGCCAGTACGGTGGTGTCAGTCAGCCGCAAACGCTGGTCGCCGCAGAAGAGATCGGTGATGGCAATCTGAATCTGGTGTTTAAAATTAAAGATGAAACGGGTATCAGCCGGGTGATTGTCAAACAGGCGCTGCCCTATGTGCGCTGCGTCGGGGAATCCTGGCCGCTGACGCTCGACCGCGCTCGTATTGAAGCAGAAACGCTGCTGACGCACGCACGCTTTTGTCCGCAACACACCGTAACCGTGTTACATCACGATCCTGAGTTGGCGGTGATGGTGCAGGAAGATCTCTCCGATCATCGTATCTGGCGCGGCGAGTTGGTGAACGGTGCGGATTATCCTCAGGCGGCAGCGCAGTTAGGGGAATATCTGGCACAAACGTTATTCCATACGTCTGATTTCTATCAGCACCCGCATGAGAAGAAAGCGGCAGTAAGTCAGTTTACCAACCCTGAACTGTGCCAGATTACCGAAGATCTGTTTTTTACCGACCCCTATATCGATCACGAAAGAAACCAGTTTGACGCAGCGCTGACGCCGGATGTGCAGGCATTGCGTGACGATCGGGCGCTGAAGCTGGCGGTCGCTGGGTTGAAGCACCGTTTCCTGAGCAAAGCTGAGGCGCTACTGCATGGTGACATCCACAGCGGGTCGATCTTTGTGGCGGAAGGACGCCTGAAGGCGATTGATGCTGAGTTCGGTTTCTACGGACCGATGGGGTTTGACGTCGGCACCGCTGTCGGCAACCTGCTGCTGAATTATTGTGGCCTGCCGGGGCTGCTGGCTCCGCGTGAGGCGGCGGCAGGGCGTGAACGGCGTCTGGAAGATATCCGCACGCTGTGGCAGACCTTTTCCACCCGTTTCTTGGCATTAAGCGAAGATGATGGTCGCGATCCGGCACTGGCGGAATCGGGCTATGCCGCGCTGTTTTTGCAGCAGGTTTGGCTGGATGCTATCGGTTACTGTGGAACTGAATTGATTCGCCGCACGATAGGGTTGGCACACGTCGCCGATCTGGACAGCATTCAGGAGACGGAAGCGCGTCTGGCGTGTCAGCGTCATGCTCTTTCGCTGGGCAGGACGTTGGTGCTGGCCGCTCCGCATATTGCTGATGTAGATGCGCTACTGGCGCGAGTACGGCAGAGCGGTGCTTAATTAGCCACGCAATATTGACCACACAATATCAGTTGCACAATTTCAAGATCCGCTCCCGTCAACGAACCGGATGGGAGCGGCAATCCGATAATTTATTACCTCTATTTCTTCCCTTTATTCATCATGGCCTGTAAATCCGCGAAAGGGTTATGCGTGGCAACGCCAACATCCTTCTGCGCATCTTCACCGGCAACGACGGTCGAACCGTACATATCTGCATCGGTATATTTCGAATGCTCATGGTCGTGGCAGTAGAGACACAGCATTTCCCAGTTACTACCGTCTTCCGGGTTATTGCTGTGATCGTGATCGACGTGGTGAACGGTTAATTCACGCAGGTTGGAATAGACGAATTCGCGTGAACAACGACCGCATACCCACGGGAAAAGTTTGAGCGCTTTTTCGCGGTAGCCGCTTTCAAGTCTGGCGTAGTTCTTGGGGATGTAAGCCATGTGTCGGGTTTCATTCAGAAGGAAAGATGATGTGGATTTTACAACTGATGTGCCTTTAAAGGAAAGAACAGGCCGGTATAACCGAGCTGGGTTTACTGACAAAGCTTGTTGAGCGGTGATAATGGATAGATCGTAAAGACGCTGCGAGTACCTCCCTGTAAGCTCGAGCCGCGCCATCTATGACGCGGACGCTTTACTCTTCTATTCCATTATCACCGTTCCTATTTCGCAAATAAGGCTGTTATGCCACTTCGGTTTTTCTTTCAGGTTGCGGTACGGGCGCGGGCTTGTTGGCGGCCAGTGCGTCGAACGCAAAGTCATCCACGTTGATTGAACGTAAGCGGCTGGCTTCGGCTTTGGTCAGAATATTCGCTTCTTCTGCGGTAATCTGACCCTCCACTAGCGCCTGTTCTGCCAACTGATCCAATCGCATGAATGACAGCGGTTTATCGCTGGCTTTTGACAGACGTTGGTAAATTGGCTCGGCGGCGATGATATCCAGCAACGCTTCTTCCATCAGCCCGACGGGGTTGTGTTCGCTGGCAACCAGATATTGGCCGCGGCCCAGACGGCTGCGCGTTTCCGATGGTGTTTGCAAAATCTTGGCGACTTCATGGTCGAGTTGGTCAGACGGTGCAGCGCAACGCCGCCCCAGCGGGAAGATAATGAAGGACAATAACCCTGCGACGACACGATTCGGGAAGTTACGCAGCAGATCGTCCAGCGCCTGTTCTGCCTGATGTAGACTGTCCTGCACGCCCCAGTGCACCAGCGGAAGGTCCGCTTTCTGACGACCTTCATCCTCATAGCGTTTTAGCGTCGCAGAAGCTAAATAGAGCTGGCTGAGAATATCCCCCAGACGGGCCGAGATGCGCTCGCGACGTTTCAGGCTACCGCCCAGTACCGCCATCGACACATCCGCCAGCAGTGCCATATTGGCGCTGAGTCGGTTGAGCTGTTGATAGTAGCGACGCGTTTTGTCGTTTACTGGCGCACGGCTTAGAAGGCCGTTGGTCAGGCCAAGCCAGAAGCTGCGGACCTTGTTACTGCCGACGTGACCAATGTGCCCAACCAGCGCACGGTCAAAGCGTGACACATCGTTGGCCTGCGCGGCTGCCATCTCTTCCAGCACATAAGGATGACAGCGGATTGCGCCTTGCCCGAAGATAATCATGCTACGCGTCAGAATATTGGCCCCTTCCACGGTGATGGCAATCGGTGCGCCCTGATAGCTGCGTGCCAGAAAGTTAGATGGGCCGAGACAGATACCTTTACCGCCAGCGATATCCATCGCATCCAGCACGCTGCGCTGACCACGGTGGGTACAGTGATATTTGACGATAGCGGAAAGCACCGCCGGTTTTTCCCCCAGCATAATGCCGCTGGTAATCAACGTCGCGGCGGCATCCATCACGTAAGCATTGCCCGCGATGCGTGCCAGCGGCTCTTCGATACCTTCCATCTTGCCGATAGAGATTTTGAACTGACGGCGGATGTGGGCGTAAGCACCGATACCGAGGGCAATCGACTTCAGGCCGCCGGTGGAGTTGGACGGCAGCGTAATGCCGCGCCCGACCGACAGGCACTCCATCAGCATACGCCAGCCCTGACCGGCCATCTTCGCCCCACCGATGATGTAATCCAGCGGAACAAAGATGTTCTCACCCTGCGTCGGTCCGTTCTGGAACGGAACGTTCAGTGGGAAATGACGGCGGCCGATTTTAACGCCATCGGTATCCGTCGGAATTAACGCACAGGTAATCCCTACGTCGTCCTTATCACCTAACAGATGATCGGGATCGTACAGCTTAAAAGCTAGCCCGAGCACGGTGGCGACTGGCGCGAGTGTGATATAGCGTTTATTCCAGGTCAGGCGCATGCCCACGACCTGTTCCCCGTGCCAGTTGCCGTAGCAGACAATGCCGGTATCGGGAATTGAGCCTGCATCAGACCCTGCTTCCGGGCTGGTCAGTGCAAAGCAGGGAACTTCCTGGCCGCGTGCCAGACGTGGCAGGTAGTGATCTTTTTGTGCCTCCGTCCCGTAGTGTTGCAGCAGCTCGCCGGGGCCAAGCGAGTTAGGAACGCCGACGGTGATCGCCACAATGCTGGAGACACCCGCCAGTTTTTGCAGCACCTGTGCCTGTGCATAGGCGGAGAATTCCAGCCCGCCGTACTGCTTCTTGATGATCATGGCGAAGAAGCGGTGTTCTTTTAAATATTCCCACAACTCTGGCGGGATATCGGCGCGTTCGTGGGTGATTTCAAAGTCGTTGGCCATTCGGCAGGCTTCTTCAACTGGCCCGTCGATAAACGCCTGCTCTTCGGCGGTCAACTGTGGACGCGGGTAGTGATGCAACTTTTTCCAGTCCGGCGCGCCGCGAAACAAATCGCCTTCCCACCAGGTTGTTCCGGCGTCGATTGCTTCTTTTTCTGTGTTCGACATCGGCGGCATGACCTTCTGGAACATGCGCAGCGCAGAAGCGGAAACCAGCTTTTGGCGCAGGGCAGGAACCGTGATCGGAATCAGCAGAATCACGAGCGGGATCATCAGCCAGACAGGCCACAGTAACATGGCGGACATCGCTGCAAAGTAGGCCAGCAGGATAGCGCTGCCGAATAGCAGGCTGAGCCGATGGTAAAACATCGCCCCGATGATAATCAGTAGGAGGAGGATACTGACAGCAACCATAACGTGTCTCCAGCATAGTGATTGAATTGAGATTTTTACCCCGCCAGCGCGTGTTGACGACAGTGGAAAGCGGGAACTATGTTCATCAGTGAAATAAGGCGTAATAAGACAATGTTGTAAGAGGTCTGACCTGTTGCTTATGTTTGTTGTAGTTTATCTGCTTATTTTTATCAATTCGTTTACATCATAATTACAACTTACTTCACAAACCAAGCGGCCGTTGTGAGTTTTCTGACAGGCATCAGCGATCCTCTCGATCCCGTGATTACACGCTTCTCGCTGTTGGTACGATCCGCTACACTGCAACACAGAATAGAGTGCTGTCACCAGACAAAATGAGAGGGTTCCATGTATCAGGATTTAATCCGTAGTGAGCTGAAAGAAGCGGCAGAAACATTGAATAATTTCTTGAGCGATGATGCGAATATTCAGTCGATTCAAAACGCTGCGGTACTGTTGGCTAACGCGTTTAAAGCGGGTGGGAAAGTGATCTCCTGCGGTAACGGTGGCTCGCACTGTGATGCGATGCACTTTGCTGAAGAATTGACGGGTCGCTACCGTGAAAATCGTCCAGGCTACCCTGCCATTGCGATTTCCGATCCAAGCCACCTGTCTTGTGTCAGCAATGATTTTGGCTACGATTTTGTCTTCTCCCGTTACGTCGAATCACTGGGACGTGAAGGCGATGTGCTGCTGGGGATTTCCACTTCCGGTAATTCTGGCAATATTATTAAAGCGATTGCGGCGGCAAAAGCGAAAGGCATGAAGGTCATTACGCTAACGGGGAAAGACGGCGGTAAAATGGCAGGATCGGCCGATGTGGAAATCCGTGTTCCGCACTTCGGCTATGCTGACCGCATTCAGGAAATCCATATCAAAGCCATTCACATCCTGATTCAATTGATTGAAAAAGAGATGGCAGATCAGTAAGCCACGTTAATAATAAACTCTAAATAGTTCGAGTTTCAGGAAGGCGGCAAGGGAAGGAATCCCGATGAGCTTACTCAGGTAAGTGATTCGGGTGAGTGAGCGTAGCCAACGCACATGCAACTTGAAATATGACGAGAAGGGAAGGGTAGGAAGTCAGATGTGTGAACTGCTGGGGATGAGCGCGAATGTACCGACGGATATCTGCTTTAGCTTTACCGGGCTGATACAACGCGGTGGGAACACCGGGCCGCACCGGGATGGCTGGGGGATTACCTTTTATGAAGGGAACGGTTGTCGCACGTTCAAAGATCCGCTGCCAAGCTATAACTCACCGATTGCTCGGCTGGTGCAGGATTACCCGATAAAATCGTGCGCGGTAATTTCACACATCCGGCAGGCGAATCGTGGCGCGGTTGCGCTGGAAAATACCCACCCCTTCACCCGTGAGCTCTGGGGGCGAAACTGGACGTATGCCCACAACGGGCAACTGAAAGGTTATAGCACCCTGAAGACGGGGATGTTTCGCCCTGTCGGCCAAACGGACAGCGAATTTGCTTTCTGCTGGCTGCTGTCCCAACTGTCCGAGCGCTATCCGCGCACGCCGGGCAACTGGCCTGCGGTATTCCGCTATATCGCCAAACAGGCGGATGTTTTGCGGGAGAAAGGCGTGTTTAACATGCTGCTGTCGGACGGGCGCTTTGTGATGGGGTACTGCTCAACCAAACTCTACTGGATAACCCGCCGCGCGCCATTTGGTAAAGCAACGCTGTTGGATCAGGATGTGGAGATTGATTTTCAGCAGCAGACGACACCCAATGATGTCGTCACCGTGCTGGCGACGCAGCCGCTAACGGGTAACGAAACCTGGCATCAGATCATGCCAGGTGAATTCGTTCTATTTTGTTTCGGCGAGCGCATACTTTAAGGTCGGCTGGCTGGTCATCAGCGGTGGGTTAACGACATATTGTCCGTTAAAAACCGTGATGGCCGGTGGCTGATTGTGCTGATTAAAGTAAGCGTACCCCGGCTGAAGCTGTTTCCAGAAGCTGGCGTAGGTGGAATTGCGGTGGCGCTGCATGTTCTGTTCCGTCATGCGGAACGGATAGATGGCGATATCAATTTTCGCCTGCCCGTTGCGTAGCGCCGCTTCGGCATAGCGATAAATCTCATCCATATAGGTGTTGGTCATGGCATAGCAGCCAACCGACACGCATTCGCCGTGGATCATTAAATAGCGGCCAGAATATCCCTGTGATTTATCATAGTCGTTAGGGAAACCGATATTGATCGCGCGGTAATAGTGGCTGTCAGGCTTGAGCTGGCGTAAGTCGACCTGATAGAAACCCTCTGGGCTTTTTAAATCGCCTTCAACGCGTTTTGGCCCTAATCCGCCCGAATATTTACAAATGGGATATTGTTCCAATAAACGATATTCGTTGCCGACTTTTGCATAAAGTTCGAATATTCGCTCTTCTTTAAAGATCTGAATATAGATCGGAGAGCCTAATAATTGCTGTTTTAATTCTTTTGCTATCGGCGCTAACGGCGGCGAAGTCTCGCTGGCGGCGCTGGTAACAACAAGAGAAGGCAAAAAAAACAACATCGCAAACGACAGCGCGATTTTTTGCATTATGGTTCCTGATAATAAAATTGCTGTGCTATATGCGGTATCCCGCTGCACTACTGGTGTTATCGCGTAAATGTTGGGCGACCGTTATCGTTCTGTATTTCGTCGCTGAATAGATAACGACGAAAACGAAATCACATTATCATTGGTTTCATATTAATCAAGCGTTGAAAAGCGCTAGGAAATAACATTTACAAAAAACGGCCCGAAAGGATGCGGGCCGCTCAGTTTGAGGTCTCCTCATTGCTGAGGAGAAGGCGTCAGGCGCGGGTGACTTCGATCATCATAATGTCGGTGGTAAAGGAACCGTCGGCCTGTACCTCAAAATGCTGCACCACCTCGTCCGCCAGCGTTTTTTGCAGTTCACGGATGGCGATAGCGAAATGTTCTGGCGTGCGCATACGTGCAATCCAACTGCTGAATTCCAGCGTCAACCTGTCGCTGGTGACGTTACGCACGATAAACCCTGCTTCTGTAAACAGGCTCAGCCATTCGCCCGGCGCATAATTACGCACGTGCGAGGTGTCGCGCAGTTTCTCAACCGTCTGCAAATAAATGTCCAATAACGGATGGCCGGGCGATACGACATCCATCATGATCACGCGCCCACCCGGTTTCAGGACGCGCCGCATTTCATGTAATGCCTGCCCGACATCATGCCAGTGGTGTGCGGAATAACGGCTGATGATGATGTCTGCACTGCCATTATCGAACGGTAAAGATTCGGCTACACCTTGTTGGACGCGGATATTATTCAGCCCTTTTTGCTCTGCGGCCTGACTCACCACGTCCAGCATTTGGGAGGACAGATCATAGGCGACAACCTCTGCGACGGTCTGTGCGGCGACGAAGCTGGCATGCCCAGCACCACAGCCGACATCAATCACGCGTGCCTGTGAGAAAGGGGCTAATAAGGCGGCCAGTTGAGTTAAATCCTTGCCCTGCGCATGCACCGCGCTGGTCAGGTAGTTCTGCGCCTGTGAGCCGAACTGGTGTTCTACGCGATGATTATGATTCTGTTGCTCTTTCATTATTGCTCTCACTTTCTCTGCATGGTTAAACGGCGGCGCGCCTGCCAATAAAGAAGACCTTGGTCTGAGAACACTATAATGAGAGAAAAATACGGGTACAATATGAGCATTTATACGGGTATAAAATACTCCCTGTTTATTTAACTCGGTTTTTATTGATGCTGTTGTCACCGTAAGCTGCCTATACGAACGGGATGAAAAGGACGCCTGACTGATGTCTGCAAATACGTTTATGTCTGCCAATTCACTGAGTGGTCCAAAAGCGCTGGGGGCTTTCTTACGGGCGCTGCGTGAGCGTACCACGCCGGAAATGGTCGGTCTGCCTGCCTCTGGGCGGCGGCGCACCAGTGGATTACGTCGCGAAGAATTGGCGCAAATCGCTCGAATCAGCACCACCTGGTATACCTGGATTGAACAGGGGCGCGATGTGTCTGCTTCGGCATCCGCGTTGACTCGTTTATCGCAGGCGTTAAAACTGGAGCCCGCCGAGCGTGACTACCTTTTTAGCCTTGCGGGTGTGAATGATCCTCAGAAGCAGAATAGAGCCACGTCGCTGGATGAACAGGTTGCCGCCAGCCTGCACCACATCGCTTGCCCTGCATATCTTCTGGATGGTTGCTGGAATATGCTGGCGTGGAATGCGCCGTCGGAGCAGCTATTTACTGGATGGCTGGAAAGCGATCCAGAGCCGAATCTGCTGCGCTTCATGTTTCTTAATCCACTGGCACGATCGCTGGTGGTGGACTGGCCGGAACGAGCCAAGCGGGTGGTGGCTGAGTTTCGAGCGGAATCCAGTCATTACGCGCCTACCGAGTCCGTTCGGCAAATCGTGATGGCGCTGTGTGAAGAAAGTCGCGAGTTCAACCTCTGGTGGTTGCAGCAGGCCGTTACCGCCCGTGAAGGCGGCGAGCGACGTTTCCATCATCCTCTACTTGGTGATGTAGCCTACCATCAACAGACTTTTCATCCTGCCGGGCATGGGGAAGTTAAGCTGGTGATGCTCATCATGCAGTAAACGCGGCAAGTATCGCGCAACTTGTCTACACTGACTTTGATCTGTATATTCATACAGTATTGTCAGAGGGCCAGTATGCGCAAAATCATTCATGTTGATATGGACTGCTTCTACGCAGCAATTGAGATGCGTGATAACCCGCGCCTGCGCGATATTCCTCTGGCGATTGGTGGAAGCGCCGATCGACGTGGCGTTATTAGTACCGCTAACTATCCTGCCCGACGCTACGGCGTCCGTAGCGCGATGGCGACGGCAACCGCCCTGCGCCTGTGTCCGCACCTCACATTGTTACCGGGGCGCATGGAGGTGTATAAGTCCACCTCGCGCCAAATCCGCGAAATCTTCGCCCGCTACACCCCGCTGATCGAACCACTTTCTCTGGATGAAGCCTATCTGGATGTCACTGACAGCCCGCACTGCAACGGTTCAGCGACGCGGATTGCCGAAGAAATCCGCCGAACGATTGCGAATGAACTGAATTTGACGGCCTCGGCAGGGATTGCGCCGATTAAGTTTCTGGCGAAGGTCGCGTCTGAGTTAAATAAGCCGAATGGACAATATGTGATTACACCGGATCAGGTGGACGATTTCCTGCTCGTGCTGCCGCTGGAGAAGATCCCCGGCGTCGGGAAAGTGACGGCGAAACGCCTAGAGGAGCGTGGTTTGCATACCTGTGCCGATGTTCGAGGGTATGCGCTGGCGGATCTGCTCAAAGAATTCGGCAAGTTTGGTCGCGTGCTGTGGGAGCGATGTCAGGGGATCGACGATCGGCGGATTTCACCCGATCGGCTGAGGAAGTCGGTCGGGGTGGAGAAGACGCTGGCGCAGGATATCCACGACTGGGATCAGTGTGAAAACCTGATTGAACAGCTTTATCTGGAGCTGGAAGTTCGTTTGAAACGCGTTAAACCCGATCTGCATATTGCGCGTCAGGGCGTCAAACTCAAGTTTGATGATTTTCAGCAAACGACACAGGAACATGTGTGGCCGATGTTGAATAAACAGGATCTGTTGAGGCTGGCGCAACAAACCTGGCAGGAGCGGCGTAAATCCCGAGGTGTTCGTCTGGTAGGGCTACATGTGACGCTGCTTGATCCACAAATTGAACGGCAACTAGTGTTTGATTGGGGATAGTCGGGGCTAGCTGGGAATAAAAAGGCGACGGATATCCGTCGCCTCGGTTTTTATAGCAATACGATTAGGCGCGTGGCGGAATCGCTTTCAGCAATTCTGTCAGCAATTTCCAGTACAGATCCACGCTGCCGATGTGAACTTGTTCGTCCGGCGAGTGCGGTCCGGTGATGGTTGGCCCGATGGAGACCATATCCATGTCTGGATACGGTTTCTTGAACAGACCGCATTCCAGCCCTGCGTGGATCACCATGATGTTCGGCGTCTTGTTGAACAGCTTCTGATACGTTTCGCGCACCAGCGCCATGACCGGTGAATGCGCATCTGGCTGCCAGCCTGGATAGCCGCCTTTTGGTGACGTTTTTGCGCCAGCCAATTCGCCCAGCGCTGTCAGCGTACCGACTACGGCATCTTTACCGCTGTCGATCAGTGAACGAATCAGGCAGATAATTTCTGCATGGTCGTCTTCCATCGTAACAACGCCAAGGTTCAGTGAGGTTTCCACTACGCCTTTGACATCGTCGCTCATGCGGATCACGCCATTCGGCGTCGCGTTGAGCAGCGCCAGTAGACGGTCACAGCTATCCTGCGTCAGCGGGTGTTGATTGCTGTCGCTGGCTTCCACCAGCACCGTCAGGTTTTTCTCAACAGCGGATAGCTCATTCTTCAACACGGTCAGATAGTCTTGGCTCCGTGCTTTCAACTGCTCGACGTTAGCGACAGGCAGTGAGAGCGTGGCGAAGGCTTCGCGCGGAATCGCGTTACGCAGTGTGCCACCGTTCAGATCGAGAATACGGATATCCAGCGCCTTCGCCTGCTCGAACAGGAAACGTGCCAGCAGCTTGTTGGCGTTGCCCAGTCCCAGATGGATGTCGCAGCCGGAGTGGCCGCCTTTCAGCCCTTTAATCGTCAGTTTCAGCGTTTGGTAGCCAGCCGGCAGCACTTCGCGCACCAGCGGCTGGCGGGTAATGAAATCAATACCACCCGCGCAACCCATGTAGATCTCGCCTTCTTCTTCTGAATCGGTATTGATCAGAATTTCGCCCTGAAGCCAGTTAGGTTGCAGGCCAAATGCACCATCCATACCGGCTTCTTCCGTCATGGTCAGCAGTACTTCCAGCGGGCCGTGCTCGACCGCTGGGGCGGCCAGTACCGCCAGCGCGGAGGCCATACCGATGCCATTATCTGCGCCTAGCGTGGTGCCGCGCGCTTTCAGCCATTCGCCATCAACGTAAGGCTGGATCGGATCGGTGGTGAAATCGTGTACGGTGTCGTTGTTTTTCTGCGGCACCATGTCCAGATGCGCCTGCAACACGACAGGTTTGCGATTTTCCATGCCCGCGGTTGCTGCTTTGCGCAGCAGAATATTGCCAACCTGATCGCGCTCGGCATAGATGCCTTTCTCTTTAGCCCATTCCAGAATGTGCGCGGCCAGCGCTTCTTCATGATAAGAAGGGTGCGGGATAGAGCAGATTTTAGCGAAAATATCCCACAGAGGTTGGGGGGAAAGTTGAGACAATTCAGACACTATTTCAGTCTCCTTGTTAGCGGCCAACCCTCGTGTTCTGGCGGGCAGGGCTATAGGTTAAAAGTTAATCGTGGTTAGCCACGTAACATGGCGTGTCGCAACAGAATATCATTTTCCGTCAAAGCAGGGGAAATTGCCGTCGTCCCTGCTTATTTTTCCCGCTGCAATATGCATCCGTAGGCTTGGCAGGGCGCAGGTTATCAGGAAAAACTCGGTTCTCACGTTGAGAAAAACTGGTTTTTATGTTGTTGGCTATCTATAATCTCGCGCAACCTTTTTCCCCCCTCAGACTCAACTTAAGCCGGTTTTTATTCGGCTGGGATATATTTTATGAGCGAAAAGTACGTCGTAACCTGGGATATGTTGCAAATTCATGCCCGCAAACTGGCACAGCGTTTACTGCCAGCCGATCAATGGAAAGGCATTATTGCCGTCAGCCGTGGTGGTCTGGTTCCTGGCGCGCTGCTGGCGCGTGAGCTTGGCATTCGTCACGTTGATACCGTTTGCATCTCCAGTTATGACCATGACAATCAACGCGAAATGAAAGTAATTAAGCGTGCCGAGGGAGATGGCGAAGGATTTATCGTGGTTGACGATCTGGTTGATACCGGCGGTACGGCAAAGGCGATTCGTGATATGTATCCGAAGGCGCATTTTGTGACCATTTTCGCCAAACCTGCTGGCCAACCGCTGGTCGATGACTACGTGATTGATATCCCGCAGGACACCTGGATTGAACAGCCGTGGGATATGGGCGTGGTGTTTGTTCCGCCTTTGTCTGGCCGTTAATCGCCAGGACGAATATCGATTCCCATCAATGCCCGGTTTAGCCGGGCATTGTTGTTTCTGACAACCGTTATTTTTGGCTACCATCGTTTCTGATCTCTCGTGATTTCTGGCGCAGAGCTTGATCTGATCGTGTGTTTCCGTCGTTGGTATTTGTTTTCTCTGGCCTGAGTTCGTTACACTTTAGCAGGTGACGAATAAGTCGTCTGATGTCCGCTAACAGCGGTTTACATTAATGGAGGCTGCTGTGGCACAAGCTAACCTGTCTGAAACGCTATTCAAACCCTCTTTCAAACATCCAGAAACCTCGACGCTGGTCAGACGCACGCGGAATCGTCAGGACGTGCAGGGACTGCATTCTACGCTGGAAGGAGAAAAGACTCACAGTTGGTATCGGATGATTAACCGGCTGATGTGGATTTGGCGTGGTGTCGATCCGTGGGAAATCGAAGATGTGCTGTCACGTATTGCTGCCAGTAAAGCTGACAGAAGCAACGAGCAACTGCTCGATACGGTGATCGGCTACCGAGGCGGTAACTGGATTTATGAGTGGGCGAAGCAGGGGGCAGACTGGCAGCAGCGTGCGACCGAGAGTGAGAGTGACGCACAAACCGGGCAGTTCTGGCTGAATGCCGCGAACCTCTACAGTATTGCAGCCTATCCGCATATTAAAGGCGATGAGCTGGCTGAACAGGCACAAACGCTGGCAAACCGCGCTTATGAAGAAGCGGCAAAATACCTGCCTTATGAACTCAGAGAACTGACTTTCCCGATTGCTGGCGGTGGTACGCTGACCGGCTTCTTGCATATGCCATCGCAAGGAAAAGCCCCTTTCCCGACCGTCCTCATGTGCGGCAGCCTGGAAACGTTGCAAAGCGATTATCACCGCTTGTTTCAGGACTATTTTGCGCCGGCGGGCATGGCGATGCTGACGATTGATGTTCCCTCCGTTGGATTTTCTTCCCGCTGGAAACTGACTCAGGATTCCAGTTTCCTGCATCAGCAGGTCTTGCGTGCGCTGCCGGATGTCCCGTGGGTCGATCACTGCCGCGTCGGTGCGTTTGGCTTCCGCTTTGGTGCCAATATTGCCGTTCGGCTGGCTTATCTGGAATCACAGCGCTTACGTGGCGTGGCCTGTCTCGGCCCGGTGGTGCACCATCTGTTAAGCGATCCGACTCGCCAGCAGCAGGTGCCGGACATGTTTATGGATGTGCTGGCGAGCCGGTTGGGTATGCCGTACTCGACGGATGCGTCGCTGAAAACTGAACTGGGGCGCTACTCGCTGAAAACGCAGGGGCTGCTAGGACGCCGCTGCCCGACGCCGATGCTCGCAGGCTACTGGGATAACGATCTGCTATGCCCGAAAGAAGAAGCCAGCCTGATTGTGAATTCATCCGCGCAAGGAAAATTGCTGCCAGTTAATTTCTCGCCGGTATACCAGAACTTCGATCGTGCATTACGGCAAATCAGCGGATGGTTGCAGGATAAAGTGTGCTGAACATGATTTATCAATGGCAGGCGTAGAACCTGCCAACTTTTTACTCGTTTGGGTGATCGTTGAGGGATGCAATGATGTGGGGAATAGGGTCTCGTCAGCGGCAAAGTCTGCATGACATCTGTTGTTCTGAATTACCGCTGGAAAAGAAAAAGCGACAAATTGACCGCTTTCTGGCACAGGGGGGCAGTATTAATGAAAGACAGCGCAATAGTGCTAATGTACTCGGTTTACTAACGGTAAGTACGGAAGCGCCGGATACGGAGTTGGTTCGTTACCTGCTGGATAAAGGGGCTTTTATTGAACAACCGGGGGATTTAGCTCATTGCATAATGCGATCGAGTTTTTCCATCTGGAACTTGCCGAGCTCTATCTTCAGCATGGTGCTGATGTGCATTACCTCAATTTCTTCAGCAATTCGTGGCTGAATTATCTGTATTGTCCTCAGGAACGCTATATCTACACCGATGAACAGCGTAAGCAAATGCTGGACCTGTTGTTACGCTACGGGTTGGATCTCAATCGTGAAACCATTTTCTGGACATCGCTGGAAATCAGCTTTCCGATTGACGTCATTGTGAGTGAAAAAGATGTGAGTCTGCTGGATCACATTTTTCAGCTCGATATTCCGATTCATTTCGCTGAAACCGGTATTTTTGAACGTATCTTTAACTATAAAAGCGAGTGGCTTCCATTGCCGCTCTTTCAGCAGATCGTGAAACGGGCGGGTGGATCGGCTTATCGTGAGCCCGGCGTGATACTTTCCGAAGACAAAAAAATCCGTACCGATGGATCGCTATTGGAAATGGCTATTTTTTACGGCGCGGACGAGCGGCTCTGTGAATGTTTGCTCGATACCTGTCCTGATATCCGCTGTGATGTGAACAACTATAGCTTTGTTTTAGATGCTTTACTTAATCTGTATTCGCCCGCGCTGGTGGAGCGGATTATGCAAAAAACGGCGGATATCGACCGTCCTTATTCGCTGTTCATTCCTGCTGGTAATAAAAAGAAACCGGGATGGGAGGCTGATGCCTACCCAGATGTCGGCAGCACAACCATGATGCAGTTTGTTTATCATCGGTGTGTTCGCGCGTTGCGGGAGCCGGAATATTACCGCTACTTCTACGACTGCGTGGCTCTGCTGTTAAAATACGGCGCATCGCCAAACGTGGATAAAATGAATGGCGGTCTCCATTATGAGATGCGCAACTGGTCAATGCTGAATTCTGTATGCATCGATATGGTTGTGGAAAATCGTTTTTGTCCCGATTTGCTGGATTTATTCGTCGCTCACGGCGCGGATTTCAACCTTAAAAAAAGCATGGTGGGTGAATCGCTTGGCATTACGCTGCTCCAACGGGGCTATAGTTCGACACATGAAGATGTGCTGCTTCAGGTGATTAACTACCTCTACGGGCATGGTATGGATTTGCAGGAGACGAATGCTTATCTGATCAATATGGTTGCTGCCGCAGGTATCGGTTCTCGACCGCGGATCATGCAATGGCTTATCGACCGTGGTGCGGGTATTCATATCCTGAGTGGGTTCGACAATTCCCCCATTCTGCATAAAACCATCAGCCTTTATAGCGCGGAAGAACTGACGCCGGAACGACGCGCTGAAACCGTTGCGGTACTGCTGGATAATGGCGCGAATATTGATGAGTTCTCGATTGATGAACAATTCACGCCATTGATGTGCGCGGCTTACTATGGCGAAGCGAAGTGTGCAGAAGTGTTACTGGTGCGCGGAGCCAATCCGCTCGCCCGCAGTGCCAACGGCATGACGCCACTGCGCTGTGCGCTACACCGTGCCGATACAGCAGCGGCGCGAATTGTGACCCTGCTTCATCAGTATGGGGTGACGATTGTACGAGTGGACGAAGAGGGGAACGATCTGCTGGTCGGCTGTATCCGCAATAAACATGAAGCGATGTTTAAAGCGCTATTGGAGATACTTTCTCCTAGTTTGGATGACATACATCGGCTGCTGGACTGGCTGGCGCGGGGCAACCGCTACTGCTACTTCTCCGATCAGTTACGCCGACAGATTGCGCGGCTAAGTTCGGGCGAATCCTCACAATTTCCTCATCATCCGTTGCCGCTATAAGGACGTAGTGTATGTTTGGTTCATCTTCCAAAACGGATTCTTTAGATACGATTTGCTTCTCTGATGAATCCACAAGCAAGAAACGGAAACTTATCGATCGCTATCTGGCAGCGAAAGGTGACATCAACGCGCTGAGCGATGGGCAAACCGTTCTGTATCAGTTGAGCCAGGATCGAGACACTGAGATCGACCTTGTCCGTTATTTACTGGCGAAAGGGGCGAGTGTCGAAACGCCTGAAGGCGAAAGTGCACTCTTTGCTGCCATCACGTCTTATTCTCCTGAGCTTGCGGCATTGCTTTTACAGCACGGTGCCCAACTGGATTTTTATGATAATCAGAGGCGCGGTTGGCTAAACTGCTTTTTTGATCTACCAGAAAGCGCGGTCTATACCCATGCTCAACGCGTTACGATGCTGGAGCGGTTGCTGGAAAATGGACTGGATATCAACCAGCCCGTCCTGTTTCACCCTGAAGCTGAGAAACACCATCCGGTCGATATTTTGTTGGAAAAGCAGGATCGCTTCTTGTTAATGCGTCTGTTTCAGGCGGATAGTCGGGTACGCCTGACGGGGACGTCGATACTGGAAACGGTATTTCGGCATGCCGGATCATGGATGACGCTGGAAGTCTTTCAGTTGATTGTTGC
Organism: Pectobacterium wasabiae CFBP 3304; assembly: GCF_001742185.1. Taxonomy (NCBI): domain Bacteria; kingdom Pseudomonadati; phylum Pseudomonadota; class Gammaproteobacteria; order Enterobacterales; family Pectobacteriaceae; genus Pectobacterium; species Pectobacterium wasabiae. Next base: position 2,959,800 of record NZ_CP015750.1, read on the forward strand.
ACAGGCCGAGCGGGAAGGGATGCGGGAGTCGGGTTTTATACTGTCGTTTGATCAAGCTCCGAAAAATCAAAGCACGATTACCTGGCTGGAGATGGCGCTGCATTGTGGCATGCCTGCACCATTCTGTGCGTTCTTATTGAAAACATTCCCGGATATGCGCTGCGACGTGCCTTCGCACAGCGTCCTGCTGGACGCTCTGGAAAAGTCGTATCCTCCGGCACTGATTCGGCGTATTGCGGAACGGACTGCTGACCTCGATCGCCGCTATCCGCTGCGTTTTGATCAAAACGAACCTGACTATGAGGAGGATGAGTATTACGCAGAGCATGAGCATTATGCCAGTCAGGGCACCGTGCTGGCGCAATATCTCGTGCTGCGTGCAAAGGTAGCGGTGACGGATAGTCGCGTTCATCGCGTGTTTTCTTCCACCCTCCAACATTTGTTGGAATCAGGCGCTTCCCCTAATATCGGCTATACGATTTGGGAGGATTGCGACGACACGCCGACGACGTGGCCTGCACTTTATACGCTCTGCGAGGCGATGATCGCCACCGGACAATATCATGCCGATCTGATCGATCTGTTAATGGCACACGGCGTTGATTTCAATCAGCAACATGTACTGCAAGAACACGGAGCGCTCCCGCTGGGTATGGCGTTGCTCCTGTATTCACAATCAAGTCCGCATGAAAGTGCACTGTTGAATATCTTCCAGCATCTGCATGCCTGTGGGATGAACCTGCATAGTTTGGCACCAGACGGGATGAATATGGTCTATGCCGCCGCTGCTGGATGTCGTCCTCTGGTGCTGAATTGGCTGATTCAACAAGGTGTTAGCCTCAATGCGGAGTCCGCTAGCCACCTTTCTCCGCCGCCGTATCGCATTATTTATAATGTGGGCGTGACGTCCGAAAGACGTAAAGCAACGCTTGAAGTACTGCTGCAACACGGGATAGATAAAGACATCATGTGGGGCGAACACGCGATGACGCCGCTGATGCTGGCGGCGAAACAGGGCGCGCAGCATTGCCTTGAGGTGTTACTGCAATATGGTGCGAACCCGAATGCACGTGCCGCAGGCGGAATGACGCCCGCGCTGTTTGCGATAATGAGCCGACACTCTATTGATTTCCCGCCTCGCCCTGAGTCAGTGTCCGCCCGTATGCTGGCGATACTGCATGCCTATGGTGCGGATCTCTGCCAAGGGAATGACGACGGAATAACGCCGCTGTCGCTCAGCGTGCAGGACGAGCGGAAAGAGATCTTTGAAGCTTTGCTCAGGCTGACATCGTTTACCGAAGAACAACTGAGATGCTTGCTGGACGGTAAACGTCCGGTTCTCGCTTATTTTGCTGAACGACTGCAAACGCTGTTGGCATTACCTGCACCACACGCTGAAGCGGGGCTTTCACACTTTTTCGTACCGTGTAAACCCGCGGCATCGGGGCCCGTTAAGGGAGAGGCTGCAAAGTCAGATACTGGCAGTAACTTCATGCCAGGTGGTTGATAAATTGCCATTCTCTGCTAAAAAGTAAGTTCAACCAAAGGAGATCGCAGATGATGTTACCGAGTGGACACGCCAAAAGCCGACTGATGAAAAATTTTACGGCGTTGGGGCCTTATATACGTGAAGCGCAGTGCGGGGATACCGCCTTCTTCTTTGATTGTCTGGCAGTCTGCGTCAACATCAAACCGGCACCGGAAGATCGTGAATTTTGGGGCTGGTGGCTGAATCTGGAAGATACGGGTAAAGCTTTTGCCTATAAGTATCACTATGGCCTGTTTGATAAGCAGGGCAACTGGCGTGAGGAAAAAATTAAAGACAAAGCCGTGATGGAACAGGTGGAAAATGCCAAACAGGCTTTTCATGTCCGACTGGAAAAACTGCTGCACTCGCTGGAACCCGCCTGTACGCTTACCGCACGACCGTGATGCTCCCTTGACGATCCCCGATTTATTCGCGGGTTTTCGCGTTGTGCCTGTTGGCATAACGCGTCTGTCCTGCTACAACGTTTTCCTTATTCTTATTTTTTGACATCTAACGGCAGAAAAATTATGAGCGGCAGCCAGACTTTGGTTGTGAAACTGGGCACCAGCGTGCTAACTGGCGGTTCGCGCCGTCTTAACCGTGCCCATATTGTTGAACTGGTGCGCCAGTGTGCGCAGCAACATGCGGCAGGGCATCGGATTGTTATTGTTACGTCGGGGGCGATTGCCGCCGGGCGCGAACATTTAGGTTACCCCGAACTCCCAGCCACGATTGCGACCAAACAACTGCTGGCCGCCGTGGGTCAAAGCCGCCTGATTCAACTGTGGGAACAGTTGTTTTCCATCTACGGTATCCACGTCGGACAAATGCTGCTGACGCGTGCGGATATGGAAGATCGTGAACGTTTCCTCAATGCGCGCGATACCATGCGGGCGCTGCTGGATAACAACATCGTTCCAGTGATTAATGAAAACGACGCGGTTGCTACCGCTGAGATCAAGGTTGGTGACAACGACAATCTGTCCGCGCTGGCGGCGATTTTGGCCGATGCGGATAAGCTGCTGTTGCTGACCGATCAGGCTGGGCTGTTTACCGCCGATCCGCGTAATAATCCTGATGCTGAGCTGATCCGTGAAGTGACCGGTATTAACGATGCACTACGCAGCATTGCAGGGGATAGCGTGTCTGGCCTCGGAACGGGTGGGATGTCGACCAAATTGCAGGCTGCCGATGTGGCCTGTCGCGCGGGTATCGATGTAGTGATTGCCGCAGGCAGCAAGCCCGGCGTGATCGGTGATGTGATTGCCGATATTTCCGTTGGAACGCGTTTTCATGCACTCGATGCACCGCTGGAAAGCCGTAAACATTGGATTTTTGGTGCGCCTCCTGCGGGAGAAATCACCGTTGATGACGGCGCACTCTCTGCGATCCTCGAACGCGGCAGCTCACTGTTGCCTAAAGGCATTCGTACCGTGGAAGGCAATTTCTCTCGTGGCGAAGTGATCCGCGTGCGCAGTCTGGCGGGCCGCGATGTGGCACATGCCGTGACGCGCTATAACAGCGATGCGCTGCGTATGATAGCCGGGCATCACTCTCAACAAATTGCCGATATTCTTGGCTACGAATATGGTCCGGTGGCTATCCATCGTGACGACATGATTATCAATTAAGGAGTTCGCGATGCTTGAACAAATGGGTAAAGCGGCAAAAGCGGCCTCTTATCAGCTAGCGGTCTTAAGCTCGGCGCAGAAAGATCGCGCGCTGCTGACGATTGCGGATCTGCTGGAAGCCGAGAGCGCGACGATTCTGGCGGCTAACGCACTGGATTTAGCCGATGCGCGCCAAAATGGCATGAGCGAGGCATTACTGGATCGCCTGCTCTTAACGCAGGAAAGGCTGAGTGCGATTGCCAGCGATGTGCGTCAGGTGTGCCGCCTAACCGATCCCGTGGGGCAGGTGATTGACGGTAACATGCTGGATAACGGGCTTAAGCTGGAGCGTCGCCGTGTGCCGTTGGGCGTGGTCGGTGTGATTTATGAAGCACGCCCGAACGTCACTATTGATGTAGCTTCCCTGTGCCTGAAAACCGGTAACGCGGTGATTCTACGCGGTGGCAAAGAGACGTACCGCACCAATGCGGCTACAGTAAAAGTTATTCAGCAGGCGCTGTCGCAGTGCGGTCTGCCTGCTGCTGCGGTGCAGGCGATTGAAAGCCCGGATCGCGAATTAGTCAATCAGTTGCTGAAATTAGATCGCTACGTGGATATGCTGATTCCGCGCGGTGGTGCTGGTTTGCATAAGCTGTGTCGTGAACAATCGACAATTCCGGTGATCACCGGTGGGATCGGCGTGTGTCACATTTATGCTGATGACAGCATCGATTTCGACAAGGCACTGACGGTCATTGAAAGCGCCAAAGTCCAACGCCCTAGCGCCTGTAACAGCCTGGAAACGCTGTTGGTCAATCGAAGCATTGCCGACCGCTTCCTGCCAGAACTGAGCAAGAAAATGGCAGCGTCGGGCGTCACGTTACATGCCAGCCCTTCAGCGATGCCACACCTGACTCGCGGCCCGGCAAGTGTCGTTGCTGTGGAAGAAGCCAACTATAATGACGAATGGCTCTCTAACGACCTGAACGTTACGCTAGTGGACGACCTGGATGCGGCGGTTGCGCATATTCGTGAGCATGGTACGCAGCACTCCGATGCCATTCTGACGCGCTCCCTGAGCAACGCGGAACGCTTCGTGCGTGAAGTAGATTCCTCGGCGGTGTATGTCAACGCCAGTACACGCTTCACCGACGGCGGCCAGTTTGGTTTGGGCGCGGAAGTGGCGGTCAGTACCCAGAAGCTGCACGCGCGTGGCCCGATGGGCTTGGAAGCGTTGACCACCTATAAATGGATTGGTTATGGCGACGATTTGATTCGTGCGTAATGTTGATTTTTCAGCCGTGAAGCTGGTTTAGTCGAAAGGGGCTCGCGATAAGTCAGGAAGACAAGCCGCGAGCCCTTGTTCGCAGTAGTTTATTGATAGGTTGCTTATCAATGGTGGCCTTGTGCAATCCCTCCTGTACCATCTGGAAGCCCAATTGCTACATTTTGCATCATGCCCTGATCTTCATGATCCAGGATATGACAGTGCAGTACAAACTCGCCGATATAGCGTTCATAGCGTGTACGAATAGAAATTTTGTACGTGCCCTTTGGCGTATCAGTGGATTCCAATGCTCCATCTATATTGCTTTTTATCCATAGTGTGTCCTTCCACACGCCTTTCATACCGGCATATTGCGAGATACTGCCATCTGCTTCCTTTGCACCAGGCAAGCTTACGTCATTACCATCCGGATCGAGGACCTGAATAATTTCGAAGGGATTCACATGGATATGGAAAGGATGGCTGACAAAATAGGATTGTAATTGCCATTCCTGAGCGGTTCCTAGCACTAATGGGCGATCTATCTGGGTCGGGGAATAGGGGGCAGCGCCCTTAGGACTGTAGGAGCCATCGCTATTTTTTACCACAGAAAATGAGTTACCCACCTCAAACGTTGGGGGCTTTTTCGTGACATCAATGTAAAACACCAACTCCTGCGGCGGAACATGGCTGACTTCCTTATCTGTAATAGGCGGGTGGGGAATGAATTTGGTTAGTTTGAGCCCGTCTTCCAAGCTACTGACGATTTCTTTAGCCAGTTTGGCTGGCTGATAAGTTTTTTGTGCTTGTGTGATCAATTGCTGAGTGGTTGATGCGATGGGGTCTGCTATCGACTGCCCACCTTTAACTCTGACAAAACCTAAAACCGATCGTGTTTTGTCTTCGCGTGAGGCGTTATCTGCTGCTTTTACTGGCGGGTTGACAATACAATAGAGGCCGTCTTCGGGGAAATTGACCAGTAGATCGTTACGATAGCCGGGTTGTAGGGTGGTATTTGTTTGTACCTTCCCTTGAGGCATCGTTAGCCCGTCGGCTGCGATGACAGCATAAGGAACCGGTGAACCTGTGCAGATTTCGCGTACAAATCGATCCTGATTTTCTGTATCAAGTGTTTTCTCCCGAGAGCGAAAATCACGGGTATTGAGCTTGCGAAACTCTACTTTTATCGTCTCACGCACCCCGGCATGAACCAAGCGCCAGCGTTCAATCTGACCCGCTTTAGCATTGGCAAAAACAGGCCTTACCCGGCCGTTGACCGTAGTAAAACGCCCTGAGTCATCCCATGATCCTGGTTTGAATTGTTCGTAAGAAACGACCTCACCAACTTCTCCAGGGGCGCATGACCAGTCAATCGAATCATCTGATTTTTTCTTCAGCTTGCCATCTTTGAGACAGGCATAGGGAATTTGTTCAAAGACTAATAGGCGTTCAGGGAAGGGTTTGCCGTCCGCAGTCTTAAGCAACGTATCGATATCACCGTTTGAGGCCTCGGTGGGCATGCGATCGCCCCGAATCACAAGCGCACCGGCCATACCACTGCCAACCTGAATTGCTGTTGAACCATGGTTGTGTGGGTGGTACCAAAATGTTCCGGCTGGATGATCGCTGGGGATATTATATTCATACTCGAACTTCACACCCGGATTAATCGATAACAAAACATTATCGCTATTTCCCGTTGGGCTGATCCAAAGCCCGTGGCCATGTAGATTGGTGCGGTTAAAGCAGTGTGGGACATTAATATCTTCCGATTTTGCGGCACATTCAGGCTCAGCGGGAAGTTGATTATCGAGCCTTATTCTGATGGTATCACCCGGCGTGGCTTCAATGGTTGGGGCTATGAAAGGGTGGTAGGGATCGACATTGGTGCCACTATAACTGCGTAAGCGAACTTTATCTGGATGGCCTTGTGCTGGGTTACGAATGAGCCCCTCGGTATATTGCACTTTCAGATCTAACGTTCGCTCTCGGCCTACATGAGTTGGCGCTGATTCGTTGATTTTTCTTTGGTAAAGCGTACCTGACGGCATTACTGACGACTCTGTCAGTACGGGGGGATTTATGAACGTGTTTGCTTGCTGTTCATTTTCTACCTCTTGCGCCTCGACGTGGGGAAAATAAAAACTGAATAGTAAAGCTGTTGCGCTGAGAAGTAATTTTTTATGCACCATATACTCTCCATGCCTAAATATTTTAGTGTTATGTAATTTAATTGATTTGCTATGATCAGGTAGTCGGTTTTTATCTTGTTGTTTTTATTGTTTAATTAACAACATTCACCCTGGATATACCGGGCGACTCATGGTTTTTTTAAACGATAATACCTCCTGATATTTATTGCGTAATTATTTAAGTAAAGTTAAAGAAATTAAAATAGTAAACATAAAAATAAAGTAAATTTTGAAAAAATAACTTAATGTGATGAATAAATCGGGATGTTTATTTTTTATAATTGTTGGTTTTTTATTTATATTCTCGCTAATTGTTTTCTTTGGTGTACCCAATAATTTCTAATATGTAGATTTACGCACCTGAAAACGATTGCGATCTCGCGATGTTTGATAGGTGACCTTGTGTAACGCGATTCTAATGTGTTAAGCCTGAAAGTTATAAAATGTTTTGTTATTAGTTTGGTTAATTATTAAAAAATCTTTATTTTTCATCGAGCGACGATAAAACCAGCAGACGAACGCCAACCACTTGACTTGAGGTGCTGATTTCACTAGTTTGTCACCCCGTAGTTCACGTCAGGCTCTCGCCACGACGACTCCCAAAGCCGATATAGCTCAGTTGGTAGAGCAGCGCATTCGTAATGCGAAGGTCGTAGGTTCGACTCCTATTATCGGCACCATCTTTCTTCATAAAATCATTAAATTACAGTTTCATTGTTTTGCTTTGTTCAACACTAATGTGCGTTTATGAGCGTTGTAAGTGTGGCAAAATTGTGGCAACAAGAAATGTTTAACTTAGCACTACAAAGTGAAACTAGTATCAGTTTGACTTCGTGTTATTATGAAATGACAACATCAAATAATTGTTTTTTATGGATTTTCTCATCATTACCACTTAATTATATGAATTGAAATTTTGCGAAATAAAGCGTATGATGTAAACGCTCTTTAGCGTATTGTGGATTTACCATGTTTTTGGTCAAATCTAGTTGGGCGTTGCGCCGAACTCTAATTTATTGATTACATTTACAGTTGCGGAACAAACTTTTTGAGCCGCAATCCAGTAGGTTGCGGATCAAAAAGTTTGTTCCGCGGCTACAAGTAAAGAGCCTAGACCAAGGGATGGACAGGGAGGTAAGAACTCCTCGTTCATTCTTTGGTACTAGTTAATGACTGGTAAACGGAACAAGCTGGTAATGAGCATCGATATCGAAACGACACTTAAAAAAGCTTACCCTGATTTTGAAATACTTTTAAAATCAAGACCAGCTACGCATTACAAAGTATACAAAATCCCCAAGCGCACGATCGGTTATCGTATCATAGCTCAGCCTACGCCACGAGTAAAAGCAATACAAAGTGATATAATAAAAATACTGAAAGAATATGTATATATTCACGATGCAGCTACAGCCTATGTTGATGGGAGGAATATATTAGATAACGCCAAAATACATCAGAATTCAGTTTTTTTATTGAAATTAGATTTAGTTAATTTCTTCAATAGAATTACACCTGAAATTTTATTCAAGGCATTATCTAGACAGGGTTTACATATTTCAGATGACAATAAAAACATATTAAGACAATTTTGTTTTTGGAATCGGTCAAAGAGAAAAAATGGTGCCTTGGTTTTAAGTGTAGGAGCACCTAGCTCACCTTTTATTTCGAATGTTGTTATGAAAAGCTTCGATGAAGAGTTAACTTCTTTTTGTGAATCAAATAAAATTAACTACTCAAGATATGCAGATGACTTAACTTTCTCGACAAATGAGAGGGATGTGTTAGGGTTGGCTCATCAAAAGGTAAAAACAACACTGAGTCATTTTTTTGGCACCAGAATTATTATTAATAACAACAAAATTGTATATTCATCCAAAGCACATAATCGTCACGTTACAGGAGTGACTTTAACCAATGATAATAAGCTATCAATAGGAAGGGAAAGGAAAAGATATATATCTTCTTTAGTGTTTAAATTTAAAGAAGGCAAGCTTTCGGGTGATGATATCAACCATCTTAAAGGCTTGATTGGTTTTTCTTTTAATATTGAGCCATTGTTCATTGGAAGACTTGAAAAAAAATATGGAAAATCAACCATTAAGTCTATCAAAAAATATTCAGAAGGAGGGGTAAATGGAACAGATCTTACCGAGTAGGATAATCAAATTAATAAAAAAATCGGAAAGCGGCGATTTTGCTTCCTCTTACCAACTTTTTAAAATATTTGGCTCAGATGAGTACGGAGTTGATCCAGATGAAAAAATGTCTAGCCATTATAAAGAATTATCAGCCAAGCAACTCGAAGGTGGTCAACTAAGGGTTGCGGATATCCATTTGGAAAACTATAAAGGATTTGAGTCCCTGATTATGGATTTTTCCATGAAAAAAGGCTCTACAATTTTAGTAGGAAATAATGGTTGTGGAAAGTCGACGATTCTCGATGCAATCCAAAAGGGACTGACACATCTCTCCTCAAGGCTATCTACTCGCTCACATAATGGCGATGGTATCGAAAAGCATGAGCTAAAAACAGGTAAAAATTATGCATCGATAGCTATCAATTACGACTTTATGGGAGTTCGTTTTCCTATGATCATAGCTATGACTGAACCTGGTTATGAGGATAGTGCTAAAAGCAACTATAGCGGAATTAATGAGTTAGGGAATATTTTCAAAACAGCCCATTCAATCAATCCAAATGCATCTTTTCCTTTAATTGCAATGTATACAGTTGAAAGAGCGAATGACGTTTCTACTAAAGATATTGAGAATTCTGACGAAATCAAAGAAGCTCAAATCTGGGACAAATTCAAAGCATATAATAAAAGTCTTACAGGAAAAGCTGATTTTAAACTATTTTTTAGATGGTTTAAAGAATTAATAGAAATTGAAAACTCTGATAATGCTGAAATTAAAGCATTAAGAGCAGAGATTCGAGCTAAAGAAAAAGACTTAGATAATCCATTACTAAAGGCTCTCCTGGCAGAGAATAAGAATTCTGATACTACTAAAAAATTGTTAGAAGATCATGAAAATTCCCTGAAATTTTTAAGAAGTAAATTAAATAACTATTATTCAATTAATAGTAAAACATTACACACTGTTGAAGATGCAATTTATTCTTTTCTGCCCGGATTCAATAATCTTAAACTTCAAAGGGCACCTCTTGATCTCATAGTGGATAAAGATAATGTGTCTTTAAGCGTTCTGCAATTATCACAGGGTGAGAAAACCATTTTAGCATTAATTGCCGATATTGCTCGTAGATTGACATTATTAAACCCTAACAATGAAAAGCCTTTGGAAGGCACCGGAATTATCTTGGTTGATGAAATAGACCTGCATCTGCATCCGTCATGGCAGCAAAATATTATTCCACGGCTTGAAAAAACTTTTAAGAATATTCAGTTTATAGTTACAACTCATAGCCCACAAGTTTGTCATACTATTGATAGTCAAAATATATGGTTATTAAAGAATGGCCAAAAGTTTAAGGCTCCTAAAGGAGTTAGGGGGGCAATATCTTCTTGGGTATTAGAAAATTTGTTTGAAGTTGCTCAACGACCGCCAGAAGATAAGTATACAAAGCTTTTGCAGGAATATAAGAGTTTAGTGTTTTCAGAAAAATATTCTAGTGAAGAAGCAAAAAAGCTAGGCACTACTTTATCCCGACATTTCGGTCCGGATGATGAAACCTTAGTAGAGTTAAAGCTTGAAATTGAAAAAAGAGATTGGGAGGATGATTTTGAAAAGGATTAATAAAACAGGAGAAGACCAATTCTTTATTGATTTTAAAACGCAGAATCCAAATGGAACTTGGGACGAATTTAGAAATCATGAAAAAAGCGTTTTGTATAAGAGGCTCAAACAACACATTTGCAATGACCAGATGTACCTTTGTGCATATTGTGAGATAGATTTAGATCGTAAAAATGAACATCAAATAAAAATAGAGCATTTCAAATCTAAATCTGGCTCGCTCCCCGGTGGAAGTAACTGGCATTTAGAATGGTCTAATCTCTTAGGTGTATGTCTTGGTGGTACAAATACAGGTGATAATTATGAATTACCAGCTAACTTAAGTTGCGATTCATATAAGTCACACTATGAAGATAAAAATAAAATTACTGACAAAGACTGGACAGGTAAAATTCTCCTTCCTCTCACGCTTCCGAATGCGCACAATTTATTTAACTTTGACAAGGTCACAGGTAAGTTGCTACCTAATGAATCGTACTGTAATAGCATAAGTATAGATGGTAAACCTGCGGTAGAAACACTAGGTATTGTTACAAAAACAATAGAAGTTTTAAATTTAAATTGTAGCAGGCTAAATAACGCCAGAATGAAGTTGCTGTTTCACTTCAACAGTTGCGCACGAGAAAGAGATTTGAGGAAAATTCATAATTTATTGATGCAATGGAGTCAAGGTGAACCAAAATTTTTTCAGACGACACGAGATATAATAATTCGAGAAAGTAGAATTTGCCGAGGATTGCTGGATGGAACAATAAAGTATTAGAATGTGTTAAATATGCGCAGCAGAGCAGAAAGTATTTTTCTATCACACTAAGTGATAGGTTGATAATATTCTGCTCATGGATTTTTTTTTCGTAAATGCATAGTTTGAAAATCACTCCAATTCTTATGATGCTCTTGTAGATTCAGCCAAAAATAAGCATCGGTGTTTAATATATTCGAAAGAGCTAAACTTTCGGATTCTTTTATTATAGATTTATTTTTTAATATATCCATTGTTCTATTATAAGAAATGCCCATTCTGTTGGCTAACTCATATACCGACATTTTCAATGGTTTCAAAAACTCCTCCGACAGCATCTCTCCCACTGTAGTCGGCTCAGCACCTTCTGTCCTCATATCTAATTCCTTTGTCATCTATCCAGAAACAACTTTATCATCAGTAAAGGCTTTATTCAAATAACTGTCTGAATAGTATTTACTGGATGATTCGATTTAGAGTTTTCTTTTGGTATGGAAACTCTACGCCATCTAGAGTATTGCCAGACCTGGCTAGCTGGACTCGAGTGCCCTTACCTAAAGCAAATCGTCAGTTGTTGCTATATCCATGCGATCTGCGTAACTAAGAGTATTCATTCTTCAATCACATTTTCAGTTGTGGTTATTATTCGCTTTTCATCTAAAAATTATCGCATTTTGCTGCTTATATAGGGTGGGGATATATCAGAAAATTAATTTGTTTAGCTAAACAAATTTTTTATTTAGGGCCTAAAAGTAGTAAAATTTCGATATATCCATTGCTAATAGCGGCACATGTATTGCTATTTGAATTTAGCTGGGTTTATAAAATACTCACTCTTATTTTAGTTGCTTACATTTTGTTTCATTTTATTTATTGCTATTTTGTTTAGCTAAACAACTTCTATTTCAAGTGTATATCTTGTGGATTTATCCACAAATTCTGTTAATAAGAATGTGAGTAACTTGTGATCTATTTACTGCGTTTATGACATATGAGGTGCGCTTTCATGACATATGAGGGGCACTTTCATGACATATGAGGTACGCTGTTTTTTTTAAACTCATTATATAACAATGAATTAACTATTATTTTTTTGTTCTCTAACCAGATCTTTAACCATATATAACCATAAAAACAAAAAGAATTATTAAAATCTTATTGGCGCTCAAAAAACGACCAAAAAACAAATAAATTTCAGTGAGATTTATTTCTAAGGATTTGATGTATGTTGACAGATGTATTTCAGGTGTTAATTTTGCGGTATTCTCAATTCATAACGTTTGTTTGCAAATTTTAGCATCTAAGATTTTAGCCGCTAAAATATCATAATATCTGCTGAGAGAAGAGTTCTTCGATGAAATCAGTTATGCCCGAACTTATAACCGTTGAAGAGTTGGCTTTTGCGTTAAAGAAAACTGTAAAAAGTATCCGCAGTGATGCAACGCGAAATCCTAAATGTCTTCCACCCAGATGTCGTCTTCCTGGGAATAAACGCCTTTTATGGCGTAGAGAAGATGTTAAAGACTGGATAGATAACTCCGTTGAGTTAAGGGGAGAAAATTGCGATATAGCGAAAGACGTAAATAGTCTTCAAAAAAAACGAGGCAGGCCACCAAAGAAGAAACCTAAGTAATAATAATTTTCTCGTGGTGATATTTAAACAAGTTTCCTTTCAGAAAACACATGCTCTGCACATAAATACTCGAGTAAGTCTGTATAAATACATTAAGAAAACACATCGTGTACACAGGAATACACATTTCGTGCACAGATATACAACGGCAACTGTAGGGCAGGACATGTGAAGTAGGCCCACCGCTTACGCGATGGACCTCTTCACTTCCCTTATTCGCAGCCGGGGGCTGCTCAACGGGATTCCTGCTCTGCGAGGTTGATCGGCTGCCGCCTTCTGGAGAGTTCGGATGACTGATATCCCAAACAGAAAAAACTCAACACCAATCAAAGTGTATTGCCTTCCCGAAGAGAAGGCGCAAATCCAGGCTAATGCAGAAGCATCAGGGTTAAGTACTGCTAGTTTTATTCGAAATATTGCAATGGGTTATCAGGTTGAATCCATAGTGGATATAAAGCAGGTTTTGGAGCTTAGTCGAGTAAATGGAGATCTTGGCCGACTTGGCGGATTGCTAAAATTGTGGCTGGCAAATGATCCGAGGACCGCAAATTTTTCACCATCATTGATAAAAACATTGTTGAGAAAAATAGAATCAACTCAGCAAGAGCTGAGGAATATTATGGAGAAAATACTGGATAGATAAATTATGAGATCAACATTACTCAGAGCGCTAACTAAAAAGTTAATTTTGAGGTGACGAAATGAAGAAATCACTGCGGGCTGTCAAACTACTAAGAACAATTTTAGCCGCTAAAAAGGCGTTGCTGGCTTCCCTCGTAGCGTCAATCATGACTTTACCGGCGCTAGCCGGTATTCCCGTCATTGATGGTACTAACGTGGTCCAAACCACCATCAGCGCGGTCAACAACGTTCAGGCCGTTGCCAAACAAATTCAGCAGTACCAGACGCAGCTGCAGCAATATGAAAATATGCTGCAGAACACCGTAGCGCCTGCGGCCTATATCTGGGACCAGGCGAACTCCACAATTAATAGGATCCTGCAGGCGCAGGACACGCTGAACTACTACAAGAATCAGGCTGGTAGTCTGGATTCTTATCTTAAGCGCTATCAGGACATCAGTTATTACCGTTCTTCTCCCTGCTTTAACAGTAATATTGAATGCACTGCTGACGAGATCAATGCAATACGCAGTGCTCAACAGGACAGCTCAGAAGCACGTAAGAAGGCGAATGATGCTGTCTTTAAAGTCATTGACCAGCAGCAAGATACTTTACAAGCTGATGCAGATAACCTCGCAGATCTCCAGACTCAGGCAAGCGGCGCAACGGGCCAAATGAAGGCTATTCAGGCAGCAAATCAACTTGCCAGTGCTCAGGCTAACCAGCTTCTGCAGATTCGTTCAATTTTGGTGGCTCAGCAAAATGCAGCGGCTACAGTAGCTCAGGTACAAGCAGACAGAGAAGCGCAGCAAACAGTAGCTGATGAAAAAACTTTATCTGGTGTAAATACGCCTAGCCCTAAAAGAATCTGGTGAAGGAAGGTTTTATGCTAAATAAAATTGCGATCTATTTTATTGTGGTCAGTACATTAATTTTATGTTCTTGTGAGCAAAATGATAATAATTGTTCATCACTAGACAATAAGGGTGGTAGTTATAAATATGATAATTGTGCTTTACATAATAACAATACTCCAAGCCCAAAAAAAGAGTGGTAAATATGAAATCAATCAATAAATTATCGTTTTTATTCGTGATGCTTATTTTTTCTATGAATGCTAATGCAAATCAGTTAAATAGCAGCGGATTACTTGATAACTTGTTGGATAAATATCAGCAGGTTGCTAGTACTTGGACTACGGTACTTAGTGATTATGCCAATTGGTTATTTTGGGGACTAGTCCTAATAAGCATGGCATGGACTTTTGGCATGATCGCTATGAAAGGGGGAGGGGTTCAGGATTTACTCGCAGAAGTCGTAAGGTTCTTCGCTATCAATGGTTTCTTTTATTTTATTTTAAAAAATGGTCCGGCCATATCAAAATCCATAATTGATTCATTGAGGGAACTTGCTGGTAATGCTTTAGGTACAGGGAATGGAATCTCTCCATCAAGTATAGTAGACATGGCTTTCGTTATATTAACAAAGGTTAGTTCGGCTGCTTCTATCTGGTCTCCTATGATTTCCACTATTATGATCACTGTTGCAATAATAGTTTTAGTGGTAATGTCCCTTATAGCAGTCAATATGCTGATAATGTTAGTGTCTGCATGGGTGATGTGTTACGCAGGAATAATATTGCTGGGGTTCGGTGGTTCAAAATGGACTTCTGATATAACTATAAATTATCTGCGAACGGTACTGTCCGTTGGAATTCAATTATTTACAATGACATTAATTATTGGAATTGGGCAATCATTTATAGATCAGTACTTTTATGTTATTAAAGACGATGTGCCGGATCTTAATAGCCTTATAGTTCTGCTCTTGGCATCAATTATTCTCTTAGTGTTAACTAACAAATTGCCACAGTTACTATCAGGTATAGTCGGTGGCGCATCCTTACAAGGAATGGGCGGTTTCGGAGCTGGGATGATTGCTGGAGCTGCCACCACTGCAATCAGCAGCGCTGGAGCAATGGCAATGAGCGCTACAACTCAAGTCAGTGGTGGGGCTTCTGCATTAAAAGCAGCATTTGAATCTGCACAAGCTGCCATGGCCGATGAATCTAATTCTGGCGGTAGTTCTGGTGGTGGTGAAGATACCGGTTCTGTAGATGCCTCAGGAGGACAGCCATTAGGATCAGATGGTTCCGGCGGGGGAAGCAAGGGTTTTGCGGCCTCGTTCTCTCATGCTGGCCGTATGGCTAGTTACATGGGAAGCAGGCTGGCTAAAGGGGCTATGGATTATCAGACTATGAAGCGAAGTGCTAATTCTACCCGGGTACAACAGACCGTTGGCGGGGAGCTGGCGAACCAGATCCGTAAACAAACAGCTGCTCGTCGTGAAAGCAGCGAACATGATGAATTTGACGGTGATAGTTTAACTGGCAGTAAAAAATCTTGAATTAGGTGCGTCAGTTAGCGCGGTAACGTTAACTGACGCTTCCACTGAACACCTGTAAGGAGGTGAATAATGGTCGATTATAGTAGCTTTGTTTTGGAAGGAATAAAAATTATTTTTGCCGATAATAAAAAGGGGTTTTTTAATGACATTTATGATCCGTTGATAAATATCCTATGTATAGAAAACTATTACTATGCTACTGGTATTTATAAATCTGACGACGCCAATGAACAAATGGAATTGCTAAAAAAAGCAATAATTGACTATAGAATGGCTCACTAAAGCGGAAAGGCTAACTAAATGTTAGCCTTTTTATTTTGTTTTTCCGATTGTTCAATGTGATGCTTTAATACTTCTCTCTTTGCCTCTTCATAGGTTAGCTCTCCATTGATTACTTTATTTTTTATTTCATTATAAAATGGTGAGCTTTTGGGGTCCTTACCGGATAAAAAAAGACTGGCTTCAGCTTTCCGAAAAGCTTCTTTCCTTGCCTCTGTAGAATATGAATTAGAAGAGTTATTTTTGCTCATAAATGGAAGTCCCCTTGTTGTTTATATTCGAGCTGTTTTTATCTACAAGAGTTAGTCTTAACTCCGAGAATTTTTTGCCTGAAACTTTATAACACTGACTTTCATTTTTTTGAATATAAAGAACTTGGTTTTCTGAGTTACCACATGTCGTAGATATTCTTGTATCGAGAAATAAGAACTTTTCTTGGAATCTTTCAATATATTTCATTGCTGTTATGCTAATAATAAAAAGAGCAACTGACACAGCAAAAAGGGATAAGCCTGAGATTAATCGATTAAAATTAAATTTCTTTCTAAAAAATAACGAACTGGCTAGATTGACAATGTTATAGGGGACCATAATGATGAGTCCTATTACTATTGTTTTTTCAGCTAGATTATTCATCTGTATATAAAGTTGAGCCAAGGTTCCAATATATACTGAAAGTATAGATGATATTACTATCTTTGCTGGGGATACATCTCGCAAGAATATGTATATATAGACTACAATTGCACAAATCATTGCTCCTATTGGAAATGAGAGCATAAAAGCATAAGCTAATGTCGAGTAATTAAGGTTTTCTGGGTCTATTCCATAAGCAATGTTAAGCTTAAAATTCGCGATCCATAAGCATACTGAATATGTAAATCCAGTCACCCCCCATTTAACCACTGTATTATTGAAGACTTTATTTAATAAATCACGATATCCTATGTATACACTGGTTAATAAAGCTATTGATGATAGAAAAACAGGGGCTGCAATGTATATGTTTTCTAGCCATAATGGGTTTTCTACAATCAAGTATCCAAAAGGTATTAAGTATATTATAGCCAAAGTTTGAGGATTATTTAATTTAAGCAAGACATCGGCTAACTTATCTTTATAATTCATACAACATCCTTATTTCAATTTTAACGCCAAATTTTCAGCTTTGGGGTGATAGTATCGCATTAGCATTCTTGGATCTTTATGTCCTGTAATTTTGGTTAGCTCATGCATAGGGAAAATTTCAGCAAGTCGAGAAGTTGCTTCATGTCGAAGGTCATGAAACCTTAAATTTTTAAGGAAAGATTCATTGCATAATGAGTTTGCTTTCTCGTACCTTTCTCTGGCACGTTTTACAGCTCGGTCAAAAGCTCTGGTAATCGCGTCTGCACGCATATTGAAAACCTTATCAGCAGTTTGCTCAGAATGTTCCTTAAGACTGGACAGTATCGTAATAGCTTTGGTTGATAAAGGGACATCGCGGGCATTGCCATTCTTAGTATCTGGCAGATGTGCAACTCGCCTATCAAGATCGATAAAGCGCCATCGGAGTTCTGCAATTTCGCTACGGCGCATGGCTGTTTCTAACGCCAGAAGAACGATTGCTGGCAATACTGATGAATGTGTTGCCGCAATGATATGGTCTATCTCCGTGGTTATTTCTTTCTTTGGCGTCACAACGGTTTTATCTGGTGACACCGGCAGCGTTTCCAGGCGTCTGGTTCTTGCATTCTTCGGCTGGGGTTTACGGATGACTTCTACAGGGTTCAGCAGGCTCTCCATGCCCCATTCTTTACGCGAAACATTGAAAACATGAGACAGTAACGCCAACCGCCTTAAAACGGTTGCAGGAGCATAGATTTTCAACCATTCATCCCTCAGCTTGGCGACATCAGCACTCCTGATGCTGGCCATATAGTTTTTCGCCAACTGAGTGCCTTTTAGTATCCGCACCAAAGATCGGTCTTGCACTGCCCCTTTTTTGTCGGGAACAATCTCTTTTTCATAGCGCGTTAGGGCTTCATACAATGTTGTAGATTCCGCTTCGCTGCGGCTAAGCCAAACACCTCTCGCCATTTCTGACTCGATCATTTTGGCCCAAGCTTCTGCTTCCACTTTGGTGTTAAAGGTTTTGGTTTGAGAGGGAAAACCACGTTTGCGGATTTGAGCTTCCCATTGGTAATTACCACGTTTGCGTATAGTCGCCATTTCTGTCTGATTCCTAACGAACTGTGGCAATATTGTGGCAAAAAATTCATTTAAATTCGATAAGTATTGATTTTACTATATCAATTTACGCATTCGTAATGCGAAGGTCGTAGGTTCGACTCCTATTATCGGCACCATCCTATCTATTTTAATGTCTCCCTAAGTCTACTAAAACACCCTTATAAACCCTTCAAACCCTTATAATACGCGGTTTCACGGCCCTTATTGTCTCTGCTCGTCTACTCGCGTTCACAGAAATCTACGGTGAGTTGGGGGCATCGCTGGGGGCATATCGTGTTCGGTCTAGAGGATATGCCCCCAAATGAAGCTCAATGCCAGACAGGTAGAGACTGCCAAGCCCAAAGATAAACCCTACAAGTTAGCGGATGGTGGGGGCATGTATCTGGAGGTGTTCCCTAACGGCACCAAAAGCTGGCGCATGAAATACCGGATCGCAGGTAAAGAAAAACGTGTGGTGTTTGGCGTCTACCCGACCATTACCTTAGCCGATGCCAGAAGCAAAAGAGATGATGCTAAAAAGCTGTTGGTTAATGGGGTTGATCCGAGTGCGTTTAAGCAAGAAAGCAAACAAGCCCACATCGAAGAAGTGAAAAACACCTTTCAAGAAATTGCGCTCGAATGGCACTGCATGAAAGTGAAGAAATGGTCTGCGGGGTATGCCTCAGACATTCTTGAAGCGTTCAACAAAGACGTCTTCCCGTTCATTGGTCAACGTCCTGTTGCAGACATCAAGCCGTTGGAACTGCTAAACGTGCTTAAAAAGATGGAAGACAGGGGTGCTACCGAGAAAGCCAAAAAAGTGCGCCAACGCTGCGGCGAAGTGTTTCGCTACGCCATCGTGACAGGCAGAGCCGAGTATAACCCCGCACCAGATCTCACCAGTGTCATGCAAGGGCATGAGTCTACACATTATCCATTCCTGACCACTGAAGAGCTTCCTGCCTTTTTTAAAGCCCTTGCTGGCTACTCTGGTAGTGAATTGGTGGTGTTGGCCGCCCGACTAATGATCATTACTGGTGTTCGAACGGGTGAATTACGCGGTGCGTTATGGTCTGAAATCGATACTGATAAAGCGCTATGGGAAATTTCTGCTGAACGCATGAAAATGCGGCGTCCTCATATCGTTCCTCTATCCGTGCAGGCATTGGAAATTATTGAAAAAATCAGGGCAATGGCGGGTAATTTCCCTCTATTATTCCCTGGTCGTAATGATCCAAGTAAAACTATGAGCGAAGCCAGTATCAATCAGGTATTTAAGCGAATTGGTTATACCGGCCGCGTTACGGGGCATGGATTCCGTCATACCATGAGCACTGTTCTTCATGAACAGGGCTATAACTCCGCATGGATTGAAACCCAGCTTGCTCACGTTGATAAGAATGCTATCCGTGGCACCTACAACCATGCGCAATATCTCGATGGCAGACGTGAGATGCTGCAATGGTATGCCGACTATATGGCAAACCTTGAGAAAGGCGGCAATGTGGTGCATGGGACGTTTAATCGGCGTGGGTAAGCCAGTGATCTTGGTGCGTAAGAAACGGTTGGCAGAATGCCCGAATGGTTTTACGACATACGACAACGCTCCTGACGGGTTTTCTATCACATAGAAAGTCCGTCAGGAGCCAACAAGCGCAGCGCGTTAGCCAGCCGTATAACTTCGCGCATAAATATACGGTGCGACATATCCTTCACGGTTGACGTCCAGATAATCCGACCACCATTGCATCATTTCGATTCTGGCTTCCAGATGCTCCGCTTTATGCACATAAGCCGCCCGCACGCCGTTGCGTTCTTTGTGGCTCATCTGTCGCTCAATGGCATCCTTTGACCAGCGCCCGGACTCGTTCAGGGCGCTACAAGCCATAGTTCTGAAACCATGCCCACAGATTTCGGTTTTGGTGTCATAGCCAATTACGCGCAATGCTTTGTTGATGGTGTTTTCACTCATCGGCTTGTTCAGAGTATGTGCGCCCGGAAAAACGAAGACCGATTCGCCGGAAAGCGCCTGAATCTGTTTCAGCAGGGCGACTGCCTGCCGTGACAGCGGCACCAGATGTTCATCCTTCATCTTGGCTCCGCGTTCTGAGAACCTCACGCCGTTTACCGCTTCTCGCTGGGCGGGTACGCTCCAGATATGTGCTTTCAGATTGAATTCATTCCAGCGGGCAAAACGCAGCTCACTGGAGCGCAGAAAAACATGCAGATTCAGCTCCAGCGCCAGACGGGTGAGCATCCGGCCTTTGTAGTTTTCCATCTTCGCCAGCAGTTCAGGCAGGCGTTTTAGCGGCAGGGCGGGGTGATGTTGGGTCACCACCGGGGTCACGACACCGTCCAGATCGTAAGCCGGATTGTATTTGATGACGCCCTGTTGTACGGCGTGGCGCATGATTTTGGTTAGATGCTGGCGTACCCGTCCGGCGACGTCATGCACGCCTTTGTCGTCAATCGCCTTAACCAACTGCGCCAGATGGCGGGTTTCAACCTGCGCGATATCCATCGCACCAATGGTGGGGAAAACGTAGCGTTTCAGGCAGATGAGAATTTTATCGGCGTGGGCGTCCGACCAGAGCTTAAGGCAACTGCTGTGCCATGCAGTGGCGACATACTGAAAGGTGCGGGATTCATCAACGGCGGGGTTGTTCGTTTTGCGAAGTTGGGAAGGGCTGATGCCGGATGCCAATAGCTTACGCGCCGCATCGCGTTTTTCACGGGCTTCCGCCAGCGTAGTCTGAGGATAGGGACCAAAGGCCAGACGGTTTTCTTTACCGCCGAGGCGATAGCGGAAATACCATAACTTAGCGCCGCTGGTAGATACCGTGAGGTACAGGCCTTGCGAATCAGTGAGCTTATAAGATTTTGCGAGAGGTTTCGCAGATCGGACTTTGCTGTCAGTTAACATATGAGGGTCACTCCCGTTCATCGAACTGAATGACCCACAATCTGACCCACAAATTCCCCGATACGAAGGGATAAATCAAAACGCATCGGAAAAGATTTTCACGCCAACTTATTGAATCGCAACAACATAGGGATTGATAAGGAGGCATAAAAAAGGAAAGGTGGTGCCGGACTCGGAATCGAACATCACCATACCTCATTGATTTTTATAGACAAGAATTGTATATGATATTTTTTACCAGCTTATTTTTACCAACAAATCATAACGTATGTCAATTTAAATCAATGATTTACTTAGCACCTCTGCAGTAGACACGGTTAGACGGTAAGTGCGAAAAGCAGTAGAGATCTACTCGCTTGTATACCATTTTTATACACTAGAATATAAAAGCACTTTTTGCTAAAAATAATAACTATATGTTTTTTAATAATATTTTATGTGTGTTTGTGGATTGTATCTTAACTTTTATATTAAGGCTATATTTTTTTAAATTTACTTATTGATTATTACTCTCAAAATATAAGATAATAGCATCTCCAAAATAATAGAGAGGAATTATATGAAAGAAACAAAAAGACTTATTAGGTTAAAAGAGGTGATCGATAAAACTGGCTATTGCAGGGCATGGATCTACAGACTAATTAAAAATAACAGTTTCCCCGCTCCGGTAAAAATTGGTGAGAGATCTATTGCTTTCGTCGAAAGCGAAGTTGATCAATGGATCGATAGCAAAATCTTAAATTCACGTAAAGCCGCCTAAAATCATTATTAGCTATTTTATTTATACTTAATAAATTTGTTTTTGAAGTATAAAAATTCAAAAATAGAGCGAAAGCTAAATATGAAAAACACAAGCAATTAAAATAATACAAACCACCACTGTGGCTTGTATTATTACTGTTGTTTATGTAATAAATACCTCCTGTAATATGCGATAGCACTGTTTTGAGTTGTATTCATTATTTCTGCAATTTTTTTCCATTTTAATCCCGACTCTCTTAAGCTAAAAGCGAGATTTCGTTTCTCTTCGGCCTCTTTTTCGTATTCTTCACGAGGTAAAGAAATGTATCTTTTTACTGTCGAAACCGATACGAAAAATTTTTTTGCCATCTCTTTTTGTGTTATTGGCCTTTTAATCCTCTTCTTTACTATCATAACTCCTCCAAAAATTTAATTAGTTCTTTTGTTTTTCTTGGTGCTGTGTTTTCCTTGCCCGAGCAGACTGTATTTCAGAAAATCGACCTTGGGAAAAATTTTGCCATGTCCATTTGCAAATACTTTTGCAAATTTGGCTCACTTCACTATGCGATAACAGATCGTTAACATTACAATGGTTATTCAACATTATCGCGCGAGAAAGCATATGCTCATAAAAATCAAGGTATTTTTTGTTCGCTTTATATTTTAAAACATCTTTGTAAGATATAACCCTTAAATCTTCAAATAAATTAACATTACGGCCTAAGCCATATACTGGACTTGTTTTGGTATTTTTAGTGATTATAGTATCAGGCACAAAATCTGCTAAATAATCTAAATTATATGCTGGTATATTTGTCCAGGTAGTTCGCCATTCATTTATATTGGTAGGGTTTTTTATTAAAATATCTGCATAGGCTCTGTCCGCATCCAGTCTTTCCGTGAAACCTCGCTGAACAATTGAGGCTAATCGCAACGGCTTCATTCTTGCTGAGTCAGCCTTCAGGACAGGGTTTTTTAAGGCATAGAGTAGGTGTGCGTGACCGTTTTTTGTATTTTGAATTATTATATTAGGTTTAGGTAAATTTGCTAAATCCCAAGCAATGGCTCCATTTTTATGGTCTACATCGAAAACCAGACCATTTATAAAGGACTTATTATTAAAAGCAATGTATTTTTTTAATAGTGCTTTATCTTTGAGTGCTTTGTAAACACCATTATTAAAATTATCGCAGCACAAGGCGTATTTTTGGATTTTATTTTCAAATTTTTCTTTATTATATATATCTTGTTTTAATAGCATTTTAAATTTCCTTTTGGTAATTACTCCTTTGATAGTTAGTAAAATTTTTCAAATATGAGTCTTGTTGTTTTTTTATTTTTAATAATGCATTTAAAAATATTGTCAAGTGGCCCATAAGCCATTTCAGATATTAATGTTTTATTTGGTCTTATTTTTATAAAGCAAAGCAATATATTTATTTTAATTATGTTGTTTGTTGGTTTGTTAATTAATTTTATATTTATAAATTTAAATTAAAAAACAATATGGAAATAGAGATAACTGATAGGTTTTATATGGTTTTTTATAATTGTTTTATAAGTTAGTAAGGTATGATTTTGGAAGTGATCTGAAAATCATTAATGGAAATAATACCTAATGTTTTTTGAGAATTTTTTTTAAATTTAATTTTTATTAAACGGGATCTGATTTTTCTAATGTAAAAATTATTTTAATCTTCTTAACAGGTGGAAAGCTCACTTTTTTTCCTTCCACCTTTCCTAGTGTGTGGGCGTTCCAGCCGTCAAGTGGAGCATCGCTTCGCTCCAACTTCAAAACCAAAACAAAAAAACCGGAACAAGTTCCCCCTTTACCCTTACGGGCGCTACCGCCCATTTGACAATTTTAAAAAATGACTTATTTGGTGGGTATACCCAATAAAAAAAGGAGAATTACTATGTTTAGTTTTGCGATAGCGGCGGGAATATTATGTTTTATTGTTTATTTGTTAGAAATGGCATTTAAAAGCGTAGCAAGTGGAATAAGTAGCAGTATTAAAAAATACGGCCAAGACGGGGATGAAAACCAATAAACCAAAACCCCAACCCCCAACCCCCAACCCCGCTTAACAGGTGGAAGGCTCGCTATGCGAACCTTCCACCTTTGTTTAGTGTGTTAGGTCGTTTCGCGCCGTAAAGTGTTCGCTACGCCCCAGCAAGCTGGGCACTTGACTGCACTACTCTCCCAAAAAAAAGCCAATTTAAGGCCAATTTAATAAAATAGATGGGTAAAATTTTGAAATAAGCATTATTAATATTAAAACCACACTTACAGCATTAATTAATAAAAAATAATCGCTTTTAAATATTGCCGCTAATGCAACACCGCCGCCAATAACAAGTAAAAAAAAACCGAACCATCCAGATTCAAGAAATATACTAATCATTTTTTTCTCTTGCATTAACTTTTGCTATTTTTTTTACTTTTCGTTCGCTAATTTCTTTATCACCCCACTTCAAAATATCACTTCTGAATTTATCATTTTTGTAATTAAAAATTGATAATAAGCTAATTACCTTATGCAAATTATCTATGCCTGGAATGTCATATTTTAATATTTCTGCGGTTATTAGACGCATGTCTTTTAATTTTTTTTCTTTCTCTATCTTTTTTTGCTCACTTTCTATTTTCGCCAATTCTATTTTTAACCTTTCTTTCTTTTGCTGCAAACTTAACTTTGCCATAATAATCATTCTCCAATATTTTATAATTTTCAACTTCTTCTATTTCTTTTTCTTTTTTAAATAAAAAACGAATAAACTTAATTATTTTCATCCTTTTTTTAATCTCACTTTGTTTTCTATGTTTACAAAAAAAACATTTTGAACCTGCATTAAATATTCATTGCCAAATTCTTCATACTTCTTTTTATCCACACAAAAATAAGCTGTATAAGGTTCGTTGTAAAAATCTTTTAATTCAAGCCTCAATCGTTCATTTAATATATATTTTGTTTTTCTATACTGAGTTTTTGTTTTAAAAAACACTTAAAATAACCTTTAAATATATTTAACTCTACATCAGATGGTTCTGTTTTTATTTTTCCATCGTCGTTTGAAAATATACAATAATTATTTTCTTTCAGGTATGAGGTGTAAAAATTAAATATACTATTAGCAGTAACATCCAATGCATCGAAATCTTGCGCGAGAGCGTTTGTTTTTATATTCATTTTATTTTCCTTTTTTTATTGGGTATACACGTTAATTAGGTTATTTATTTATATTGTCAATGCTGGTATTTACTTTTATTTTTTTTTGGTTATTTGCTTTTATATAAATGTTTTATTTTTTTGCTGTGCGTTAGTAAAACTACAAATGCCCACTTATACATTGCCCTTCGGTCAATGTGTGGTCTCCTGCCGAGGGCTAGGCTACCGCCCTATCGCCGCTTAAGCGGCAATATGTAAGCCTGGCTCCGCGAATCTGGCGCAACGCTGGAGAGGCTTACAGCAAACAAAACACCGAGCACACTAACGCCGAGAGGGGAGGGCACACGATGGCCATTTTTCATTTAAGTTTTAAAATATTAAAAAGAAGCGAAGGAAAAAGTTCTTTATATCTTGCAGCTTATAACTCCAGAACGAGATTAAAAGACGAAAGAACAGGTTTGATTTTTAATTACGAAAAGAAAAAAGAAGACTTAATGCATAGTGATATTTTATTACCACCCAATGCACCCGAAAGCTTTAAAAATAGATCCGTTTTATTTAATGCCATTGAGTCCATTGAGGCGCGAAGGGATTCGCAGCTCGTCAGATATTTTATCGTAGCCTTGCCCAGAGAATTAACATTAACCCAAAATAAAGAATTAATTACAAACTACATAAATAAAAACTTTATTAAAAAAGGCATGTGCGCCGATTTAGCCATACATAACGATAAAGATAATAACAACCCACACGCACACGTTATGTTAACAATGCGTGAAGTAAACGAAGCTGGTTTTTTACCTACAAAAAATAGAGACTGGAACGACAAAAAAAACGTAGAAATATGGCGCAGAAGCTGGTCTGTTTTAGTTAACAAAAAACTTAGGGAAAATAACAAAAATGAATATGTTAGCAATTTGTCTTTTTTGAGACAAAAAGAGTTACTAATTAATAAAGAAAAAGAGAATTTGGAAAATGGAGAAATTGATAAAGCAGAAAAATACATTAATACATACATACACAATAAAAACAAAACAGCAAAAAAAAGGATTTCCCGTAAAAAATTTATCGGCAATAAAAAATTAAAAACCTACGCTGATTCAGCGGATGGTAAATATATTATGACTAAATACAAAAGGGAGGTAAAAAACAAACCAGCAAAGAGAGTAAATTAAAGTTGCTTTTTAATAGCTTATTAATTAAGTTTAATAACGCAGTAAAAACAAAAAAACAAGAAACACCAAAAAAAATATCTGAGGACGATTTTTTAAAGAAAATGAAACCAGATGAGTATATTGAAAACGTAAAAAAAGAGGATTTAAATTATGCAAAAAATATTATTTGGAACGACGAGAGAAGGGTTAGAAATAACAACATACCAAACAACAAATTTAGAATTTGATTATTTAAATAAAAAATATAGAATTGAGATATATATAAAACAAAGAAATGATGCAGAAAAAATAAAAGAGGCATTGAAAGAGGGTAAGGTTTTTACGCCAGAAAAAAAAGAAGTGATATACAAAATAAAAAATATAGAGTTAGTAGTTAAATCACCATTTTCTAAAATTAAAACTTCCGCCGACAGAGAAAGTGTTTTTAATTTCGACGGTGTAAATTATAGTGCCATTATTTGCGCTTTTAGCGTCGAAGAAGAATTAAAAAGGCTAAAAGAAATAGAAAAAGAAAATGAAGATTGGTAATAAAAAAGGTGGTGTACGTAAAATATACACCACCGTTAAAAATTAACGATGAAAATTTTATCGGTACCAAACTACTTTATTTATTTTAAATAACGCCCTTATTATTGCAGGGAGAAACATTACGAAAAAGAAAACAACAAAACCTACAATAAAACCAACAAGCGCAAATGTTTGTATACCTATGTACATTCCACAAGCAAAGCCCACAATAAGGCCGAACATACCAGTAAGACCTAAGGTTGGTTTTATTTTTTCTAGGGCCCTTTTAAAATGGCCTTGAAATGTAGTTTCTTTTTCGGCATTACAGTTGGGGCACACGGTAGCATCATCATTGACAACGCTTTTGCAAAATGGGCAGATTGTCATAATATCCTCTTTCTTAAAATCACATAAAATCAATTTGGGATAAAGTTATAATTATATCTTCTACTTGCTTACAATCTGAGCTGGCGATAATGATATTTGGTTACTCGCTAAACCAACATTATCAATTCCTATGATCCCTTTAACTGTAATCATATTACCAACATTGTATTTTTTTAGAGCATCATGTTTAACAAATACACCTGCCTTACATTCGCTATATCCACTGGAGATAATTCCAGAGTCAAAAATAAAAACAGCTTCTGTGCCTTTAAAATTTGGATCTCCACCAAATAGTGGTCCGGATTCAGCTACGTTAATTATTTTTTCTGTAAGTTCAACATATTTACCATTCCATTTTTCTTCGGCCATATATTGGTTCTTTTTAAAATCCAAACAAATTATTTTTAAGGATGTTTTGGTAAGGGATTTTTCATCTAATTCATTTTTCTTTGAATTAGCAATGTTTGATATTGAAAGTTTATTTAGTTCGCCTGATAACGAATTATATGAGCTTTGCAGTTGTTGGCAACCCGATAAAATAAAAGAAGAGAGTAGAAAAAGTCTGGTAATAATTTTCATATTAAATACTCCGTAATAACAACGCTAGTCCCCATCATGCAAACCTCCTTTAAGTGAGTCTTACTTTCCGCGCGAAAGGATAGCATCAAATAGCAACTTCTCAACAAAAATGATCGATAAAAGAGATCAATAAATAATTATTGATAGTTTTTAACGATTAAATTGTGGTTCATCGATCGGTGTTTTGATTGGTTATCTCGATCGATAAAAAAATAACGATAGTTTCTGGCTATTGTTTTTCCTGTTTTGATCGTTTTAAGCGATATTGGCATGGCGTTATTTAATTGTTTTGTGTCAGATGATTACGGAGATTGTTTGCTGTATAGATTGGTTTTACACAGTATGCAGGCTTCTCTGGGTAGGAGAATTTCTGGTCAGAGGATGGCCAACAGCGAATAGTTGAATGATACAGAACGGCAGCGCACGCTGTTTTTTGGGTGGGGAGATAATGCCTTTGTATTGGTGGGGGCGCGGAGGAGCCATCCCACCTGCAGTAATTTTAGTATTTTAAAACTGTGATGCAGGTAATGTTGAAAAATGTGTATTGCCATTAATTACAGGATAAAAAGTTAACGAATTATCACTATATTCTATTCCTGTTGTGGTTTTTCTTTCAATCATAGTTATTGGTTCAGATATTTGAACGCATCCAGTTTTTATATTTTGAGTTTTAACTCTATATATTCCTACTGGGATTTTTTCGAGGACGGCATAATTTCCGGCAGGAATAAAAACATCTCGTAAGAATTTTGAAGTGTTTTTATCTTGTTCAAATGTGAATCTAACATATATGTCTTCATTGTTTCTGGTGTTGTCTAATGTTAGAGATGATAATCCATTGCGTCTATCTTTTTGATTGAAAATAGTTGGGGTAATAGGCCACTTTCTATTTTTTACAGACGCATTGCATATATTACTGCTGTTAACAAAAGTTTTTTGTTTTGATGGTTCGATAATCTGTGAGTTATCGTTTTTATTATTTGTTAAGCTAACAGATGTTTTGAATATACCACTTATTATCGCGTATGCGACAAACCCTATCACACATAAACCAAATCCTAACCTTAATAATGAAAATATAGAAAATATAAGATCAATTGTTTTGGTTATGAATGAATTCTTATCATTTTTCACTTTTTGTGTCGGTGTCGATATTTTTGTCTGTGCATTTTGTTTTAATGTTGCTTCAGCCCTTTCTCTCCATGTTTCTTTTATAATCCAAGAGTCATGTTCCTTTCTTTTTTGTGGATCACTTAAAATTTCATATGACGAGTTAATAATCTGCATTATTCTGGCGGCATCGGGATTATCTTTATTTATATCTGGATGATATTTTTTTGCCAATGAACGATAAGCTGCTTGTATTACCTCTATTGGAGCATCTTTTGAAACCTTTAGGTTATCGTAATGTGTTCTCATTTTTTTTCATCTATTTTTATAAAATGACATGACTTTTTATATCATAAGTTATGTGGTCTTTTCTATCATGACCACATAACATCATGAATTTAAGGTTATTTATGAGATTCACTCATTGAAAATTCAAAAGGCATGATATGTTTATCCTTATTAGCATCCAAATAATCAGCCCACCATTGAAGCATAAGCCTACGTTGCGTAATATGCTTTGCTTTGTGCGTATAAGCTGCACGAACGTTATTTTGTTCTTTATGACTCATTTGCCTTTCTATGGCGTCTTCTGTCCAGATACCGGACTCAACAAGGCTACTACAAGCCATCGTGCGGAAACCGTGGCCGCATATATCTTTTTGAGTGTCATAACCCATAAGCCGCAATGCTTTATTAACGGTATTCTCGCTCATAGGTTTACGATAATCATGACAACCGATAAATATCAAACCCTCACCATCGCTAATATCATAACTAATCTCTTTTAGCTCTTTCAATATATCAATGGCTTGATGACTCAACGGCACATAATGAGGTATGCGCATTTTAGATCCTCGCTCAGAAAATCTAACGTTTTCGATCTCGTCTCTTTCTGGCGGGATAATCCATAAAGCATTTTTAAAATCTATTTCAGGCCAACGAGCGAAGCGTAGTTCACTCGACCGAATAAAAACTAATAAAGTGAGTTTTAAAGCTAATACAGTGAGCCTACGGCCTTTATACGCATCTATACGACTTAAAAGATCAGGTATCTGCTCAAGTTCAAGCGCTGGGTAATGCGTTCTTTTAGGTGTGATTAACGTGCCGCCAAGTTCATTAGCGGGATTATGGGTAATCATATCTTCCTGAACGGCATAACGCATAATAGCGGTAATACGTTGTTTTAAACGTGAAGCGGTTTCGTGTTGGCCTTTAGCTTCAATTTTACGCAAGGGGAGAAGCAGATCGCGAGTGGTTAGTTTCGTAATATCTTTTGAACCAAGAGCCGGGAAAAGATGATTGATAAGACTGTTTAGAATCCGTTCGCTATGTTGAGGTATCCACCGCTCACTGACAGACATTTTTTTGTGCCAGGCCCGCGCAACAGCTTCAAACGTGAAATCTCCGCACTCCTCAGCTTTTACAGCTTTTTTTTGCTGTAGTGGGTCAACACCGCAACCTAACAGTGTTTTCATTTCTATGAGCTTTGTACGAGCTTCTGAGAGCGATATAGAAGGGTAAGTGCCAATTGAGAAGACTTTTTGCTTACCATCATAGCGATAGGCAACCTGCCAATACTTCGACCCGTTAGGATGCACCAGCAGATATAGCCCCTTTCCATCAGATAGCTTGATCTGCTTGTTGGAAGGCTTGGCGTTTTTTACAGCAATATCAGTTAAGCGCATAGCAAGCCCCCTTGTGCAAATGTTGGTAAAAATCTCATCGAACTGAGTTTACCAACTTTTTTACCAACAAAATGGGAGCGCTGCCAGTAGATTTTAACGGACAGTAGTAGACAAGCGGAAGGGGGTAACTTGTTGACTTTACAAAGCAAAACGGACGTCAGTAGACGTCCGTTCCTAAATGATTGGTGCCCGGACTCGGAATCGAACCAAGGACACGAGGATTTTCAATCCTCTGCTCTACCGACTGAGCTATCCGGGCAACGGGGCGCATTAAACCGTATTGGCCGCGTGGCGTCAACGGGTTTCTGTCACAAAGCGGAGCGTCTGCGCTATTTTCAGGCAATTGTATTATTTGCTAGCCGATTCCTGGCGATCCTTTCAGCACGCTTATACCCGTCATACTTCAAGTTGCATGTGCGTTGGCTTCGCTCAGTCACCCGAATCACTTACCTGAGTAAGCTCATCGGGACTCCTTTCCTTGCCGCGTTATTCGGCCTTAGGCCTCATCCCTTCGGGATCAGCGCAAGCGCTGTTCAAAAACGCCTCGTCGTTTTTGTCCTGAAACTCGAATTATTTAGGGTATAGCGCGGTAACGTTTCTTCCTGATACGCACGGCATGTTTCGTTGCACTTTTACCGCGCTGAGTGCAGGCGGCATTGTTGAATTTGATGAAGAATAATGCCACTATTGCGCGGTTTTTAACGTCTCGTTCACCTGAACGCCCCTTTAAGCGTAGTTAGCGTATAGCTAAAGAGGATCACCGATATGTCAGATTCATTGCTCATGGCGCAAAATGTTCGTGCCAGCTCGTTGATGACGTTGTTGCGTGTTTCTTCTTACCATCACTGCGCGGTTTACTTTTCTTCCTGTCGATTATCCCTCTTCACCATGCGGTGAGGCGTTCGTTCGCTCGCTGTTAGGCATGAGTAAAAATAGAGTGCTGCTCTGCTTTTACTGATGTCTATCGGATGGTGCTGGCTCCAGTTTTTCCATTCTTAGCCTACAGTTTACCTGTAGGGATCATACGCTTGTCGTTATTGATTGGCATTGTGATTGGTCGGGATTGTTATCCCTGAACGGTGTCTTCTAGGCACGTACACTTACCCTTAACCGTTTGGGTTTGGTTACATGAAACAGTTAAAAATTGCGGCGAATGCAGCGGTTGCCACCCGTTTAATCACAACGCGTGAGATTGTCGCGTTGAGTCAGACTGACTTCACTGATGTGGCGGCGGTCGTGGTTTCTATTGAGGAAGCCCGTAGCGGTATTCTGTCGATATTGCAGCACACCGGTTTTAGCATTCCGGCGTTTGTCGAAGAGCCTGATGAAGATAAAGAGTTAGATGTTCTGCCTGTGGGTGGTGAATGGCTGATCATCGATGATGAAGGCGAGCACGCAAGCGTGCTGGAGCGTGCGGCGAAAGCCTATCAAGATGCGCTGCTGCCGCCGTTTTTCGATACGCTGACCAAGTACGTCAAAATGAAAAATACGACGTTTGCCTGTCCAGGGCATCAGGGAGGCCAGTTCTTTCGTAAGCATCCGGCGGGGCGTCAGTTTTTTGAGTTTTACGGCGAGAACGTTTTTCGTTCGGACATCTGTAACGCTGACGTCAAACTGGGTGATTTACTGATCCATGAAGGAGCGGCGAAGAAGGCGCAGAAGCACGCTGCGCGCGTGTTTAATGCTGACAAGACCTATTTCGTGTTGAACGGTACTTCCTCTGCGAACAAAGTGGTGACGAACGCGCTGCTGGCGCGTGGCGATCTGGTACTGTTTGACCGTAACAATCATAAATCTAACCACCATGGTGCGCTGATTCAGGCAGGGGCGACGCCGGTCTATCTGGAAACCGTGCGCAATCCGTTCGGCTTTATCGGCGGCGTAGATGCGCACTGTTTTGATGAGACCTATCTGCGCAAGCTGATTGCGGAAGTCGCGCCGGAACGCGCCAACGAGCCGCGCCCGTTCCGTCTGGCCGTGATCCAGCTCGGCACCTATGACGGCACGATTTATAACGCACGTCAGGTCGTCGATAGTATCGGGCACCTGTGTGACTACATTCTGTTTGACTCTGCCTGGGTCGGTTACGAGCAGTTTATCCCGATGATGGAACAGTGCTCGCCGCTGTTGCTGGATCTGAATGAAAACGATCCGGGTATCTTCGTCACCCAATCGGTGCATAAGCAGCAGGCGGGCTTCTCCCAGACTTCGCAGATCCACAAAAAAGATACGCATATCAAAGGGCAGCGTCGTTTTTGCAACCATAAGCAACTGAATAACGCCTTTATGCTGCACGCGTCGACTAGCCCGTTTTACCCGCTGTTCGCCGCGTTGGATGTCAATGCCAAAATGCACGAAGGAGCGAGCGGACGTCGTATGTGGATGGACTGCGTGAAGTTGGGCATTGAGGCGCGTAAACAACTACTGACGCGCTGTTCTCTCATCAAACCGTTCGTGCCTGTCACGGTCGGCGGCGCGCTCTGGCAGGATCACGATACAGAGACGATCGCGCAGGATGTGCGTTTCTTCAATTTTGAGCCGGGCGAGAAATGGCACGCGTTTGAAGGGTACGCAGAGGATCAGTATTTTATCGATCCCTGCAAATTGTTGCTGACGACGCCGGGTATTGATGCGGTTAGCGGCGATTACACCGAGTTTGGTATTCCGGCGACGATCCTTGCCAACTATCTGCGTGAGCATGGCATTATCCCTGAAAAATGCGATATGAACTCGATCCTGTTCCTGCTAACGCCAGCGGAAGATGCTGCAAAAATGCAGGAACTGGTGAATGCGCTGGTGCATTTCGAAACACTGATTGCCCGCGATGCGCCGCTGAGTGAAGTGTTGCCCAGCCTGTATCAGAAATACAAAGAGCGTTACCGTGGTTACCGACTGCGTCGGTTGTGCCAGGAAATGCATGATTTTTACGCCCAGCACAACGTGAAAGATCTGCAAAAAGCAATGTTCCGCAAAAGCGAATTTCCGTCTGTGGTGATGCTGCCACAGGATGCCAACAGAGAATTTGTACGCGGGAATATCGAGTTGATTCCTATCGATGAAGCGGAAGGACGTATCGCGGCGGAAGGGGCATTGCCGTATCCACCAGGCGTACTGTGTGTTGTGCCGGGTGAAACTTGGGGCGGGGCGGTACAGCGCTATTTTCTGGCGCTGGAAGATGGGATTAACCTGCTGCCCGGCTTTTCGCCGGAATTGCAGGGTGTTTACAGCGTTGCGGAAGAAGATGGCAGCAAACGGCTGTACGGTTACGTGGTAGAAGAGTAATTACATTTATCTTCAGACCGTTGACAAGCCTATTTACCGAATGAAAACGGGAGTAACGGAATAGAAGAGTAAAGCGTTTGTGCCAGGAATGGCGCAAGCCGAGCTTACAGGGACGTACTTGCAGCGTCTTTACGATCTATCCGTTACTCCTGCTCTACGGACTTTGTCAGTAACCTCAAACTCAGGCTCGGAAACGGGCCTGAGTTTTTTATTTCTTAAAGCAAGATGATTTCTTATCGCAGGACCGCTAACGCAGGCTGGATCCCTATTGGTTGGCGAGTTTCACCGCTTCATGCTGCTTTTTCAGACCGCGCCAGCCGATGATCAACATGATTGTCAGCACTGGAATCGTTGCAATCGTCCAGGTGCCGTTCGGGTAATCAAACGCCATCAGTCCCAACACACTGACTAAAAAAGCCAGTGTCAGCCATGATGTCACAGGTGCACCGGGCATTTTGAACGCAACTGGTTTGGCTTTCCCCTGACGAATTGCTTTACGCAACTGCATCTGGCACAGAATGATGAACGCCCAGGAGCAGATAATGCCGAGCGAGGCGATATTCAGGACGATCTCGAACACTTGCGACGGCACCACGTAGTTCAGCACCACACCGATAATGTGGATGCAGACCGTCACCAAAATACCGGTATAGGGTACGGACTGTTTGCTCATTTTCGACAGGAAAGCGGGCGCGGAACCACCCAGCGACAGCGAGCGCAGAATGCGACCGGTCGAATAGAGACCGGAGTTCAGGCTGGACAGCGCAGCGGACAGTACTACGATGTTCATAATCGTTCCGATATAGGGAACACCCAGCTTGCTGAAGAAGGTCACAAACGGGCTTTGCCCTGCCTGATACGCGTTCCACGGCAGCAGGCAGACCAACAGTGCGACGGAACCGACGTAGAACAGACCGATACGCCAGATAACGCTGTTGACGGCTTTCGGCAGTACCTGCTCCGGATTTTTACATTCGCCCGCCGTTGTCCCGATGATTTCGATACCGGCAAAGGCAAATATCACGCCCTGAACCAGCACCAGCGCGGGCAGAATGCCGTGCGGGAACAGGCCACCGTTATCGGTAATCAGATGCAGGCCGGGCGTGTTGCCATCCAGCAGGCTGCCGGTGCCGAGATAGACCGTGCCGACCACCAGAAAAATGGCGATGGCCGCGACCTTAATCAGTGCGAACCAGAATTCCATTTCAGCAAACCACTTCACGCCAATCAGATTCATCAAAGTGACAATAGATAGCGCACCCAACGCGAATAGCCACTGTGGCACATCGGCAAACGTGCCCCAGTAATGCATGTAGAGGGCGACGGCGGTGATGTCGACAATCCCGGTCATCGCCCAGTTGAGGAAGTACATCCAGCCCGCCACGTAGGAGGCTTTTTCACCCAAAAACTCACGCGAATACGAAACGAAACTGCCGCTGGTGGGGCGATGAACGATCAGCTCGCCCAGCGCGCGCAGGATGAAAAAAGAGAAAATGCCGCAAACCAGATAGACCAGCGCCAGTGCTGGGCCCGCCATTTGCAAACGTGCACCCGCACCAAGAAACAGCCCGGTGCCGATGGAGCCGCCAATCGCGATCATCTGCACGTGGCGGTTGCCGAGACTTTGGTGATAACCCTTTTCGTGGAGGTTCTGCTGAGCGGTATGATGCTCGCTATGAGGGGAGGAATGTTGTGTCATTGATGTCGATGTTTTCCTGTCTGTCACGCATCCTATGGTGATGCGTTCGCTATGATTATTTAAAATTCAAATGGTTACATTTTTACCTGCGGCGTTTTTTTATTGTGCATCGAGCGTGGTAAGCCGCATGGCTGAGAACAACGGCAGCGATGCTACCTTTTCCTATGTTCTGTGGCAAAAAAATGGAGAGAAGGAAAGTGTGTCAGGGGATGATAGCGTATGGGATGTGCGGTGCGTTAGACGGGGAGAATTTCGCCGCCCCGGTAATGCGATGGATATCCAGGGCGGGATGAACAGCAAAAAGATGACGGGTTACAAACTGATATCCGCGCGCGTTGGCCCTTGAAAATGGATGGCGTTGATATGACAGCTACGCGGCTGGGTGAGGGCAAAACGCATCGCTTCCCATATTGAGCGGGCATTCAGCAAGTGCTCACCCATTTTTTCTCCGCTAGCGGGATACTCATCAAAGCCGGTAACTTCAAAATCTGGCGGATAAAACCCTGTCACGCGAATATTTTCCTGTGCGACATGATGTGCCAGATTCTGGCTAAAACCGCTCATGCCGTGCTTGGCGGCGAAGAAGGCGGGGTGGGCGATAGAGTCGTTGAACTGCGGGATGCCGCAGACGGAAACCATAGCCAGAATATCGGCACTCTGTGAACGGCGTAAGCTCGGCAATAGCGCTTTGGTGAGCAGGATAGAGCCGGTCAGGCCGGCGTTGATGGTGCTGACGATATCTGTATCGGCATCTTCTTCTCCCAATGCGCCTTCCAGCCATTGCGCTGCGCTTAGCACGAGAATATCGACGGGCGTGCTGTCGTCCAGCAATCGTGCGGAAAAATCTCTGACTGAATCGGGGTTGGCAATATCGCATTGATAGGCGCAAGCCGTGCCGCCTTCCCGATGAATGATATCCACGCTGGTCTGCGCGTCGGCCTGTTTGCGGGCGCAAAGATCGACTGTCACCCCTTCGCGAGCTAGCCAGACGGATACCGCTTGTCCAAAGTCGCGACCGCCGCCAGTGACAATCGCGCGTTTACCTTTCAGCATCATGTGTTTCCTCAACGTCTGTTCTTCTGTTTCTGCGCATCGGGATACCGCATCAATGTGTTCGCTATATTTTCGGTGAGTCGGCCTGCGCGGCGGCATCTTCTTCCGCCTGCCGTAAAATGGCTTTGGCGACCCACTGCGTGACATCCTGAATGCTATCTTCTTCCAGATTCCAGATATCTTTCAGCACCAGAAAAACCTCGGAACCATAAATGA
The DNA here is from genome assembly GCF_001742185.1 of Pectobacterium wasabiae CFBP 3304. Lineage (NCBI taxonomy): Bacteria > Pseudomonadati > Pseudomonadota > Gammaproteobacteria > Enterobacterales > Pectobacteriaceae > Pectobacterium > Pectobacterium wasabiae. The sequence goes on from NZ_CP015750.1 coordinate 2,996,578, forward strand.
GGGATAAGGCATAGATCACTCGCTGTTGTGCCTCTGGCGTGATTTTTCCTTCTAGCGGTTCGGTGGCGATCTTGAGCAGACGTTTACGATTGCCGCGTGTCAGCGTATCGGAATGCAGTCGGTTAGAACGGCGGTCGGCCCACTGTTGAAGCGAAAGGTGCAGCGCTGCACGCAGCGCACCTTCATGCTCCAGCATCCTTGGGTAAGCAAAACGCAGCAGTTCGGCAACGCGTTCGCTGGCATCCGGTTGTGTCGGGTGCCACGCAAGGATGGGACCAAGGCTTTCGCCCACAACGGCCGAGACTAACGCACTTTGCGTCGGAAAATAGCGGTATGCCGTCGCGCGTGAAAGCTGAGCTGCAGCGGCAACATCAGTAATGGAAGGGAATATACCTTGATCGAACATATTCATGGCGGTATCGATCAGTAAACGACGGGTTTTCGCCCGTGTTGATGTCAGTTTTTCATCCTGTTCAATCACATAGACCTCATTGAATTTTCGGGCCGGAAGCTATCAGGCAGCACGGCGTTATCGCCTGAACTATAGCAAATTGAGTGATTCTTGTGCCACGTCAAGCTTTCTTACTGGTAATGTGTAGTCATACATAACATTTTGAGACTTTTGTCTCATTTGAGTATTTAATGATTTGTCTTTCTGATACTCAAGTCTCAATATGGCGACAAATTAATCTTGTCTGTTTTTGGTTTCTTGTAATTGTTATTTATATCAATCTGTTAATTGTTTCGCTAACGGTGGGAGGGATACCAAGTGGGAAGTGAAGTTGGCAGTGTTTATATTGCAAGTACAACGGATACTAAAGGAAAAGAACAGGTTTATGTCCGCGAGCTGATTGCCGCGACGGGCTTGAAAACTGTTACGGTCGATCTGTCAACGCATTCGCGGATGTCGGATGCAACAGATATCAGCGCAGAAACGGTGGCATCTTACCACCCGCAGGGCGTATCGGCGGTATTTTGCCATGACCGAGGGCAGGCGATTAGCGCCATGGCCGTTGCATTTGAGCACTTCATGCTGTCCCGTGATGATATTGCCGGTGTGCTTGGGCTTGGCGGTTCCGGCGGTACGGCGCTGATAACGCCCGCTATGCAGGCGTTACCCATTGGAATGCCGAAGTTGATGGTCTCAACGATGGCCTCTGGCGATATCTCCGGTTACATCGGTGCCAGCGATATCAGCATGATGTATTCCGTTACCGATGTCGCAGGTCTGAACCGTATTTCTCGTCAGGTTCTTGGCAACGCCGCGCACCAGATTGCTGGAGCCGTGAAGTTTCATATTCAGGAACATCATGAAGATAAGCCCGCGATTGGCCTGACCATGTTTGGTGTCACGACGCCGTGTATTCAGAAAGCCAGTGAATTGCTGGAGGCAGAGTTTGACTGTCTGGTCTTCCACGCGACGGGTAGCGGCGGAAAAGCGATGGAAAAGCTGGTGGATAGCCATTTGCTCACTGGCGTGCTCGATCTCACCACGACCGAAGTGTGTGATTTACTGTTTGATGGCGTGCTGGCCTGCGGGCTGGAACGATTTGATGCGATAGCCAATACGCGAGTGCCTTACGTGGCGTCCTGTGGGGCGCTGGACATGGTGAATTTTGGCTCTCCTGCCAGCGTGCCGGAGAAATACGCACATCGCCTGTTCTACAACCACAACGCGCAGGTCACTCTGATGCGTACCACGATAGACGAAAACATCGCGATGGCGCGCTGGATTGGCGAGAAGCTTAACCGTTGTGAAGGCGAAGTGCGTTTCCTGATCCCGGAAGGCGGCTTCTCCGCATTGGATGCGCCGGATCAGGCATTCTGGCACCCCGAAGCGCGTGACGCGTTTATCAGCACGTTGGAGAGCATTGTCCAGCAAACGGCAAGACGACAGATTATTCGTCTGCCTTTCCATATTAACGATCCTTTATTTGCCCACGCGGCTGTTGATGCGTTCCGGGCGTTAGTGAAGTAACAGGGAGAAAGCATGATGTCAGGCATAAATCGTCAGGAACTGCTGGCAAAATTCCGCGAAATGATCGCCCGCCGTGAGCCGATTATCGGTGGTGGTGCGGGAACGGGGCTTTCCGCAAAATGTGAAGAAGCGGGTGGCATCGATCTGATCGTGATCTACAACTCTGGGCGCTATCGTATGGCGGGAAGGGGGTCGCTTGCTGGCTTGTTAGCTTATGGCAACGCGAATGAAATCGTCGTGGATATGGCGAAAGAAGTGCTGCCAGTTGTAAAGCACACGCCGGTGCTGGCGGGGGTGAATGGCACCGATCCTTTTTGCCAGTTTGATAAGTTTCTGGATGACCTGAAAGCGTTGGGTTTCTCTGGCGTGCAAAACTTCCCAACCGTGGGGCTGATTGACGGTAATTTCCGCGCCAATCTGGAAGAAACTGGCATGGGGTATGCGCTGGAAGTGGACATGATTCGTCTGGCGCATGAAAAAGACATGCTGACTACGCCCTATGTGTTCAGTGCAGAAGATGCGGTTGCGATGACGAAAGCGGGGGCGGATATCATTGTGCCACACATGGGGTTAACGACTGGCGGCAATATTGGAGCGGAAACCTCGCTTAATCTGGCGGATTGCGTTCCGTTGATTAACCACTGGGCGGATGCAGCAAAAGCCGTGCGTAAGGATGTGATTGTGCTGTGCCACGGCGGGCCGATTTCAACGCCGCAGGATGCACAGTTCATTATGGATCACTGCCCGCAGTGTGATGGTTTTTACGGTGCCAGCTCCATGGAACGGCTACCGACAGAAATAGCGTTAACGGCTACGACACAGCAATTCAAAAAAATTAAGCGTTAATAGACTTTTTTGGCTCTATATCCGCCGATGTCCTAAAGCAGGAGTAAAGGCGGGTAAATTTTGCGCCAATATCAGGGATACGGCCAGCATAAGCTGGCCGGTATTTTATGTGTCCGAAGGTTAAAACATGCCTTCAAACGGGTTCCAGCTTTTACTGTCCCGGGTTTCTTTCAGGTAGTAGGCGTAGTTAGCGGCTGATGCCCACATAACACTGATAGCAAAGCCGATAGGCGTATTCATGTGTTGGGGAAGCGTGGCATCGAAAATGACTTCAATCAAAGTAATAACAAGGTTAATAGCAATGGCAATAGCAAGTAGCGTCAGGTTTTTTCGCCATAATCCAAGAACAAAGAAGTAAATTAGGCCAAAAAAGAAAGCTATAAAGTTGAAGTTAATCCGTATTTTTTCGAAAAAACTGAGGTTTTTTAATGCATTTTTATGGGCTGGCGTATTGGGTGCGCCAAACTCATTATAAAACGAGAAGCGGGTTTGCCATTTTTTCGAGTATTGCTTCTCTCCGGTGTTTTCCATAACAGATCCCTTATTTAGTATCGTGAATAATATTGCTGTAAATAATTTCGGTAGCGATTTTACTGGCTGCTTTTCCTTATCGCTACTATGAAGTTTTTTTATAATGCTTTCCTCTAATGTTTTTTTAATTTCTTATCGTGGTAATTTCTCTTTATCATTAATAGTTTGCTAATTTTTTGGCGTAATTGTCACTATAATCGCATTAATGGTTGAGCTAACCGCCTGTGCGGCTCGTTTTGCTCGTTGCTGCGCGTTTATTTTTATGAAGGTTTATTCTTTACATTTTCATTAATACAGAATAATTGATTGATATAAGTAAAATTTAATATTGCGATTAGCACCTGCTTTCACTCGACTTCCTCATGTGATAACAAGAAATAGCGGTATTTATTGGTGTTAATCGAGCGTTTATTATCGACTCTTGATTCCTCTATCGCTCAGCAACTCTGTTTATGTTCAGGAAAAAAGAAGTACTGAATAGCGTTTTAGGTCGCGCCGGTAAGAAATTCATTGTTATAAATGCTATTTTTCACAGTGCAGAAACTTCGGAGAAATAGCGATGACATGGCGTATCACGATAGGGTTTATAACAAATTTACTACTCAGTTTTACCGCTATGGCGGATGCGGGTATTGGGTTTCAACAAATAACGCTGGCTGATGGGGTTAATAATAGGTCGTTGGATGTCGCCGTATTTTACCCTGCCTCGTCATCACAGCAGGCTACGATAATTGGTGAGAATGTTGTTTTTCCCGGTATTGCAGTGAGCAAAAGCGCTGCGCCTGAATCCGGTGAACATCCTTTGATTGTGGTTTCACACGGCTATGGTGGGAACTGGCTTAATCAGCTTTGGCTGGCGCAGGCGTTGGTTAAACAAGGCTATATTGTCGCCGCACCTAATCATCCTGGAACGACCTCTAAAGATATGCGTCTTGAGAACGCTCAGGCATTGTGGCAACGGCCTAAGGATATCAGCCGCGTTATTACGGCATTACTTGCTACGCCGGAAAAAACGGGGCGAGTTGATGTGAAACGCATTGCCGCTGTCGGCCACTCGCTGGGAGGATGGACTGCACTTGAGCTTGCGGGGGGCGTTTCAGCACAGATCAATTTGAACGGGACTGCCTGATGCATGTCGGGCTGGCGTCCTGCAACGTTTATGAAAAGATGCAGGTCGCAAAAAGTGCCTCATCGTGTGCGCAACTGGATAAGTCATTAGCGGATCCACGCATCAGCGCAGTAGTCTCGCTGGATATGGGGCTGGCAAGAGGGTTTACTGCGGAGAGTCTGGCTGCAATAAATATTCCTGTCTTGATTATGGCGGCCAGTTATCCCAATGAAGAACTACCCGCCGAGCTGGAATCTCACTATCTGGTACAGAAACTGTCGTCAGTGCATTCAGCGTATAAAGAAATTGCTGACGCGACGCATTTTGGCTTCATGCAACTTTGTAAGCCGGGGGCTGTTGAGATCATCAACGCCGAGAATCCGGGAGACGGCATGATTTGCCTCGATGGCGGTGAACGCTCGCGTGAGCAGATTCATCAGGAAGTGGCAAAAGATATCAGTGACTTTCTTCAGGCAGCCTGGCGGAAGCCGTAGCCTGTTCCTGAAGTGGGTACTGACTACGCCAGACGCTGGGACTCACACCCGTTAGCCGCAAAAACTCGCGGTTGAAGTTTGATTTAGTCTGAAACCCACTTTCCAGCATGATATCCGTGATGCGTGCATCTGTTTGGCTGAGGAGGCGCTTGGCCTCCTCGATGCGGTATTCGTTCATCACCTGCGAGAAATTACGACCGTGAACACGGTTAATGGTTTCGGACAGGCGCCTGAGTGGGATTCCCATGCGTCTGCTCAGGCGCTGAAGCGTCATTCCCGGATCGGTGTATAGCGCATGAGTGCGGATGAAATTATCTAGCGCTTTTGCAAGCTGGTGCTCATCGTCTGTAGCGGGGGGCGCTTCCGGCTTCTGGCCCGGTGTAACGCTACGCTCAGCTTGCGGGCGTGCAGGTTCGTCTGATGATGCCGCGCAGCCGGAATAAACCCGGTAGCGCGGCGTTCTGTGGAGCAGGTGAATTAGCGGCGATAATTTTTCTGTGCCGTACTCACTTTGTACAGGTAGCGACGTGATTCACCAGACGGGTGCTTCGTCGTCAGCGTTTGGTAGACATCGCTCGGTGACATATTGTTGATAATGCCCACGGCGCGATCTCGGTCGCTGGAGAAGACGCGCAATACACTGCCTGCACCACCGTTATACGCGGTGATGACGGCATAGCGCTTCGATGTCGGGTTCTCAATACCTGCCAGATAGCTGTTCTTCAGAATTGACAGATAAGCGGTGCCTGCATCGATATTTTGTTCTGGATCGAACAGATAGCTGCGGCTCGGTTGTCCCCATTTTCCTTTCATCTTGAAGACGTCGCGTCCTGCGCTGTGCTGCACCACCTGCATCAGGCCCAAGGCGTCGGAACGACTGACGGCGTAAGGGTTGAAGCTGGATTCTGTCTGCATAATCGCCAGAATCAGCGACTCTTCAATGCCGTAACGCTCAGAGGCTTTACGCACCAGCGGTAGATATTTATGTGCACGCTTGTCCAAGTGGTTAGGGACGAGCTGCATCGTGACCGACCAGATAACGTGCAGGCCGGAAGTTCGTTTTTGCAAACGGTTCTGGAGCAGATAATCCGCGAAGCTAGCCGCACGACCTTCCCAGCGGATCGCTTGTCCGGTGTTATCCAGCACCTGACCGTACAGCAGCGGTTCGCGGCTGATTTGGATATCGTTAGCGTCGGAATACAGGTCGGTATTACTGGCGTCATCGCCCATCAGCAGGGTGGTGATAATCGCCTGACGCAGGCTGGCGACGGAGTTGGTCGCTGAAAGCGTTTCGATCGTGATCGTGCCGGCATCAAAGTTGATGTGGCTACGCGTCTGATATTGATCGGTGTACTTAACGTAGTCTTTCGGACCAGCGATCAGAACTTCATTCATCCCCCAGATATTTTCGATGTTGTTGGCAAATTGCCCCATCAAAATATCGAAGGCATTGGTATCCTTGAGAAACTCTTCGTCGTTGGTATTCCCTTTGTTTCCCGAACAGGAAACCAGCAGTGGTGCAATCACCAGCAGAGCTAATATTTTCTTCATATAACAAGCCGTGTCGGAATAGGGACGTAAGCGGGCCCGAAAGCCCGCAATCTCAGTGGCTCGGAGGCGTATAGCCTTCGATGTGAACGTCCTTCCCTTCAAACAGGAACTTGATCATTTCCTGTTCCAATAGCTTACGGTCGTCAACATTCATCATGCTGAGTTTCTTTTCGTTGATCAGCATGGTTTGCTTGGTTTGCCACTGCGCCCAAGCTTCTTTAGAAATTTCGTTATAGATGCGCTTGCCCAGATCGCCGGGATAGAGCTGGAAGTCCTGCCCTTCGGCGTCGCGTTGTAAAAAAGTACAAAAAATCGTTCTGCTCATGCTTCTTCCTCATCAATTGCGCAGGCATTCAAATGTGTTGACTGCGGGTGAGCCAGCTCCCTCAGTAGGCGTTCTACTGGGGCGGCCAGTCCGACAGACGGCGGCTGCGCTAAGTTATACCAGAGACCTGCACCGTCATCCATGCAGGACCTGTTTTGTGAACGATCGTTCGGCGATACATTCAGCCAAAGTGGAACGATATCCAGATGAAAGTGGCTGAATGTGTGGCGGAACGCGACAAGCTGTTGCAATCCATCAGGATTCAGACCGCGTTGTTGCAGCCAGAGTTCCAATTCCTGACGTTCGCTGAACTGTGGGAAGCAAAATAGCCCGCCCCACAGACCCACGGTAGGGCGCTGTTGCAGCCAGACCTGAGAGTCCTGCTGCATCAGCAGGAACCAGCCCGTTTTTTCCGGCAGCGTCTGCTTCGGCTTCTTTCCGGGGTATTGTGCCCAACTGTGGTTGGCGTAAGCAATGCAACCCGTATTCAGAGGGCACAGTTCACATTTGGGGCGACTGCGGGTGCAAACCATTGCACCGAGATCCATCATCGCCTGATTAAACTGGCTGACGCCTTCGGCGGGTGTCACATCCTCACTGCGCGCCCACAGTTTCTTTTCGACTTCTTTCTTGCCCGGCCAGCCGTCAACGGCGTAGCAGCGTGCCAGCACGCGCTTCACGTTGCCGTCAAGAATCGGGAAATGCTGGCCGAGAGAGAGCGACAACACCGCGCCTGCGGTGGAACGTCCAACGCCTGGTAACGCCGCGACTTCATCAAAGGTGGTGGGGAAATCGCCACCGTGATGCGATACGATGGTCTGTGCGGCTTTGTGTAGATTACGCGCACGGGCGTAGTAGCCCAGCCCGGTCCATAGGTGGAGCACTTCATCCAGCGGTGCTGCCGCCAGTGCGTGCACGTTGGGAAAGCGTGCCATAAAGCGTTGGAAATAAGGAATAACCGTAGTGACCTGCGTTTGTTGCAACATCACTTCGGATAGCCATACTTTATAGGGAGTTTTCTCAAGCTGCCATGGCAGGGTTTTGCGGCCATAGCGTTGATACCAGTCCAGCACCTGATGGGCGAACTGTTGCGCTTGCATCATAAAATGGGATCACTATCCGACAGGTAAAAAGTTTGACTGCGATTCCAGCACAGAGTGAATGTGCTGTAAACCGGAACTTTCCGAGGCAGTGGGCTTGCTAAACCGCGGTATCCTTGCATAATGCGCGTTTCCTTAATGTAATCGGACAGCAAGTAAGCACTCTTTATGATTAACAACGTCATTTCACCGGAATTTGATGAAAACGGGCGCCCGATGCGTCGTATTCGCAGTTTTGTCCGCCGTCAGGGGCGCTTGACCAATGGGCAACAGTTGGCGCTGGATAACTACTGGCCGGTGATGGGTGTGGAATATCAGACCGAACAGGTAGATTTTAACGCGCTATTTGGTCGTGACGCGCCAGTGGTGCTGGAAATTGGTTTTGGGATGGGGGCATCGCTGGTGACGATGGCGGCGCAGCATCCTGAACAGAACTTCCTCGGTATTGAAGTTCACCTGCCGGGCGTGGGGGCGTGTCTTGCTTCCGCACAGGAAGCGGGGATCGGTAATCTGCGCGTGATGTGTCACGATGCGCTTGAAGTGTTGATGAAGATGATCCCCGATGGTTCACTATCCATGGTCCAGCTCTTCTTTCCTGACCCGTGGCACAAAGCCCGCCATAATAAACGTCGTATCGTGCAGGTGCCATTCGTCGAATTGGTACAGAGTAAGCTGAAAGTTGGCGGTGTGTTCCATATGGCAACCGACTGGGAACCTTATGCGCAACACATGCTCGAAGTGATGACGTCTGTCGCTGAGTACCGTAATCTTTCCGATAATAATGAGTACGTTGTGCGGCCGGAGTCCCGTCCGCTGACGAAATTTGAAGCACGCGGCCAGCGTTTGGGGCATGGCGTGTGGGATCTGATGTTTGAGAGGATAAAATAAAATGGCACAAGCTCGTAGCCGTCGTTTGCGTAAAAAGCTTCACATTGATGAGTTTCAGGAATTAGGTTTTTCGGTCAGCTTCCGCTTTCCAGAAGGCACTGGCGTGGAAGACATCGATAAGCTGATGGATAAGTTCGTCGACGACGTCATTGAACCACAAGGGCTGGCATTTGAAGGCAGCGGTTATTTGCTCTGGGAAGGTCTGGTCTGTCTGCAAAAAATCGGTCACTGCACCGAAGAGCATCGTCAACTGGTGAGCCGCTGGTTGGAAGAGCAGAAACTGACGGACGTGAAAGTCAGCAACCTGTTCGATATCTGGTGGGATCTGCCAGAACACCTGCTGTAATCCTTGGTCTTATCAAGGCATGCCTGAGCTGATTTTGGCTCAGGCGTTATCCGCCTCCTCAACGGGCGGATTGCCGCTCTCTCGCCACTGCCGTTGTTTTCTTCAGGAGAAAATATGTCGCGTAAAATGACCTTGGGTTTGTTGATGTTGCTGTCCTGGCAAACGCAGGCGGCTTACCAGTGCAACGTGAATCCGCAGGACGACATCATTATCAGTCCGCAACAGGTACAGATCGTGGGTGCCAGCGGCAATTTACAACTTTCCCCGCAGGGCGATATCGTCCGTAACGGGACGCCATTGACCCTGAACGCTGAACAGCGCCAGAAATCCAAAGCCTATCAGGCGGATTTACGCCAGCAACTGCCGTGGATCGACCAAGGGGCGCAGCAACATCTTGAAAAAGCACGAGTCGCACTGGATAAAGTCATCGTGCAGGAGCTTGGCAGCGACAGTAATGTGCGCAATCGTCTGACCACGCTGGATAAACAGCTTAAACAGCAGATGAACCGTATTATCGAACACCGCAGTGATGGCCTGACGTTCCACCATCAGGCGATCAAGCAGGTTGAGCAAGATGGCAAGCAAATCGTGCAGCAAAGCATGGGCGGCGTCTTGCAGGACAGCCTGAACGAAATGGGCGTAAAACAGATGTCCAGCGGCGGCAACCCGCTACAGGCGATGATGGGCAACCTCGGCGGTTTGCAGAAAGCGATTCAGGCCGAATGGAACAATCAGGAACTGGAGTTCCAGCGCTTTGGTAATGATGTATGTAGCCGCGTCACGTCGTTGGAAAACCAGCGCAAGGGCCTGTTGCAGTCGTTGAAGTAAGCGCACAGCACATCGACAAACATTGCAGTACATCTGTAAACATTAAAGAAAACCGGGCGATGCCCGGTTTTTTGCGTTTACGGTGCCGGGAACGTGAAGCGGCGGTGGATGGTTTCCAGTTCGTCAAGGATCTCGCCGTCCAGCGTCAGGTTCTGGCTATCGAGGTTGGTTTGCAACTGCTCCAGTGTGGTCGCACCCAGTAGTGTACTCGCGACGAACGGCTGTTGACGCACAAACGCCAATGCCATTTGCGCCGGGTTCAAACCGTGTTTCTGTGCCAGTGCCACGTACTCAGCAACCGCTGCCTGAGCCTGTGGGCCGGTATAACGTGTGAAGCGACTGAATAGCGTATTACGTGCGTCAGCGGGTTTTGCACCATTCAGATACTTACCCGTCAGCGTACCGAACGCCAGCGATGAATAGGCGAGAAGTTCCACGCCCTCATGCTGACTGATTTCTGCCAGACCAACTTCAAAACTGCGGTTCAGCAGACTATAGGGATTTTGGATCGATACGATACGTGGCAGATCGTGTTTTTCCGCCAAATTCAGGTAACGCATCACACCCCATGGGGTTTCGTTGGACACGCCGATATAGCGGATCTTACCGGCACGCACCTGTTCATTCAGTGCTTCCAGCGTTTCCAGCAGCGTTACTACCGGTTTGTCGTCGGTATATTGCGGTTTGTCATCAGTATATTGATAGTTCAGCTTGCCAAAGCAGTTGGTCTGGCGCTGTGGCCAATGCAACTGGTAGAGATCGATATAGTCAGTATTCAGGCGTTGCAGGCTGGCATCCAGCGCTGCGCGGATGTTTTTTCTGTCCAGCGCCTGCTGTGGGCGAATGCTGTGATCGTTGCCGCGCACAGGGCCTGAGACTTTACTCGCCACAATCAATTTCTCGCGTCCGCCACGAGACTTCAGCCAGGACCCGATATAGCTCTCGGTTAACCCTTGTGTTTCCGGGCGTGGAGGAACGGCGTACATTTCTGCTGTGTCAATCAGGTTAACACCTGCGGCAATGGCGTGATCTAACTGGGCATGAGCGTCTGCTTCGCTGTTCTGTTCGCCAAAGGTCATCGTACCAAGACCCAGCACGCTCACTTCTAAAGAACTATGGGGAATACGGTGATATTGCATTGCCAGCTTCCTTATGTCTGAAAATAGCAGGCGTATTTCCCGTCATCTCCGCATGATTTGCTGCGATTCCAATGAGTTTGGGAAGACACACCTGAATTCGACTATAAACGAAGCCGTGGCGGGTGGGGAAGTCTCTTCTGTTATCCTTTTCGGATTATTCTCGATGATGCCGTCCGATGTAGAGCGTTTCGAGCTGACCGCCATCTTAGCGCTGCACGATCTGGGAAATCTGGTCGCTGTTGATTTGTTTCTGATTACCTTGCTCATCGGTATAGCTGAGCAGCCCGGTATCTTTATCTAACACAGGTTTCCCCTGTGTCAGGAGCATTTGCCCCTCTTTTGTCGCCATCACGTAGTCACTGGAGCAGCCCGCAAGGGGGAATAATAGTGCCAGTGTTATTGCCATTTTCAGCCGTATTTTCATTGTATTAACCCATAAAGAAATCTAACGCTTAAGGTGAGTCTAGCAAATGGTCGTGTGGGATAACGTAGGAATAATGGAAAAAATGCATTTGGAAGGTATTAATTATGCATCACTCGACCTGCATAAAGTGGCGGGCCAGCAGTGGTGCAGTAAAGGTTTTCTTCAAATAGAACCCGCGTGGTAGGGTCAAAATCGGTTGACCAAATTCGCCAATCGCCTCTGTTAATGCCCGGCTATTTGCCGCCTTGGGGCGTAATTGCAACACTTCACCATGTCGGGCGGTGATGCTTTCTACCCTGCCAAGCACGATCAGATCCATCAATTCTTCCCAATCACAGCGTAGTTGCTCTTCTTCTTCTTCATTGGGGCTCCACATCAGTGGTGTACCAATACGGCGTTCCCCCAGCGGAATGTGACGCGAGCCTTCCACCGGGATCCACAGTACCCGGGCGAGCTTATGCCGCACATGACTGCTTTCCCACGTTACGCCGCTGTTGCCTGTCAACGGTGCGACACAGACGAAGGTGGTTTCCAGCGGTTTGCCCTGTTCATCAATAGGGATAGTTTTTAGCTCAATGCCAATGTCAGGAAAATCCTGCTCGGGTTTACTGCCTGCGCTTGCGCCCAGAAAACGTTCCAGCAACATGCCAATCCAGCCTTTATCACGTTTCAGGTTGGCGGGAAGGGGGAGGCGGGCGATGTCCGCTAATTCCGCGAGATTATAACTCGCGAGGGATTGCGCACGTTCCAGCAAGGCTTGTTCATTTTGTGGTGCTGTGGCGTGAACCGAGGGTGAATTCATAGGGGATAGCTCGATGTTTTTCCGCTCAAAAAAAATACAATAAATGCAAAAGACAAATACATAGCCTGCAAGGTTGTGGAGAGAAACAATAATAGCATGATTCGTAGCGTTTTTTTTCAGTGTGACGGCGATCACTGAATGCGGTTTTGCAAACTGTGCACGTATAGCCACCGACAATAAACAGGATTTTACACTAGGTTATCCACAGATATCTTGGATAACCCACATAAACATGAATTACTGGTTCCATTTACAGCCTTGACTCCCGGCCTTTTTGCTGTGTTTGCCTATTTATTGCCTGAGTTTGAGACATTCCCTGTGGATAAAATCGGCATAGTGCGATCTTTCGCCAATCTTGCATTGGGTGCCATTTGAACAAAAATTAAGGGGGCGTTTTTTTGGTTGAAATGGTTCGTAATTAAATGAATAAAAAGCACTATTTTTTAATTTTCAGTAATATTTTTTCTTCATGAAAAATGAGTTTCACTCACTTCTTCATGGGTTCTGCACAAAGATGTCCACAGAAAAAGTGAATAAACTGCGGGTTCTGGTCTTCACATGTTTATAACTTTGATCTTATCTGTGGGTTATCTTACTTTTATTCGTGTCACATGCTTTCTAAGCAGTGGTTTACCGCCTGACGGGAGTGTGAAACAATCGGGTTATCTTTGCATTGATGTTTATTGAGGTAGTCCGGTGATCGATGATGATGGCTACCGCCCAAACGTTGGTATTGTAATTTGTAATCGGCAGGGGCAGGTGATGTGGGCCCGGCGCTATGGTCAGCACTCATGGCAATTTCCGCAGGGGGGAATTAACCCCGGAGAAAGTCCCGAGCAAGCGATGTTCCGCGAACTGTTTGAGGAAGTCGGGTTAAGAAAAAAGGATGTGCGCGTGTTGGCATCTACCCGTAACTGGTTACGCTATAAATTACCAAAGCGTTTGGTGCGTTGGGATACAAAACCGGTCTGTATCGGCCAAAAGCAGAAATGGTTTTTGCTACAGTTGATGTGTAATGAGTCGGATATCAATATGCAGAGCAGCGGCACGCCGGAATTTGATGGCTGGCGCTGGGTGAGTTACTGGTATCCGGTACGTCAGGTCGTCTCTTTTAAGCGAGATGTGTATCGTCGCGTGATGAAGGAATTTATCAACCCGGTGATCCTGCTTCAGGAGAGTGTCGCGGCTCGTATGGCACCCCCCCACCCGGTCCCCGGCGGAAAAGAGGGTAATTCAGGCACATTATGCTCACGCGCTTGCGAGAAATTGTCGAAAATGTTGCGGCAACGGCCCGCCTTAGTGATGCGCTGGACATTCTGGTCAATGAGACCTGTCAGGCTATGGACACGGAAGTCTGTTCCATTTATCTGGCCGATCACGATCGGCAATGTTATTACCTGATGGCGACGCGCGGGTTGAAAAAGCCGCGCGGGCGTACCGTTACACTGGCATTTGGGCAAGGTATTGTCGGGTTGGTCGGGCAACGTGCCGAGCCCATCAATCTGGCAGATGCTCGTGCGCATCCCAGCTTTAAATTCATCCCCGCGGTGAAAGAGCAACATTTCCGCTCTTTTCTTGGCGTTCCCATTATTTACCGTCGTCACCTGTTGGGCGTGCTGGTGGTTCAACAGCGTGAACATCGTCAGTTTGATAAAAACGAAGAGTCGTTCATGGTGACGCTGGCCACGCAGATGGCCGCGATCCTTTCCCTTTCGCAGATAAAAACGCTCTTCGGTCAATACCGTCAGACGCGCGTCAAGGCGCTGGTAGCTGCCCCTGGCGTGGCGATTGCCCCTGGCTGGCAGGATTGCACCCAGCCTTCTCTGGAACAGGTGTTTCCTGCATCGAGTTTGGACAGCGAGCGTGAACGCTCTCGCTTAACGCTGGCGTTAGAAGAGGCGACGGCGGAATTCCGTCGCTTCAGCAAGCGGTTTAGCGCCAGTGCGCAGAAAGAGAGCGCGGCGATTTTCGATTTGTACTCGCATTTGCTGAATGACGCGCGGCTCAAACGTGAATTATTTCAGGAAGTCGATGCAGGCAATGCCGCTGAGTGGGCCGTCAAACTGGTGATCGAACGCTTTGCCGCGCAGTTTACCCATTTGCAGGATACTTATTTACGTGAGCGTGCTGGCGACCTGCGTGCGTTAGGGCAACGACTGCTGTTTCACCTCGACGATAATGCGCAAATCATGGGGCAGTGGCCTGAACGCTTTATCCTCGTGGCGGACGAATTAACGGCTACGTTGCTGGCAGAACTGCCGCCGGAGCGGTTAGCGGGCGTCGTTGTCTATGACGGTGCCGCCAATTCACATGCGGCGATCTTGGTGCGAGCCATGGGCATTCCGACGCTGGTTGGCGCGGACATTCAGCCTGACCTGCTGCATCAGCGTCAGCTTATCATTGACGGCTATCGCGGTGAGTTGCTCGTCGACCCTGAGCCGGTGTTGGTGCAGGAATACCAGCGCCTGCTGACGGAAGAAAATGAGCTGACTCGTCTAGCCGAAGGCGAGATGGAGCAGCCTGCCGTGCTGAAAAGCGGCGAACGCATTCAGGTTATGCTGAATGCGGGCTTAAGTGCCGAACATGAAAAACGCTTTATCAATCAGGTTGATGGTGTTGGGCTGTACCGCACGGAAATCCCTTTTATGCTGCATAACGGGTTTCCGTCCGAAGATGAGCAAATGGCGCAATATCAAAGTATGTTGCAGCTTTATCCTACGCGCCCTGTGATGCTCCGCACGCTGGATATTGGTGCAGATAAGCCGTTACCTTATCTGCCTATCAGCGAGGAGAACCCGTGTCTTGGCTGGCGCGGCATTCGTATTACGCTCGATCAGCCTGAAATCTTTCTGATTCAGGCGCGTGCCATGCTGCGTGCTAATGCGCATATCGGCAATCTCAATATCCTGCTGCCGATGATCAGCAGTCTGGACGAAATCAGTGAAGCGCGCCGCCTGATCGATCAGGCGGCAGGTGAGGTAGAGGAATTATTGGGCTTCCCGCAGCCCAAGCCGCGGATTGGGATCATGATTGAAGTGCCGTCGATGCTATTTCTGCTCCCTCATCTGGCTTCACGTATCGATTTTGTTTCGGTTGGTACCAACGATCTGACGCAATATCTGCTGGCGGTGGATCGTAACAACGCCCACGTTGCATCGCTCTATGACAGCCTTCATCCCTCGATGTTGCAGGCACTGAGGATGATCGCTGTCGAGTGCGAACGGCATAACATTCCGCTTTCCGTGTGCGGTGAAATGGCCGGGGAAGCGCTTGGCGCACTGCTATTGACCGGGCTGGGTTATCGTTCGCTCAGTATGAACGGACGCAGCGTGGCGCGAATTAAATACCTGCTGCGCCAAATTACGCTGGCTGAGTCGCAGGCGTTGGTGCAGCAATTACTGAACGCACAGAGTGCGATGGAAGTCCGGCAGTGGGCGGCGATTTTCATGGAAGAGCGCGGGTTGGGCGGCTTGATTCGCGGCGGGCGCTAATTTGTAGCGATGCAATTTTTACCGATACATCACTCTTTAATTGCGAATAAATGTTTAACGACGGCTCAATGTTTTACAGAACTTTTCCCGTGCAAGGTCAACGAGCACGGGTGCGTATGCTATGATTCGCCACCGCGGTTCGCAGGAACGGATTCATTCTCCTGCCTTTTGCCTATCAATGACGATCCCGAAAGCAGGGATAACACAATAAAATATGTGGTGAATGATGACGACAAGCTATCTGGCGTTTCCTCAGTTTGATCCAGTGATTTTCTCAATTGGCCCGCTGGCGCTGCACTGGTATGGGCTGATGTATCTGGTGGGTTTTGTATTTGCCATGTGGTTGGCGGTGCGTCGGGCGAATAAACCAGGTAGCGGTTGGACCAAGGATGAAGTCGAAAATCTGCTGTATATGGGGTTCCTTGGGGTCTTCGTCGGCGGGCGACTGGGCTATGTTCTGTTTTATGCCTTCCCGTCATTTCTTGAAAACCCGCTCTATCTTTTCAAAGTCTGGGATGGCGGCATGTCGTTCCACGGCGGCTTGATGGGCGTTATCTGCGTCATGCTGTGGTTTGCTCACCGGACCAAACGCCATTTCTTCCAGGTCGCTGATTTTATTGCGCCTCTGATTCCTTTCGGACTCGGTGCTGGCCGTTTGGGCAACTTTATCAACGGTGAACTGTGGGGACGTGTTACAACAGATACCCCGTGGGCCATGCTGTTTCCTGGTTCGCGCAGCGAAGATATGATGCTGGCCGTTAGCAACCCGCAATGGCAGACGATTTTCAATCAGTACGGTATGCTACCGCGTCATCCTTCCCAACTGTATCAAATGATGCTGGAAGGTGTGGCTCTGTTTATCATTCTGAACCTCTTTATTCGTAAATCTCGGCCAATGGGCAGCGTGTCGGGGCTTTTCCTTATCTGCTACGGCATGTTCAGAATTATTACCGAATTCTTCCGTCAGCCGGATGCGCAATTGGGTCTATTCGGTGACCTGTTCAGCATGGGACAAATCCTGTCGCTGCCAATGGTGATCGCCGGTGTTCTGATGATGGTCTGGGCTTATCGCCGTCAGCCTGCACAGCAATAATCCGCTGTCCTTCTTTAATATTTGTGGTGAGGTAGTATGAAACAGTATCTGGATCTGATGAACAAAGTGCTTGAAGAAGGCACGCCGAAGGCCGACCGTACCGGCACGGGTACGCGTTCCATTTTCGGTCATCAGATGCGTTTCAACTTGCAGGACGGATTTCCGCTGGTTACCACCAAAAAATGCCACCTGCGTTCGATTATCCATGAACTGCTCTGGTTCCTTAATGGCGATACCAATGTTGCTTATCTGAATGAAAATAAAGTCAGCATTTGGGACGAATGGGCAGATGAGAACGGTGATTTGGGACCGGTTTATGGCAAGCAGTGGCGTTCGTGGGGGGCGGCTGATGGTCGTCAGATCGACCAACTGAAGAATGTTCTGACCCAGTTGAGACAAGATCCAGATTCTCGCCGTATCATCGTTTCTGCCTGGAACGTGGGTGAGCTGGACAAAATGGCGTTGGCACCATGCCACGCGTTTTTCCAGTTCTACGTGGCAGATGGCAAACTCTCTTGCCAACTTTATCAGCGTTCATGCGATATCTTCCTCGGCTTGCCGTTCAACATCGCCAGCTATGCGTTGCTGGTACATATGGTGGCGCAGCAGTGTGATTTGGACGTTGGTGATTTTGTCTGGACTGGTGGCGACACGCATTTGTACAACAACCATATGGAACAGACGCATTTACAGTTGAGCCGTGAACCGCGCACGTTGCCTAAACTGGTGATTAAGCGCCGCCCCGATACGTTGTTCGACTATCGCTTCGACGATTTTGAAATCGAGGGATACGATCCGCATCCCGCCATCAAAGCGCCAGTTGCGATCTAAAGCCTTCCACCGTTTCTCAGGGCCGCGTAATGCGGCCCTTTTTGTTTCCTTGTTTTCCCTATCTCCCCGCACGCTTTTTCTATTGTTACATCATTGCAGTAAAACATTGCGAGCCGCCGCGAATAACGCCATTAACACGCTGTTTTTATTGATATAACTAATTATCCTGATGCCATGAAAATAAGGAATCGACAACAGCGGGGGTTTACCTTGCTTGAATTAATGGTGGTGCTGACGATCGTGGCGCTGATAGCGGGCGGCGGCCTGCATGGCTGGGTTCAGTATCAGCAGGCAATCCGTCTGGAACAGAGTGCGCAGCAACTGCTGGACTTCCTGGGGCGGGTTCAAGCAAATGCCTATTGGCATAACGAAACCCAGACCGTGAGGCTTCAACAACAGGGGGCGCTATGGTGCATAGTGGTTAGTCAGAGTGAAAAACAGGTCGAGGATGTGTGCCGTGAGAACCACCCTAGGCAGTTTGTTCGCCGTTCTCAGGATGTGGTGCTGGCAACGTTCACAAGTAATGTTTTTACGTTCTTTGGCTTGCGTAACGCCGCACAAGCTGGGCACATCTCGTTGTCGAATGCTGCGGGGAAACTGCGTCTTGTTATCTCAGTGAGGGGACGTATGCGTCTGTGCAGTGAGTCGCAGGTTGTCTTGGCGATTCCCTTATGTTGAAACAGATCGTGTTGAAGCCGAACGTGTTAAGGAAAACAGCGTTGAGGCAAGCAGGGGCTGGGCGTGAACAGCGCGGCTTCACACTGCCGGAAATCCTGCTGGCATTGAGCTTAGGCAGCCTGATTATGCTATCGGCGGCACAGTTGTACCCGCTGTTACGCAGCCAAAGTCAGGACAGCACACAGCGTGTTCGGCTGGAGCAACTATTCAGTCAGGTAGCGATGGGAATTGAGAAAGACATCCGGCGGGCCGGTTTCTGTGCGGGCTCGTGTCAGGGAAAGGCGATCAGCATCGGGAATTACCCGGGAGAGACGGAAAACAGTTGTCTGAATGTCTCCTACGATCTGAACCGAAATGGCGTTTGGGATGGTGGAGAACAGCAGGATGCGGAATCTTTTGGTTATCGCTTGCGTGGTCGGTCGCTGGAGATTCAGAGTGGTGCACATAACTGTCAGGGCGACAGATGGGAGAGGCTGTTTGATCCGCAGGAGGTCGTGCTCACGGTGTTCCAGTTACAGCATCTGGCTGCGCAAAATGGTGTGGCGTTGTACGAATTACAACTGGCTGGCTATTGGGCTAAACGCCCTGCCGTTCGGCAGCATATTACCCGCCTGATACTGGGACGTAACCAATGAAGAAAGGATCGCAAAAGGGAAGCGGCACACTGGCGATGGTGATGTTGATCGCCATTATCGGCCTGTTGTTGATGTCCGGTTTGCAGCGCCAGCTTGATGCTACCATTCAGGTGGGGAGCGATGAGCGACATTATCTGCGTGCCTTCAATCAGGCATTGTCTTCGCTGAACTGGGCAAGAGGGCAGCAGTGGAACACGATAAAGGAAAGCTGGCAGTGTCAGCAATTGCCGGCAGAACAACTCGTGGTGTGTTTGCGAATGGCCTCTGATGGGACGCAAGGATTATTGCGTGGTGAAGGGACACTCCCCGCTTCGGCGTGGCCGTTGAGGTTGTACCAACGTGTGTCATTTTCGGCGCTGTCGCCGGGTCAGATTGCGATTCGGCCATTGGGTAACGGTTGGCTGGACTTTTGCCCTGATAAGGACGTAACACGCTGTGATGCAACGGAATAGTGTAGTGAATAACAGATTCGTGAATCATCAATCCGGTTTTAGCCTGCTGGAGACGCTCGTGGCGGCGCTGCTATTTGCCATATCACTGATGGGATTACTGCAATATCACCAGATCTTACAACAGTCATTTCAGCACCAGTTGCAGCAGCGT
The DNA here is from genome assembly GCF_001742185.1 of Pectobacterium wasabiae CFBP 3304. Lineage (NCBI taxonomy): Bacteria > Pseudomonadati > Pseudomonadota > Gammaproteobacteria > Enterobacterales > Pectobacteriaceae > Pectobacterium > Pectobacterium wasabiae. Next base: position 3,016,269 of record NZ_CP015750.1, read on the forward strand.
CAGGCCTGGCGGTTTGCGATGCAGCAGTTGGAGGCTTATGAAGCAGGTATGCCGTATCATCCGTCAGAGCCTGATAATATTACGCCCCTTTCGAGTAAAAACTGGCAGTTTAGTCTGTCAGAGCAGTTGCAGAGCGGCGAATGCCGTCTGGTAACGGTAAGGGTCATGACGCCACGTCGCTATCAGGCTACACTGAACCGTTGGTTTTGCCAGCCATCGCCTGTTTAGTCGGTGTGTGAGTTAACTATGCATTATAAATCGTAAGCCGCGGCAAGCAGGAGACAGAATGTTTAGAATCTATCACTCCAATCAGTTGGATATCTTGAAAGAACTGATGGTTGAGCTGATAAAACGTCAGCCACTTGCGGACCCCTTCCAGCAGGAAGTGATTTTGGTGCAAAGCCCAGGGATGGCGCAGTGGTTGCAAATTGAACTGGCTGGGGATTTTGGTATTGCTGCCAACATTCAATTCCCGTTGCCCGGTGTTTTCTTGTGGAATATGTGTCGCCATGTGCTGTCGGATATTCCAAAAGAAAGCGCCTTTAGCAAGGGTGCGATGACGTGGAAGCTCATGCATTTGCTGCCTGATTTACTGGAACAGCCTGATTTTGCGGCGCTCAATCACTATTTGCAGGATGATGAGAACCAGCGCAAGCTGCATCAGTTGGCCGGGCGCGTGGCGGATCTTTTCGATCAATATCTGATTTATCGCCCCGAGTGGATTAAAGCATGGCAAGAGGGGAAACAGGTTGACGATCTCGGTGGTAACCAACTGTGGCAGTCGGCGCTGTGGCGTGCGCTGGTGGATTACACGCGCGAATTGGCGCAGCCCGAATGGCACCATGCGATTCTGTACCAACGGTTTATTAATGCGCTAGAGCAGGAAAAAACATGCCCGAAAGGCCTGCCGCCACGCGTTTTTATTTGCGGTATTTCGGCACTCCCCCCCATCTATTTACAGGCGCTGAATGCGCTGGCGCAGCACATTGATGTGCATCTGTTATTTACCAATCCCTGTCGCCATTACTGGAGTGACATTCAGGATTATAAATTTCTGGCGAAGCTAAAAGCCCGCAACCGTCGTATACACTGCTTTGATAGCGAACAGACTGATGAAACTCGCCCGTTGTTTCGCGATCTCTCACAGGCGGAAATGCTGTTCAATGACGACGGTAAACAGTCGATTAATAACCCGTTACTGGCATCGTGGGGCAAACTGGGGCGAGATAACCTTTATCTGCTAGCTGAGCTCGATAATGTGCAGGAGATCGATGCCTTTGTTGAATCGGATGGTGAAAATCTACTGCAAACTTTGCAGCGCGATATTCTTGAATTGGAAGATCGCGCAGTGGTAGCCGTTAGCCATGAGACTCAAAACACCAGCACGCAAAAGCGCCTGCTACTACTCGACGATCGCTCGGTTGATTTTCACGCTTGCCATAGTCCACAACGTGAGGTTGAAGTGCTTCACGATCGGCTGTTGGCGATGATGGCGGACGATCCTGAGTTGATGCCGCGTGATGTCATTGTGATGATGGCGGATATCGATAGCTATACGCCGTTTATTCAGGCGGTATTTGGCAATGCGCCGGATAACCGCTACCTACCTTTTGCCATATCTGACCAGCGTGCGCGACATGCGCATCCCGCATTGCAGGCGGTGATCAGCCTGCTGGATTTACCCACAAGCCGTTTTACGGCGGAACAGGTTCTGGCATTGCTTGAAGTGCCTGCACTGGCTGCCCGTTTCGGTATTCAGGAAGAAGGGTTACGACGTCTGCGCCTGTGGGTGGTGGAGTCGGGTGTACGTTGGGGGTTGGATGATGACAACGTGCGCGATCTTATGTTGCCACCAACAGGCCAGCATACGTGGCGTTTTGGCTTGACGAGAATGCTGCTGGGCTATGCGATGGACAGCCGGGTCGGCGATTGGCAGGGGGTGCTGCCTTACGATGAATCCAGCGGTTTGATTGCAGAGTTGGCCGGTCAACTGGCTGAACTGCTGATGCAGATCCATCAATGGCGTCAGCGTCTGTCTCAACCGCGTGTGCTTGTCGATTGGCTACCGCTCTGTCGAGAACTGATCGAAACCTTCTTTGATGCTGACAGCGAGACTGAAGCCGCGCTGGCATTGGTTGAAAAGCAGTGGCAATACGTGATTAGCATGGGCACGATGGCTCGTTATCCGCAGCAGGTGCCGATTTCCCGACTACGTGATGAACTGTCACGGCGTCTCGATCAGGAGCGACTTAGCCAGCGATTTTTGGCCGGATCTATCAATTTCTGTACGCTGATGCCTATGCGTTCTATTCCGTTTAAGGTCGTGTGTTTATTGGGCATGAATGATGGCGTTTACCCACGAACGCTACCGCCGCTTGGGTTCGATCTGATGGGGCGAAAAATCAAACGTGGTGACCGTAGCCGACGTGACGATGATCGCTACCTATTTCTTGAGGCGCTCTTGTCGGCACAGCGCAAGCTTTATATCAGCTATATCGGGCGCTCGATCCAAGATAATACGCGCCGCTATCCTTCTGTATTGGTCAGCGAACTGACGGAGTATATCGCACAGAGTTACGTCCTGCCGGGTGATGAAGCGCTGGATATCGATAGCAGCGCGGAGCGTGTTGTGAAGCATCTCTGCCGCGAGCATAGCCGCATGCCTTTTGATGCGAATAATTTTCTGCCGGTGCCACAGCCGTTGAGCTTTGCGGCAGAATGGTTAGCGGCGGCGAACCGAAAAGGGGAAGCCCAGCCTGATTTTGATCGTGAAGCGCTCTCGGAAAGAACGAGTGATCGCAGTGTCAGTTTGGACGATTTGAAGCGTTTCTATCGTCACCCTGTTCGAGCCTTCTTTCAACTGCGGCTTGGCGTGAGTTTTATGCTGCACAGCGACGAACTGTTGGATGAAGAACCCTTTGTGGTTGATAACCTTAACCGCTATCAATTGAATAGTGAACTGCTTAACACCTTGATTAATGAAGGTGATACGGAAAAACTGTATCGTCGCGCCAGAGCCGCAGGCGAGCTGCCCTATGGGGCATTCGGTGAAATTTACTGGCAGGAACAACAGCAGGATATGGCGCAACTGGCTGCGCGTGTGCGTGATGAGCTAACGCCAACGCTGTCGGTGAGTCGGGAAGTAGACATTATCCTTGACGGCGTGCGCGTCAGCGGTTGGCTGAATCAGGTACAGCCGGATGGTTTGCTGCGTTGGCGTCCAGGTACGCTTTCTATGAAAGACGGAATTACGCTGTGGTTGGAACATTTGGCTTACTGTGCCGCGGGCGGGCAGGGCGAAAGTCGGCTGTATGGGCGGGAAGACACTGCGTGGCGCTTTGCTGCCTTGTCGGAAGCGCAGGCCAGAGAACACCTGAGCGTCATGCTGGATGGATATCGTCAGGGAATGAGTAAGCCGCTATTACTGCTCAATAAAGCAGGGAGTGCGTGGTTAGCTGAATGTTATGATCGTGAAAGTGATAGCCTGCGGTCGGATGAGGAGACGCAGAACAAAGCGCGTGCCCGCTTGCTGCAAGCCTGGCAGGGCAATATGGGAATGCGGGGCGAAGGCGAAGATTATTACCTGCAACGTATTGTTCGTGAATTGGATGAAAAACGAATGAATGAAGTGGTTGAAGCGGCACAAATCTGGCTACTGCCACCGTTCCGCTCTAATCTGGCTTGATAAGCTGGTTTTGAAGAGATTTCGAGGTGCGAAAAGATAACGCACTGCAACGTGAAAAGTGATGGATATGAGGTTGGAGAATTGCATGCGTAAACAGTGGGTCTGGATTACCGGGTGGTTTCTTTTATTCACATTCTGGCTTCCGGCGAGTTGGGCTGAAATGGGCTGGCAGCCACTGGCTCAGACCATTCGAAAAAGCGAAAAAGATCCGCGGCAATATCAGGCGATCAAGCTAGATAACGGAATGACCGTTCTGCTGGTTTCCGATCCGCAAGCACCCAAATCTTTGGCATCACTGGCGCTGCCTATTGGCTCGTTGGACGATCCCAATAACCAACTGGGGTTAGCGCACTACCTTGAACACATGGTACTGATGGGATCGAAACGTTATCCAGAACCTGAGGCGCTGTCCGAGTTTTTGAAAAAGCACGGCGGCAGCCACAATGCCAGTACGGCGTCCTATCGCACGGCGTTTTATCTGGAAGTTGAAAATGATGCGTTGCGGCCTGCAGTGGATCGGATGGCCGATGCGATTGCGGAGCCACTGCTCGATCCGGTGAATGCCGATCGTGAACGTAATGCGGTCAATGCGGAATTGACGATGGCGCGTTCGCGTGACGGTCACCGCATGGCACAGGTAGGGGCGGAAACGTTAAATCCGGCGCACCCGAGCGCACGCTTCTCGGGGGGCAATCTTGAAACCCTGAGCGATAAACCCGGCAGTAAACTGCATGATGAGTTGGTGAAGTTCTACCAGCAATACTACTCCGCTAATCTGATGAAGGGGGTCATTTACAGCAATCAGCCTCTGCCTGAACTGGCGAAACTGGCGGCCGACACATTCGGGCGTATTGCCAATCACAACGCTAGCGTTCCTGCGGTTACCGTTCCTGTGACGACGGAAAAGCAGCGTGGCGTGATGATTCATTACGTTCCGGCCCAGCCGAGAAAACAACTGCGTATTGAGTTTCGCGTCAGCGATATTAGTCAGGCATTCCGTAGCAAGACGGATACCTATATCAGCTATCTACTCGGCAACCGCAGCCAGAATACGCTTTCCGACTGGTTGCAAAAGGAAGGACTGGTTGAGTCTATCGGCGCAGGTTCTTCACCGATAATCGACCGCAACGGCGGTATGTTTGCGATTTCGGCCTCGCTGACCGATAAAGGTCTGGCGCAGCGTGATGAAGTGATCGCAGCCATATTCCGTTACCTGCAACAAATCCGTACCGAGGGGATTCAACAGCGTTATTTTGATGAGATCGCGCATGTTCTGGATCTGGATTTCCGCTATCCGTCCATCAGCCGGGATATGGATTACATCGAATGGTTAGTTGATACCATGCTGCGCGTGCCAGTCGAGCATACGCTGGATGCACAGTATGTGGCGGATCGTTACGATCCGAAAGCTATCGCTGCCCGACTGGATGAAATGACGCCGCAGAATGCGCGTGTATGGGTCATCAGCCCGAATGAGCCGCATAATAAGGTGGCCTATTTTGTCGATGCGCCTTACGAGATGGATAAAATCCCGTCTGCGACCTTTGCCAAATGGAAAACGCTGGGGCAGAAAATGTCCCTGTCTTTGCCAACGATCAACCCTTACATCCCGGATGATTTCTCTCTGATCAAATCGGATAAGGCGATGACTAAACCGACGCTCCTGCTGAATCAGCCGGGGTTGCGCGTGTTGTACATGCCAAGTCACTATTTCGCCGATGAGCCGAAAGCAGAAATCACGCTGTTTCTGCGTAATCAGGAAGCGCGCAGTACCGCACGTAATCAGGTGCTGTTTGCGTTAAACGATTATCTGGCGGGTCTGGCGTTGGATGAACTGAGTTATCAGGCATCGATTGGTGGCATCAGTTTCTCCACCCGCAGCAATGATGGTCTGGTGATTAGTGCAGATGGCTATACCCAGCATTTGCCACGGTTGCTACTGACGTTGGCGGATGGCTATGCCTCCTTTACCTCAACGGAAGCGCAGTTAGAGCAGGCTAAATCTTGGTACTTGCAGCAATTGGATGCGGTAGAGAAATCAAAAGCCTTTGAACAGGCGCTACAGCCGATTCAGGCGGTATCACAACTACCTTACTTCGAGCGCGGTGAACGCCGTAAGTTGCTGAAGGATATCCGCTTACAGGACGTGGTTAACTACCGCAACGATCTGCTGCAAAAAGCCACGCCTGAAATGCTGGTTGTCGGCAATCTGGCACCAGAGCGGGTAACCGAACTGGCGAGTACGCTGAAAGCGCATCTGAAAGCCGGTGGAGAAAATCTGTCGCGCAGTGATGATGTTAAAGTCAGTAAACCTCAGCTTGCTAATCTACAGCGCCCAGGCAGCAGCACGGATTCTGCGTTAGCGGCGGTGTATGTACCGACTGGCTACTCGGAAACGCAAAGCATGGCCTATGGCTCAGTACTGGGGCAGATCGTCCAGCCTTGGTTCTATAGCCAACTGAGAACAGAAGAGCAGTTGGGCTATGCGGTGTTTGCTTTCCCGACGACCATTGGCCGACAGATGGGCATCGGCTTCCTGCTGCAAAGCAATAGCAAACAGCCCGCTTATTTGTATCAGCGCTATGAAGACTTTTTCCTGAAAGCGCAAAAACGACTGCGTGAAATGAGTGAAGAAGAGTTTGCACAGTATAAGCAAGGCGTGATGAATGAACTGAGCCAGCGTCCGCAAACATTGGGCGAAGAGGCCAGCCGACTGCGCAACGATTTGGATCGGGAAAATTTTGCTTTTGATTCGCGTGAGAAGTTGCTCGAACAAATCAAGCCGCTAACGGTGAAGCAACTGGCAGATTTCTTCCAGCAGGCGCTGAAGCCTGAAGGGCTGGCGGTACTGTCACAGGTTTCCGGTAGCCATCATGGCAAAGCTGACTACGCTGCCCCGAAAGGGTGGCATACCTACGCGGATGCATCGTCATTGCAGAAAACGTTACCGCGTGAGAAAGCTCCCGCGATGATTCCTGCGCCAGCCGCACAGCCAGCGACATCGGAAGCTGTCGGTAAGGTTTCAGCAGAATGAAAAACACCGCGCCGCAATCATTAGACGTCATGACGTTGCCGCTTCTGGGGGAGCGGTTGATTGAGGCATCGGCCGGAACGGGTAAAACCTATACGCTGGCTGCGCTTTACCTGCGCCTGCTGCTGGGGTTGGGTAAGCAAGCCGCGTATCCACGCCCGTTACTGGTCGAGGAAATTCTGGTTGTGACCTTTACGGAGGCCGCGACCGAAGAATTACGTGAGCGTATCCGTGCAAGAATCCACGCGTTGCGCATCGCCTGCCTGCGTAAAAGCGCTCAGGGTGAAAGTGCGGAGAAGCATAAGGATACGTCGCTAGCGCAACTGCTGGCGGAGATTGCGGATCATCGAGAGGCTGCCGATGTATTGTTGGCGGCCGAACGGCAAATGGATGAGGCGGCGATCTACACGATCCACGGTTTCTGCCAACGCATGCTCAGTACCAATGCATTTGAATCCGGCGTGTTGTTTGAACAGGTGCTGATCGAAGATGAGCAGCCGTTGCGCCGTCAGGCCTGCGCTGATTTCTGGCGTCGCTATTGCTATCCGCTGCCGGTAGAGGTTGCGCGTATTGTCGGTCTGGAGTGGAAAGGGCCGGAGAATTTGCTAGCCGATCTGGCTCCTTATCTGCACGGCGAAGCGCCTGCGTTTCGCTTGCCGCCAGAAGAGGGCGAAACGTTGCTGAGTCGACATGAGAAAATCGTGGCGACGATCGACGCTTACAAACAACGTTGGTTGGCGTCAGCATCGGAGATGGAAGCGCTAATCGTGGCGTCTGGTGTGGATAAACGTAGCTACAGTAGTAAGCACCTTCCCAACTGGCTACAGAAAGTCACGCTGTGGGCGGAGCAGCTAACGCTGGATTATCAACTGCCGAAAGATCTGGTGAGATTTGCCCAGCAAACGTTAATCGAGAAAACGAAGAAAGGCGATCCACCAGTTCATCCTGTGTTTGAGGCGACGGAGCGGCTGCTTGCAGAGCCGCTGTCGCTGCGTGATTTGGTCATTGTCCGCGCGCTGTCGGCAATTCGGGATTCTGTACGTGAAGAAAAACGGCAGCGTGCGGAGTTGGGGTTTGACGATCTGCTGAGCCGTCTGGATGATGCGTTGCAACAGCCCGCAGGAGAACGGCTTGCCAGCGCCATTCGTGAACGTTATCCGGTAGCGATGATCGATGAATTTCAGGATACAGACCCGCAACAATACCGTATTTTCCGCACGCTTTATGTCGGGCAACCGCAGTGCGGGCTATTGTTGATCGGCGATCCTAAGCAGGCTATTTATGCATTTCGCGGTGCGGATATTTTTACCTATATGCACGCGCGTGGAGAAGTGGCTGCTCATTATACGCTGGGTACGAACTGGCGCTCATCGCACCAGATGGTACGTGGTGTGAATCGCCTGTTTGAACGTCTCGAACATCCTTTTATTTTTCACAATATCCCTTTTTTACCGGTCAACCCTGCTGAATCCAAGCGCAGTTTGGTGTTTGAAGTCACCGAGCAGCCTCAGCCTGCGCTGCAATTCTGGCTAACGGGCGCGGAACCGATTGGCGTAGGTGATTATCAGCAACAGATGGCGCGCCAGTGTGCGGCGCAGATTTGTGATTGGCTGGCCGCCAGCCAGCGTAATGAAGCCTGGTTGATAACCGACGATTCTCGGCGTTTGGTCAAAGCCTCTGACATGAGCGTGCTGGTGCGTAGCCGACGTGAAGCGTCGCTGATCCACGATGCGCTGAGCCGTTTGTCCATTCCTTCTGTCTACCTGTCCAATCGCGATAGCGTGTTCAGTACACCGGAAGCCAGCGATATCTTGTGGCTGTTGCAGGCGGTGTTGGCTCCGGAGCAAGAGCGCACGTTACGCAGCGCAATGGCGACGGCTCTAATGGGGCTGGATGCTGCACAGATCGATGCGCTGGGGCAAAGTGAATCAGCGTGGGATGCGCTGGTCGATGAATTTGCTGGCTATCGTGCGCTGTGGCGTCAGCGTGGCGTTTTACCGATGCTGAGAGCGTTGATGAGCCAACATCAACTGGCTGAGAATTTGCTGGCAAGTACAGAGGGCGAACGCCGTATTACCGATATTCTGCATATTGGCGAATTATTGCAGGATGCTTCGGCAACGCTGGATAGCGAGCATGCGCTGGTGCGCTGGCTATCGCAACAGATTGTCCAGCCTAATCCGCAGGCAGAGAGTCAGCAGCTACGTCTGGAAAGCGATCGCCACTTGGTGCAGATCGTGACGATCCATAAATCGAAGGGACTGGAATATCCGCTGGTTTGGCTGCCTTTTATCAGTAATTTCCGCGTGCAGGATCAGGGGATTTATCACGATCGTGATAGCTATCAGGCCGTGTTGGATCTGCAAAATAATGAAGAAAGCCAAGTGTTGGCAGAAGAGGAGCGGCTGGCTGAAGATTTACGTCTGTTATATGTCGCATTAACCCGTTCCATCTACCACTGTAGCGTTGGCGTCGCGCCCGTTCAGCGGTCGCGTAAGAAAGATGGAAGCAGCGATATGCACCACAGCGCGCTGGGCTATTTGCTCCAGCGGGGTCAAGAGGCGGATGTTGCCACCTTGGTCAGCGAGCTTGAGGGAATGGTGGGCGACGGTGTCGCATTGACGCGGCTACAGACGACGGAGGCTCAGCGTTGGCAACCGGATAGCCCGGAATTGACGGCGCTGCGAGCTCGACACATTGAACGCCAACTGCGTGACAACTGGCGAGTGACCAGCTATTCGGGGCTTCAGCAACATGGTTCAGCAAACGCGCAGGATCTGGTGCCACGTCTGGATATTGAAGCGATAGGCGAGCGTCAGGAGGCAGGTGAAACTCAATTGACGCCGCATACGTTCCCGCGCGGTGCGAGTCCGGGGACGTTTTTGCACAGCCTGTTTGAAACGCTGGATTTTACCCAACCCGTTGATGATGACTGGCTGGCCGAGCAGTTGCAGCTACAGGGATTTGAAGCGCACTGGCATCCGGTATTGCAGGCGTGGATGGATACGCTTTTGACTACGCCGCTTGACGAGCAAGGGATCATATTATCGGCGCTGGAGAATCAGGATAAGCAGGCTGAATTACAGTTTTATATACCGATTGAGGCCCCGATGCAGGCGGCGCAACTCGATCGGTTAGCAAAGCACTACGATCCGTTATCCGCACGGTGTCCCGCGCTGTCTTTTCAGCAAGTTAAGGGCATGCTGAAAGGGTTTATCGATCTGGTGTTCCGTTGGGAAGGTCGCTATTACCTGCTGGACTATAAGTCCAACTGGCTCGGCCCCGATGCCAGTGCGTACACCCAAGCGGCGATGATGCAGTCAATGGCCGAGCACCGTTATGACCTGCAATACCAACTCTACACGCTGGCTTTACACCGCTATCTACGTCACCGCATTGCGGATTATGACTATGAGCGTCACTTTGGCGGCGTATTTTATCTGTTTTTACGCGGCGTTGAGGAATCCCATCCCGGTAATGGTATTTTTGCTTTTCGCCCCCCCGCTGAATTTGTTTTCGGACTTGATGCGTTGTTTAAAGGTGATTTATCCAAAGGTGATGTGTTTAAGGGAAAGGCGCTTGATGATGCTGACACAGGAATTTCGTCATGATTGCCTTACTTGAAATGGCGCAGGCACGGCGGTTGCTGCGTCCGCTGGATATACAGTTTGCCAGAATGCTGGCCGATGAGACGCAGCCCGATCTGCTGCTGGCTGCCGCTTGCCTAAGTGCGCATTCTGGTGCGGGACACGTGTGTTTACCGCTGGAAAATTTGCAGGCGCAGATGTTGTTTGACGGCCGCGATCCTGAACTGGCTCAGCAGTTGCTCGCGAGTGTTGGGCTCAACACCGTTGTCGCCTGGCAACAGAATTTGCTGGCGTCCGGCACTGTTAGCGATGGTAGCAAACCGACGCCGCTGGTGCTGCAAGGTGAAAAGCTTTATTTACAGCGCAACTGGCAGAGTGAAGGCTGCGTGGCGCAGTTTATTGCCAGCGAGCGCGATACGGTATCGGTCGATGAACCTGCGATTCGAGCCGTACTGGATCGGCTGTTTCCTGACACGGGCGAAGAGATTGACTGGCAGAAGGTGGCCGCTGCTGTTGCCTTGACGCGCCGTGTTGCGATTATTTCTGGTGGTCCGGGAACGGGGAAAACCACGACGGTTGCTAAGTTGCTGGCAGCGCTGATTGAGCTGAATGCGGGAGACGCGTTACGTATTCAATTGGCAGCACCGACCGGAAAGGCGGCAGCACGCTTAACGGAGTCGCTGGGGCTGGCATTGCACCGTCTGGCGGTGGATCAGACGCAGCGAGAGGCGTTTCCACAGGAAGCGACAACACTGCATCGGCTTCTAGGGGCGGTGACGGATAGCCAGCGAATGCGCCACCATCAGGGAAACCCGCTGCATCTGGATGTGCTAATTGTGGACGAGGCGTCGATGGTCGATCTGCCGATGATGGCGAATGTGATCGCCGCGCTTCCGGCACAGGCCAGAATTATCTTTCTGGGTGACCGCGATCAGTTGGCGTCCGTCGAGGCGGGGGCGGTGTTAGGTGACATCTGCCGTTTTGCCGAGGCTGGCTATAGCCGTGCACGGGCGCAGCAATTGCAGCGGCTGACGGGCTGTAAGCTGGATGAAAGCGGCTCTGAAGGGCAAACGACAATCAGTGACAGTATCTGTCTGTTGCGTCGGAGCTACCGTTTCGATCCGCATTCCGGCATTGGCCAACTGGCGCTGGCGGTGAACGGCGGCGATGATGCTCGTGTGCGTGCGGTGTTGAACGGCGAGTTTGCCGACATCACCTGTAGCCCGTTAACTGAGGCTGAAGAGTATCAGGTGATGTTGGTGCAGTGCGTCGAAGGGTATCGTGATTATCTACAGCTTATCGCTGTGGGAGCGCCGCCGGATACCGTGCTACTTGCCTTCCAACGTTATCGTCAACTGTGTGCGTTGCGGGAAGGGCCGTTTGGCGTAGCCGGTCTCAATCAGCGTATCGAGCAGGCTTTGCACCAGTCTGGGCTGATTCAGCGCAGCCGCAATCCGCTTAACCGCTGGTATCCCGGTCGACCGGTGATGATTGAACGTAATGATGCCGCATTGGGTCTGTTCAATGGTGATATCGGTATTGCAATGACGGGAGAAAACGGGGAGCTGCGCGTATTTTTCCCCTTGCCGAATGGCGAAACCAAAGATGTTACGCCAAGCCGTCTGCCGCCGCATGAAACGGCTTATGCGATGACGGTGCATAAATCGCAGGGGTCTGAATTCGATCATACTGCGCTGGTGCTGCCTAACCATTACTTACCTGTGCTGACCCGTGAGTTGGTGTATACCGCCATCACGCGTGCGCGCCAGCGCTTGTCGCTCTATACCGATGTTCGAATTCTCTGTCGGGCGGTGAAAACGCCAACACAGCGCTATAGCGGTTTGGAAGAGAGAATTGGTGCACTAATGGGACATTTTGGATAGGGCTCTACTTTTGAACGGACGCTAAAGTCAGGCGGACTCGCGCTCAATCAGCGAAAAACCAATATCCATGATGGGGGAGGGTACGCCTTTCCCCTCAATCTTTTCTGCCAGCATTGCTGCGGCATCGGTGCCGATTCTCCAGCGATCGATCCTGACGGTGGTAATGGTTGGTGTGTTGTGTGCAGCGAAATCAAGATCGCCAAATCCCATGACTGCCAGTTTCTTTGGCACCACTAATCCTCTGGCTGCGGCTTCGATAATCACCCCCTGCGCCAGCGTATCGGAACTGCAAATGATGGCATCAAAGGTCTCGCCATCGGCCAGAAGTTCGCTTAGTCCTTGTCGCCCTAATGCCAGCGTCGCAGGCCACGGGGCGATGGCTTCACGCACATAGCTTCCCGGCTGTTTTTGTATGATGTCGTAAATGCCTTTCTTACGCAGTCCGGCACGTGCATCTTCCGTCCAGACAAGGCCGAAGCGCGAATGTCCCTTACCGATCAAATACTGCCCGATGGTATTCCCGATACTTTCATGGGAAAAACCGACCAGCATATCGAGCGGTGTCGGGGTGAGATCCCAGATTTCAACGACGGGGATTGCGGCGTTGAGGAGGAGACGTTTGAGCTCGGGCGTATGGTGAATACCGGTGAGGACGATACCATCAGGGCGACGAGAAAGCAGTGTGGTGACAATCTCCGCTTCGGATTCATTGGTATAGCCAGAGACGCATAACAGCATGTGATAACCGCGCGCGGCCAGCTCATCGCTAATTGCCTGAACAGTATCAACAAACATGTTGTTATTGATTTGCGGCACCACGACGGCAATGAGTTTGCTGCGTCGGGAAGCCAGCCCACCTGCTAACATATTGGGGATGTAGCCTGTGGCTTGGACAGCTTCCATCACCTTGTTTACGGTTTCCGCACGAACAATTTTCGGGTTGTTCAGTGCACGGCTGACGGTCATGGGCGAAATGCCCGCGGCGCGTGCCACATCTTCAAGCGTGGGCGCGCGGGGCGGAGTGCTGCTGGCGTTCTTATCGTGTTTCAATCACCGGTTCCCTTTTGAGGTTGCGCGCGTATTCACGTGTTGCGAGATTATCGTTGATGGTACATCGGTTTTCCAGTCACCTGTGTTTTTAGCAATCTGCCTGTATTTTCTCGTTTTTCGGGCTGACACCTAAACTTCCCGCTCGTATTTTGGTTTTATCCTCTTATTCTTTATGGTGATTGCGCAATCATTATTTGGTTGCTTGGGATGTATTTTGAGTATTTTAATGATTATTTTGTGATCTGAGTTGCATGTTTTTCCTTCATTTATCGCTATCTTCCTTTTGGTTAATAAATGTTAGCGCAATCATTTATGAGGTGAGACATGACTATCAGTGCAAATTCAGCGGCAGTTAGCTATGCAAAAGTCACGAATGTCAGAACGGCTGCCGAGTCGGGCGATCGGATCGAATGGGTAAAACTCTCTCTGGCGTTTCTGCCGTTGGCAACGCCAGTCAGCGATGCAAAAGTGCTGACCGGAAGGCAAAAACCGCTGACCGAAGTCGCTATTATTTTTGCGGAAATTCGCAGTCGCGATGGGTTTGAAGGAGTGGGGTTCAGCTACTCCAAGCGTGCGGGTGGACAAGGTATCTATGCTCATGCGAAAGAAATAGCGGATAACCTGTTAGGCGAAGATCCGAACGATATCGATAAGATCTATACCAAATTGCTGTGGGCTGGCGCATCGGTTGGCCGTAGCGGAATGGCGGTGCAGGCCATTTCTCCGCTCGACATCGCACTGTGGGACATGAAAGCCAAGCGTGCAGGTTTGCCTCTGTCGAAGTTGTTGGGTTCACATCGCGATTCCGTTCAGTGCTACAACACCTCCGGCGGCTTCCTGCATACGCCGTTGGATCAGGTATTAAAAAATGTCGTGATTTCTCGCGAAAGCGGTATCGGCGGAATCAAACTAAAAGTGGGACAGCCGAATACCGCAGAGGATATCCGTCGTCTCACGGCGGTGCGAGAAGCATTGGGAGACGATTTCCCTCTGATGGTGGATGCCAATCAGCAGTGGGACCGCGAAACAGCGATTCGTATGGGCAGAAAAATGGAAGCGTTTAATCTGGTCTGGATTGAAGAGCCGCTGGATGCCTACGATGTGGAAGGCCACGCGGCGCTGACGGCTGCGCTGGATACGCCGATTGCCACTGGCGAGATGTTGACCAGTTTCCGTGAGCATGAACAGTTGATTCTCGGTAACGCCAGTGACTTCGTGCAGCCGGATGCACCGCGCGTAGGTGGGATTTCTCCTTTCCTGAAAATCATGGATTTGGCAGCGAAGCATGGCCGTAAGCTGGCACCGCATTTTGCGATGGAAGTGCATTTGCATCTGGCCGCCGCTTATCCGATTGAGCCCTGGTTGGAACATTTCGAGTGGCTGAATCCGCTTTTCAACGAGCAACTAGAGTTGCGCGATGGGCGCATGTGGGTGTCCGATCGTCTGGGGTTAGGGTTCACGCTGAGTGAACAGGCAAGAAAGTGGACGACGCTGAGCTGTGAGTTTGGCAAGCAGCCATAGGCAGGGGAAATCGTCGTGGCCGATGTTACGATCGGCCACGAGAAGCGTTATTGAATGAAATAATTCAGAGGTCTAGTACCAGAATCTTTGATCGCCGCTGGTAGTTGTACAGCGCCTGTTTTTTCTTCGGCAACATCTCCACCTCGGCGGGTAAAAAGCCGCGCTCCTGGAACCAGTGGATGCTGTGCGTCGTCAGCACGAATAGCTTTTTCAGACCCTGCTGGCGCGCCTGAGCGGCAACGCGCTGTAACAGCATATCGCCACGTGATGAGCTGCGGTAATCCGGGTGAACCGCGACGCAGGCCATTTCGCCGATGCTTTCTTCCGGGAACGGGTAAAGCGCGGCGCAGGCGATGGTCAGGTTGTCGCGTGCGACAACGGTAAATTTGTCGATCTCCATTTCCAACTGCTCGCGCGAGCGTCTGACCAGAATGCCTTGTTCTTCCAGCGGGCGGATCAACTCCAGAATACCGCCGATGTCATTGATGGTCGCACGGCGAACCTGCTCGGCGCTTTCCATCACGATCTGCGTGCCGATTCCATCGCGTGAGAACAGTTCCTGCAACAGGGCACCGTCGTCCTGATAGCTGATCAGGTGGCTGCGACGCACGCCGCTACGGCAGGCTTTGACTGCGCCGCGCAGAAATCTGACCGTACCAGAGTGGTAATCGCCAGCCTGTTCCAGTACATCAATACGCTGCTGCGCATCGTCTGGGAACAGTTCAGAAATGATGCGGCCTTCTTCGTTGGTGACGCCCTGAGAGGAGCAGAAGCCGATCATCTTCTCCGCTTTCAGCTTAATCGCTAACTGGGTCGCAACTTCTTCCGAGGTTAAATTGAAACTTTCGCCGGTGACTGAAACCGCAACTGGGCCAAGCAGCACAATTGCGCCGCTATTCAACTGGCGATGAACCGCTTCTTCATCAATGCGACGAATACGGCCGCTGTGGCAGTAGTCCACGCCGTCATCAACGCCAAGCGGTTGTGCGATAATAAAATTACCGCTGACGACATTAATATGGGCACCTTGCAGCGGCGTGTTGTTCAGGCTCATCGACAGACGAGCGGTGATGTCCAGTTGCAGCATACCCGCCGCCTGTTTGACCAGCTCCAGCGTGGCGCTGTCGGTGATTCGGGTATTTTTATGGTAGTGAGGCTCGTAGTGGTGCGTTGTCAGGTTGGCATCGATCTGAGGGCGAGCGCCATAAACCACCACCAGCTTGATTCCCAGACTGTGTAGCAGCCCGATATCATTTACGATGCTAGAGAAGTTGGCATGTTCAATGGCTTCGCCACCCAACATGATGACAAACGTTTTGCCACGGTGGGCATTGATATAGGGAACTGAATGGCGGAAGCCCTGAACCAGCTCTGTACTACGTTCCTTCACTGTGAGCCCTCTTTGCATTTTTATTCGTAATTTCTGTATTTTTATTCTTTATGACATAAAACGCAAGAGGAAGTATTAACCAGAAAAGTGAGGTTAATGCTTCAAATTTATGATATCCGCCTGTTATAAGGCCTGCACATGATTTTTGCATGACAGAGCTAAGCTGATTCGTTAAAGTTTTTGACAATTTTTACCTTTATTCATTTTTTGATGGCATATCCAGCACTGTGGCACCACGACAATGCAGGGTAGCGCACAGCAATAAGATCGGAGTGGCATGTCTCATTCGAATCATCATCTGACTCGGCGGCGTCTATTACAAAGCGCAGCAGCAACCTGGTTATTAAGCGTAAGCGGTGTGGGTTTGGCTGCGACCACACAGGTCATCGCCGTGCGCGTCTGGCCATCTTCCGCCTACACCCGCGTCACATTAGAATCCAACCACCCGCTGAAATATAAACAGTTTAGTTTGAGTAATCCTGAACGTATCGTGGTGGATATCGAAAATGTTCACTTGAACAGCGTACTGAAAGAGATAGCCAGCAAGTTTCAGCAGGATAACGATCCGCTGATTAAAGAAGCTCGCATCGGCCAGTTTGATAAAAGTACGGTGCGTTTGGTGCTGGAGCTCAAACAGCAGGCAACGACCAAAGTCTTTACGCTGGGGCCAGTGGCTGAATTCAAGCACCGACTGGTATTGGATTTGTACCCTGCGGCAGGGCGCTACGATAACGAAGAAGATCCACTGCTGGCGCTGCTGGAGGACTACAACAAAGGCGAACTGGAGCGCACGCTGCCGGCAGAAGCGCCGAAAGCCGGGAAAGCGGGGCGAGATCGCCCGTTGATTATTATGCTCGATCCCGGTCACGGCGGTGAAGATCCCGGCGCGATTGGCAAGAATAAGACGCGCGAGAAAGACATCGTGTTGCAAATTGCCCGCCGTCTGCGCAAGCTGATCGATAATGAATCCAACATGAAAGCGTATATGACGCGTAATGAAGATGTGTTCATCCCGCTGCGTGTGCGGGTGGCAAAAGCGCGCAAGCAACGTGCCGATTTGTTCATTTCGATTCATGCGGATGCCTTTACCAATCGCTCAGCCAGAGGATCGTCGGTTTTTGCGCTCTCGAAGAAAGGGGCAACCAGTACTGCCGCTAAATTTTTGGCTGAGACGCAGAATGAATCGGATTTGATCGGTGGGGTAAGCATGAGCGGCGATCGCTATTTGGATCACACCATGTTCGATCTGGTGCAGACCGTGACGATTGGCGACAGCCTAAAGTTTGGTAAAGAGATCTTGACTCGGCTGGGTAAGGTGAATCGTCTGCATAAAAACAGCGTCGATCAGGCTGGTTTTGCGGTACTGAAAGCCCCGGATATCCCTTCTGTTCTGGTTGAGACGGCATTTATTAGTAATCTGGAAGAAGAGCGCAAGCTGCGCACCAGTCAGTTTCAACAGCAGATTGCCGAATCCATTTTTGCAGGAATTAAAGCCTACTTCGCCAGTCAGGCTGAGCGGTAGTGGGGGGTGGGGGGAGCGTCAATATTACGCAGTGACCGCGTCTTGTCGGCGCGGTTCAGAAACATTTTCTCTGAACGTTGTGTGCTGAAGTAAAATAGGTAGAAAAATCTGGCGCAAAAAACAAAAAAGCACCCGTTAAGGTGCTTTGTCGCTGACTTCCTAATTAAAGATAGTGTTAGTTGGTTGCGGGGGCCGGATTTGAACCGACGACCTTCGGGTTATGAGCCCGACGAGCTACCAGGCTGCTCCACCCCGCGTCCGTAATAACTAATCTTCACTGCCTTGATGGACGACTCACATCAATTGGTTGCGGGGGCCGGATTTGAACCGACGACCTTCGGGTTATGAGCCCGACGAGCTACCAGGCTGCTCCACCCCGCGTCCGTACTGACTAATCTTCACTGCTTTTGATGGACGACTCACATCAATTGGTTGCGGGGGCCGGATTTGAACCGACGACCTTCGGGTTATGAGCCCGACGAGCTACCAGGCTGCTCCACCCCGCGTCCGTGGATGCGCACTATACTCTCCATGAACATTGATGCAACCTATTTCTGTAAAAAGCGCCGCATTTGGCTGTTAGGTGATTGATTTACCACCTGATGGGTTGTTTTGTGAACGTAATGGGGCGATTTACAGAAAATAGCCTCTTGCGATGCCGTGCGCCGAACCGTTCTTCCTTACCTCATTGATTTATGCGCTATCCCATTCCTTTCTCGATAGGCGTTTGTTATCGTTCGACGGTAAATTTTTGATGTAAAAAGCGAGCGCAAAAGATGAAGGGACGGTGGGGAAAATATGTGCTGACCGCAGTGGTCATCGCCATTTTGGCGGGGTGCCAATCCAGGCCAACCGATCGCGGGCAGCAATATAAAGATGGTCACCTCAACCAGCCTTTGGAATTGGTGAATGAACCCAATGCCAAAGGGAAGCCAGTTAACGCGCGAGATTTCATCACCCAGGTTGCGGAAATTCGGTCGGCGTCACCGAATCTTTATACACGCAATAACACCATCTTCCAGGCGATCGAAAACTGGATGATGTCGGGGGCGGATACCCGCGAACTGAGCAAATTTGGTCTGAACGCCTGGCAGATGGAAGGCGTTGATAACTTTGGGAATGTGCAGTTCACCGGCTATTACACGCCAGTATTGCAGGCGCGCCACACCCGTCAGGGGGAATTCCGCCATCCTTTATATGCTATGCCGCCAAAGGGTAAAAATAACCGCCGTCTACCGGATCGTGCCGGAATTTATTCAGGCGCGCTGGATGAGCGACTGGTTCTCGCCTGGACCAATTCGCTGGTTGATAACTTCATGATGGAAGTGCAAGGCAGCGCCTATATTGATTTTGGCGATGGACGCCCTCTGACGTTCTTCGGCTACGCGGGCAAAAACGGCCATGCTTACCGCAGTATTGGTAAGGTACTGATCGATCGTGGGGAAGTGCCACGTGAAGAGATGTCCATGCAGGCGATTCGCAAATGGACGGAGCAGCATTCCGAGTATGAAGTGCGTGAACTGTTTGAACAGAACCCTTCTTTTGTCTTCTTTAAACCGATGATGTCTGCGCCTGTGAAAGGGGCAAGTGCTGTGCCGTTGGTGGCGAAGGCTTCCGTCGCTTCTGACCGTTCACTGATTCCGGCTGGCACGGCGCTGTTAATGGAAGTACCGCTGCTGGATAACGCTGGCAAATTTACCGGCAAGTATGAGATGCGCCTGATGATTGCGCTGGATGTCGGTGGAGCAATTAAAGGCCAACACTTCGATATGTATCAGGGTATTGGGCCGGACGCGGGGCACTCGGCAGGTTTCTATAACCACTATGGTCGGGTCTGGGTATTGAAGAACGGGCAAAGCAGTTCGGCGAACGGCTCAGGCTCGCTGTTAGTCAGTAATCCACGGTAGCTATCCCTTTCGTTTGATATCTCAGAAGTGGCTTTCTATTTATGCCACTTCTGAGAGTAAATCCTTACGTTCTACACGCTAATCCCAGAAGAGAATCAGCTTTTAAAACCGTATTTGCTGCTCAGTCCTAATTCGTTCACGATGCGAACGCCGGAATCTAACGCTTCGCCTTGTAAGCCTCGCAGTGGACGGCGCAGGCTGCCTGCCGGTAAACCTACCGCCTTCATCAATGATTTTACCGCCACTGGGTTGATTGCCGAATAGGTGTAATGCAGCAGCGGCAGCAAATGCTGATAGGCTTTACGGAAGCGTTCCGCATCCTCACCGTTTTTCCACGGACGAGAAATTTCGGCCAGTTCTGCCGGTGCAATGTTGCCCGTCATGTTGGCAGTTCCATGGCCTCCCAGCGACATCGTTGGCACCACTAAACCCAGATTGGGCGAATCGCAGCACATTACCGAAACATCAGGATTCCCCGCCAGAACCTGTGCGACCTGACCCACGCGAGTCGTGGATTCTTTATGAATAACGTAGTTCGGGTGTTTGAAAATACGCAGCAGCGACGTCCAGTGCAGATCCGTTTTCACGCGTGGCGGGTTGTTATAGATCCCTAATGGCAAATCGGTCGCGTCTGCAATTTCCAGAAAGTAGCTTTCGATATCGCTCTCGCTGGCACAGATATAAGCGGGCGCGGCGATAATGGCACCGTCTGCGCCGTTGTCATGCGCATAGCGAACATAGTCAATGGTGGTATCGGTATTGTTACCGGTGCAGCCGTAGAACAACTTCATTTTACTGGTGCTGTATTGTGCGGTACGGTGGATGATCGCTTTTCTCTCGTCTGGGGACAGCATGGAAACTTCCCCCGTTGATCCCATAATCAAAACGGCAGCCGTGCCGTTGTCTTCCTGGAATTTTAATAACGCCTCAAATGCGCCGAAATCCACACTACCATCGTCATTAAACGGTGTGATGAGGGCAACAAATGACCCTTCAATTTTTTCTCTGCTCATGTCTGTTTCCTGTCGGTGATAAATAAAAAATCAGGATTGAAGTGAATACCACCCGCTGTAAGTACGGGTTTAGGCGGTTTCAGTCAGTGGTTCGGCGACAAAACCCGCCTCGACAAAACGTAATAGATGCGACAACACGCGATCGTCATCGCGGTTGTCACACAGCCCTTTGGAGAGCAGTGCCAGACGACCAGAACGCGGATCGGCGTCGGTTAATACGTGCATGGCGGCACCGCGAGCAAATTCATAGCGCCAGATCACCTCTGCACGCGATAACCCCGGCAACGCACGAGTAAAGGCATCGATAAAACGGTGGGCAACCTGATCGAACTGCGCTGAAAGCAGGGTGGTAACTTCCATACCCGGCGTCGCGCGCAGGTGCTGTAACAGGCGCACGACAATACGACCGCCATCGGGTGTGCGAGCTGTTTTAACCAGCGGGCGCAGTAGCGCATCCAGCAGCGCGGCAACGGGCAGAACATCACCCTGATTGGCTTTTTCCACCTCATCCAGCAGTCGCGTTCTTTCGTCATTTAACGGGCCGAGGACATGGTCCAGCACGGCGTGCAGTAATCCCTCTTTCGAGCCAAAGTAATAATTCACTGATGCCACGTTCACGTTAGTGGCTTCGGTGATTTCACGAATCGTCGTCAGTTCACTTCCTTTACTGGCGAAGATCGTGATGGCTTCACGCAGGATGCGCTGTTTAATGTCTGCCTCTTTTTCTTTGCTTTGCGCTTTGGTTTTCAATAACGCCACCATGCTTCATCCTTTTTGCTCTCGTTCGACGTCAGGTGTACTGCCGTCATGCGTTGTTATGTTTAGGCCGTAGGAAAATGGGCTGTCGTTCTCGCTATCCTCTGCTATTGATAACCCCGGTTCCTGATAAACCAGTTCTTGATAAACCAAGGTCGCCCAATAGCGGATACCCAATGGGATCAGCGCATCATTAAAGTCGTAGTACGGGGTATGCAGGTGATATACGTTGGCTGCACCTTTATCGCTGTTTCCCAGCATCATGAACGCGCCGGGACGCTGTTCCAGCATGTAGGCAAAGTCTTCTGCGCCCAGCAGCGGCGTCATGGCGGTTTCAACTTGTTCGAGCCCAACCACCTGCGAGGCAGCATTAACGGCGAGCTGTGTGGCGTGTGTATCGTTAACCAGCGCGGGATATTGCCGTTCATAGTGAACGTCGGCCGTGGCACCAAAGCCTTGTGCGGTGTGATGTGCCAGTTCTCGCAGACGCGTTTCCAGCAGGTGGCGAACGCTCGGCGAGTAGCTCCGCCCGGTTCCTTTAAGGATGACGCTATCGGGGATAACGTTCGGGGCATGGATATCGCCACCCTGAATATGACCAATGCTGAGCACCGCCGCGTCCATTGCAGGAACATTGCGGCTGACGATCGTTTGCAGGCCCAGCATAAATTGCGCTGCGGGCAGCGTTGGATCGATAGAAAGGTGGACGCCAGAACCGCCGTGTCCACCCGTACCGTGAAACGTGACCTGCCAGGTGTCGCTGGCCGCCAGCATCGGGCCGCTGCGAATAGCGAACTTACCGACCTCGATACCGGGCTTGTTGTGAAGACCAAACAGTCGATTGCAGGGGAACGTGGTCAGCAGGCCGTCATTGAGCATGGCAAGTCCGCCGCCCAATCCTTCTTCTGCCGGTTGGAAAATAAAGTGCACGGTGCCAGCGAAATTGGGATGCAGAGATAAATAGCGTGCGGCACCCAATAGCATAGTGGTGTGCCCATCATGTCCACAGGCGTGCATTTTCCCAGCGTGTACCGAGGCATAAGACAGATCGGTTTTTTCACTGATATACAGTGCATCCATATCGGCTCGCAGGCCGATGCTATCTTCACCGGGATAGCGGCCACGTAGGGTCGCGACCACGCCCGTTCCACCGATGCCGGTGGTGACAGCAAGCCCCCATGCCGTCAGCTTTTCCGCCACTAGCTGTGCGGTAGAAAATTCTTCAAAGCCGATTTCTGGGTGCTGATGAATATGGTGACGAATCGCAACCAGCTCAGGTAAAAAATCCTGAATGGCCGACTCCATCACCGTTTGGTCAATAACGGCTGATGTGTTCACTTTGTGTTCACCGTTCTTATCCATGTGCCTGCCTGTTCATCTGCTGTGGAGACACAGGCGCTTCTCGCTGCCCGCCGCTGGGGACGGCATCGATCAGTTTGCGGGTATACGGATGCTGCGGCTGATGCCAGATGCTGTGGTGATCGCCGCTTTCCACACAGCGTCCGTTTTGCATCACCATGACCCGGTCGGCGATATAACGCACCACCGCGAGATCGTGGGAAATAAACAGCAGCGACAGGCCCATTTCGTTCTTTAGCTCCACCAGCAGATTAAGAATTTGTGCCTGAATAGAGACATCGAGTGCGGATACGGGCTCGTCGCAAATCACCAGCGAAGGACGTACTACCAGCGCACGAGCAATGCCGATGCGCTGGCGCTGTCCGCCGGAAAATTCATGGGGATAGCGATTCAGGCTACTTTGCGGCAGACCGACGCGCTCGATGATATTGTTGATCGCCTGCTGTCGCTGCGAGCGATCGCCAAGGCCGTGCACAATCAGCGGCGTTTCAAGAATATGCTGAATGCTGTGGCGTGGATTCAGCGAGGCATAGGGATCCTGAAAGATCATCTGTACCCGCTGACGTAACGCTTTTAGCCGCGATTCTTTTAGCGTGGTGATGTCTTGCCCATCAAAAACGATCTGCCCGTGTGACGGCGGTAACAGACGCAGAATGGCTTTGGACAGGGTTGATTTCCCACAGCCGGATTCACCCACCAGACCGAGTGTTTCGCCGGGTAAAATCGTCAGTGACACATCGTCAACCGCCAGCACCTTGCCCTGCGTTGTTGAATAACTGGTCTGAATGTTTTTCAGTGAGAGCAACGGCTGCTGATTCGTATCGATGGCTCGATGAATCAAGCTGGGTGGTGTCAGCAGTGTAAAACCGGAATCTTCGTCCGTCGGCGCATGATGGATTTCCGCCAGCCGATGGGTACGGTAATGCCTATCCTGATCCATATGCACCGATGTCGCCAGCAGCCCACGCGTGTAGCTGTGTTTGGGGGAAACGTTATGTTTGGGAGAAAAGCCGTGCGTGGGGGACTGAAACAGGTCAGCCGCCCGTGCTTCTTCTACCTTTTGTCCGGCATACATCACCGCCACGCGGTCGGCCCACTGTGCCACCAGCCCAAGATCGTGGGTAATCAGCAGCAGGCTCATCGAGAATTCACGTCGCAGATTATCCAGCAGCGCCAGAATTTGTGCCTGAATGGTGACGTCCAGCGCTGTGGTCGGCTCATCGGCAATCAGCAAGCGCGGACGGCACGCCACTGCCATGGCGATCATGACGCGCTGACGCTGGCCGCCAGACAGGTTATGAGGGTAGTCATCCACTCGTCTGGCCGGTTCAGGGATCTTGACCAGATCCAGCAGTTCGATAGCGCGAGTCCGTGCCTGTGCAGGCGTTAGCGCTTCATGCAACCGCAGCGTTTCACTAATCTGCTGACCGATGGAGAGCACCGGATTGAGTGACGTCATGGGTTCCTGAAAAATCATCGACAGCGCATTGCCACGTAGTTGGCGCATCTTGCGATCCGGCAGGGTTAGCAGGTCGTGGCCGTCAAACAGAATACGGCCGCTGATTTTTCCCGGCTCGGCGACCAGTCGCATCAGGGACAGTGCCGTCGCGGATTTACCGCAGCCAGATTCGCCGACCAGTGCCAGCGTTTCTCCAGCGTTAATCGTCAGGTTTAGCCCTCGAACGGCCTGATGACCGGGGAAATCGACGCGTAAATCTTGAATATCAACCAGCGGCTTCATGCGCTTCTCCCTCGTAAGCGTGGATTCAGGGCATCGTTCAACGCGTCGCCAACCAGATTCAGTGACAGTACGGTTAAGACCAGCGCCGTGCCGGGCAGGGCGGTAAGAAACCAGGCGGTACGCAGCGATTCGCGGCCTGCGCCGATCATGCTGCCCCAGCTCACGCGGTTCGGATCGCCAAAGCCTAAGAAGGATAAGGCAGACTCAATCAAAATGGCCGAGGCAACCATGACTGACGTGGTGACGATGATCGACGGCAGCGCGTTCGGCAGCATTTCTTGAAAGATGATGCGCAGGCTGGAAAATCCCTGACTGCGCGCGGCTAACACAAAATCGCTTTCACGCAGCGAGCGAAACTCGGCCCGCACCAGACGTGCAATTGTCGGCCAGGAGGCAATACCGATAGCCAGAGAAATCAGCGTAACCGAAGGGGAACCGATGGCGACCAGTACCACGACCAGCAAAAAGGTCGGGAAGGTCTGGAACAGTTCGGTGATGTGAACCAGCAGGTCATCCACTCGACCACCAAAATAACCCGCCAGCGCACCGATGACGGTGCCAATTAACAGGCTGACCATCACGGCCGAGAAGCCGATTTGCAAGGAAACCTGTGAGCCGTGGACGATGCCAGCCGCGATATCCCGGCCCATCGAATCGGTTCCTAATGGGAAGTCAGGGTTTTCGCCCGGCCACAAGAAAGGCTGGGCGACCATATCCAGTGGATCGCCGGGATACAGTAGCGGCGCGAATACCGCCATCAGAAATACCGTAATCAGCAACAGTAGACCTGCCATCCCCGCAGGATTACGGATAAATGCACGCACCTCCGGCGACAGGAGAAAAGGCGTTTTTAACGCATGAGTCGTCGCTGAGTGAACGCCATCAACTGCGGCTTTCTTCGGCGTGAGGTTTTCAGGAGAAAGGTTATTCATATCAGCGAGCCTTAATTCGGGGATCGAGCCAGGATTGCAGCAGGTCCACCAGCACATTAGCCAAAATGACTAAGAAAGCGGAAAGCAGCAGGACACCCAGCAAGACGTTGAAATCGCGCGCCATCACCGCTTCCAGCGCCAGGCGGCCCAGTCCCGGCCAGCTAAAGACCGTCTCGACCACGGCTGCTCCGCCCAGCAGATTGCCGAAATGCATACCCGCAACGGTAGTAATTGGCAGCAGCGCACAGCGCAGAATGTGTCTGACGGTGACCCACAGCGGCGATAGTCCTTTGGCATGGGCGGTACGCACAAAATCCTGCTGGGCGATTTCCAGCATGGCCGCGCGGGTAAGGCGGGCATAAATAGCAATAAAAAAGCTGCTCAGCGCCAGTACCGGAAGAATGGCATGCTGCAACATATCCTTGAAGTACGCCCAGCCAGTCAGGTTTGCGCCAATGGTGATGTTGCCGCCGCTTGGCAGCCAATCAAGATGAACAGAAAACAGAATCAGCGTCATCAGGCCGATCCAAAACCCCGGTGTGGAATAGAGCAGCAGCGCGATCAGAGAAAGCACGCGATCGGGCCATTTACCCGCCCATACCGCCATTATCGCTCCCAGTGTGATACCGATAACGATGGCGAATACCTGTGATAGCAGCATCAGGAACAGCGTGCCCGGCAGCCGTGACAGGATCAGGTCCATCACTGGTGCGTTGTAGCGGGGAGAGAAGCCGAGGCTGAACTGGGCCAAATTGCCCAAATAAACCGAAAGTTGTTGCAGTATGGGCTGATCGAGACCGAATTGGGCGCGCAGGTGTGCCATGGTTGCTTCGGTTGCGTTGCCTGATTCGCCGGCCAGCACATCAACGGCGTCTCCCGGCACCAACTGCAACAGGAAAAACACCAGAATGATAATGCCAATCGCCGTTGGCAGCGCATGAAGCAGGGTACGCCACAGTACGCGCCCGATTCGTTCTACTTTATTCATCACATACCTTCATGAGAGTTCCCCTGCCCGCGCAGGGGAATGCTGTATTACGATTACTGATCCAGCCACACGTCGGCCAGGCTGCCGTTAACGCCCTGAATATCCGTGACGACGTTGTGCACGCGCTTGTTGTAAATGGTCTGGCGCTTAATCTGGAGCAGGTTCAAATCAGGAATATCGGTGGCGATGATGCGTTGGAACTGTTTGTACAATTCCACGCGTTTTTCAGGATCGGTTTCCACCGCAGCCTGCTCAAGCAGACGGTCTACTTCTGGGTTGCTGTAATGTGAACCGTTACCGAAAGGCACGCCCGGTTGATAGGTTTTTGACCAATACAGGCGCTGGACGCCCACGGCTGGATCAAACAGGTTCGAGATGGATCCGTTGTTAAAATCAAAGTCGCGGTCGGTATACACGCGCTTAACGAAAGTGGCGAAGTCCTGAGAGCGAATGGTGACGTCAATACCGACTTTAGCCAGCGCCGATTTGAGGTATTCCGCTACGCGTTTGAAGCTGTCGCCATAGGGCATGAAATCATGTACCAGCGTGAAGCGGATACCGTTTGCCTGACGTGGGAAGCCCGCTTCGTCCAGCAGTTGGTTCGCTTTGGCAATATCGAAACCATAAGGTGACGGCGTTGTATCATGGAACTGCGCCAGTTCCGGCGTAATCGGCGTTGGTGAGCTTACCGCATAGCCGTACCACACTACATTTTTCAACACATCAATGTTGATGCTGTGCGCAATGGCTTGACGAACCTTTAGGTTCTTCAGATAAGGGTTATCCAGATTGAACTCGATGCGGGTTTGCGTCGGGCTGTAACCATAGCCAGCGGTTTCAATGCCCAGCTTGGGGTTTTTCTTGATGCGTTCAATTTCACTCAGCGGAACGGGAGAGTCGCTTCCCAGATCCAATGCGCCGGTTTCAAGCGCAATGGTGCGAGTAGCGGCATCGGGGATGATCTTCACCACCAGTTTATCGACGTAAGGCTTGGGGCTGTCCCAGTAGTTCGGGTTACGTTCATAAAGGATATGGCTGCCACGCACCCATTCCTTGAACACAAACGGGCCAGTACCAATCGGCGCAGTATTGTGAGGATTAGACAGAATGTCTGTGCCTTCGTATAAGTGCTTCGGCACGATAGGTGCTTCGTTGGCGGAGAACGCGCTCAGCAGATAAGGTGCCGGTTTTGACAGTTCCAGGATCGCGGTGTACGGATCGGGAGTCTTCACTTCGGTGACGTTGGCAAAGGTGCCCTGACCGCGCGAATTGTATTTTTTGACGGTCAGAATGGAAAACGCGACGTCCGCAGACGTGAAATCTTGCCCGTCATGCCATTTCACGCCTTTACGCAGGTGGAACGTATATTGTTTACCGTCCGGGCTAACTGACCAACTGGTCGCAAGCTGTGGGGTTGGTTTCATATCAAAATCGTAATTCAGCAGCCCTTCAATCACCTTGGCGTTGATCTTCATTACCGCGCCGCTGGTGCTAACCAGACTGGTTAAGACCGGTGGCTCAGGCTCGGCCAGAAAATTCAGCGTGCCGCCGCGCTTGGGCGTCAACGTTTCAGCCTGTGCGGCAAGGCCGAAGAGCGAAGATGTCAGAATTAGCGCTGACAAGAAGAAATTTTTTTTCATATTTCCCATCCGTATGCAGAGGGCAGAGGTGTGCGCTCCGCCTTTATTTTTTTAATGGCGTGTTTTGAATGATGTGTTTGGGGTGACAACGCACCTTTCTCTTCAGGAGGAAGAGAAATCAGGCTGGGTTAAGTCAACATCGGGGCAGTAATGAAATAACGTCATTACCGTTGCTGTGTGGCGTAATGGGTTTCATGCTGCGTTCCTGGTTTGAATAACGAACAAAGAATAAAACTGCCTGAATGTTAAAGCGGATCACTTAAGCCTCATTTTAGGAGAAACACGGGGATGAGGTTCCCGCAGGGATACCTCGCTCCGTGTTTCTCGGTTCTTAAACGATCGACATTATCCTGAACCACCTCTTTATTTTCTGGTTAAACCCTAGCCCAACATGCGTTTTAAACGAACGTTTAAATATGGATAACGAATGCCGAATTATGCATAAGCTATTCACTCTTCTTGCTGTTGGGGACGTGGATAATTCAGGTTATTATCCACCCTGCTAATTACTTATCCTGAGGTTGTCATGGCGATTAAACGTTATCCACATCTTGCGCATTGGGGCGCGTTTACCGCTGTGGTTGAAGACGGCAGGCTGATTCGATGCGAGCCGTTTGCAGGCGATCCAGCCCCTTCCCCTATGCTCGATTCCATCGCGCCGCTGGTGTATTCCGACCGACGTATCCGTCGTCCGTCTGTACGCCGTTCCTGGCTCCGGAAGCGAGAAAACAGCGACAAAACGCTGCGCGGTCGGGAGGATTTTGTTGAGGTGGATTGGGACGTGGCGCTCGATCTCGTTGCGCAGGAGAATCGCCGTATTCGCGATCGCTACGGTGCAGATGGCCTTTTTGCCGGTTCTTACGGCTGGTCGTCAGCCGGGCGTTATCACCACGCGCGATCTCAGGTGCGCCGCTTCTATTTCTCCGGCGGCGGTGCGGTCGATCAGCAGGGAAATTATAGCTGGGGCGCAGCGCAGTTCTTCCTGCCTTATGTGATTGGCACCTTCCATCCGCTGACGGGCAAGGTGACCGAATGGCGCAGCGTTGCTGAGCACTGTGATATTTTTCTCGCGTTTGGTGGGCTGGCGCTGAAAAATTCGCAGGTAGCCTCCGGCGGCGCCGGGCACCATACGCTCAAGCCCGCATTGGAAGCGCTGGTGGAGAAAGGAATTCCCGTTATTAACATCAGCCCGATGCGCGATGATTGTCCTGAATTTGTGAATGCCGAGTGGATCCCCATCCGCCCGAATACCGATGTCGCGCTGATGCTGGCGCTAGGCTATGAGATTCAGCGTCTGGGCGCTGACGATAAGGATTTCCTGCAACGCTACTGCGTTGGTTATGAGCAACTGAGTGACTACTTGCACGGTCGCGGCGATGGCGTGGTGAAAACCCCCGAATGGGCCAGCGATATTACCGGAATCCCCGCCGATCGTATCCGGCGCTTGGCGCAGCAACTGATTGGCGTGCGTAGCTTTATTACCTGCTCTTATTCTGTGCAACGCGCGCACCGTGGTGAACAGCCTTACTGGATGATGATCGCGCTGTCTTCCATGCTGGGGCAGGTGGGGCTACCGGGCGGTGGCTTCTCCTTCGGCCACGGTTCGATGAACAGCGTCGGCAACGAACGGATTTCAACGCCTGCGCCCGCTTCTCCATCTACCCCGAACGCAGGACGGGCGATCCCCGTGGCGCGTATCGCGGATATGCTACTGCATCCGGGAACGCCTTATACCTTTCAGGGGGAAACCCATACTTATCCTGATATCCACCTGATTCACTGGGCGGGCGGTAACCCGTTTCACCATCACCAGCAGTTGAACCGTCTGGTGGATGGCTGGCGTAAACCAGATACGGTGATTGTGCAGGATATCGTCTGGACGCCCGCGGCGCAGATGGCTGACATCGTGCTACCTGTTACCACCACGCTGGAGCGTAATGATATCGGTGGATCGTCCCGCGATCGCTTTATCTTTGCGATGCATCAGGCGATTGCGCCGCAGCATCAGGCGCGTAATGACGTGGATATTTTCAGCGAGCTGGCGGAGCGTTTGGGCTATAAAGACGCGTTCACGCAAAACCGCAGTGAGCAGCAGTGGCTGGAACATCTTTATGACGAATGTCGCTCAAAGCAGCGAGATGTCGCTGACGGCTGGCCGTCATTTGAGGATTTCTGGCAGCAGGGTTATGTAGAAATCCCAATGGATGAAAAGCCGTTTGTATTCTTTGAGGATTTCCGTCGCGATCCGCAGCAGCATGCCCTGAGTACGCCAAGCGGTAAGATTGAACTGTTCAGCTCAGCGATTGCCAGCTATGGCTATGCTGATTTTGCGCCGCATCCTGAGTGGCAGCCTCCCGTTGAGTGGCTGGGAGCCAAAAGCACGGAAGAATGGCCGCTGCATTTTATTTCTATTCAGCCATCTGACCGCTTGCACAGCCAATTAGCCGCCACACCGCAGGTTGCTGCGAATAAGACCGCAGGAAAAGAGACGCTGTACATGCACCCGCAGGACGCTGCCGCACGAGATATCGTTGACCGTTCACAGGTCGAAGTCAGAAACGCGCGTGGTCGTATTCTTGCGGGCGTACAGATTACCGACGGCGTGAAGCCGGGCGTGGTGATCATGTCCACCGGTGCCTGGTTTGAGCCCGGCTTCGGTCAAAGAACGTGGCATCCGGTTGAACAATCAGGAAATGCAAATGTATTGACGCTGGATATTGGCACATCGCCGCTGACGCAGGGGCCGAACGCCATGAGCTGTCTGGTGGATGTGGTGCGGGTTTAGCGCTATCCTGAGCCGCTTTTATTTTCCTGTGATTTTGTTTTCGTAAGGTTGGTTGAATGAATACGCAATTATCCGAAGCCTATTTGCAACGCTTCGGCGGCACCGCGCGGTTATATGGTCAACAGGCGCTGGCGCTGTTTTCTCAGGCTCACGTTTGCGTGATTGGCATCGGCGGCGTCGGTTCCTGGGCGGCTGAGGCGCTGGCACGTACTGGTATTGGCGCGATTACGCTGATCGATATGGATGATGTGTGTGTCAGTAATACCAACCGCCAGATTCATGCGCTGCGTCAGTACACCGGGCAGTCGAAGACGGAAGTGATGGCGGAACGTATTCTGGCGATCAACCCAGAATGCAATGTCACCTGCGTGGATGATTTCATCAGCGCGGAAAATGTGGCCGAGTTTCTCGATCAAAACTTTAGCTATGTGATTGACGCTATTGATAGCGTGCGCCCGAAGGCTGCGCTGTTGTCATACTGCCGCCGCTATAAGATCCCGGTAGTGACAACCGGCGGCGCGGGGGGGCAAATCGATCCGACCCGGATTGAGGTCGTCGATCTGGCTAAAACCATTCAGGATCCGCTGGCCGCCAAGCTGCGTGAACGGCTAAAGCACGATTTTAACGTGGTGAAAAACAGCAAAGGGAAACTGGGTATCGACTGTGTATTTTCCAGTGAACCGCTGGTTTATCCGCAGCCTGACGGTTCCGTCTGTGCGTCTCGCAGTACGGCTGATGGGGTGATGCGTATGGACTGTGCGTCAGGCTTTGGCGCGGCGACGATGGTCACCGCAACCTTTGGGTTTGTTGCGGTATCTCATGCACTGAAGAAGATGATCGCGAAAAGTGAAAGAGCGTCTGCGACGCAGAGATAGCGTCGCATAATCTGCTACTTGCTCGCCGCTTCTCGTTCGGCGATGTCTCTGATTCTGGCGGCCAGCGCCGCCAGACCGCTTGAACGTGAAGCGCTGAGCTGAGCACGTAACCCCAACATATCAAACAGCGTCAGCGGATCGTGTTGTAATAGCGTTTCTGGCGTTTTTCCCTCAGCGGCGGTTAACAATACTGCCAGTAATCCCCGCACGATGCGTCCGTCGCTGTCGCCGTAAAAATGCAGCCTGCCGTCCTCTTGGCGTTGATAACCCAGCCAGACGCGATTTTCACAGCCGGATAACGAAATATCCCCGGTTTTTAGTGCATCGGGCAGCGCTGGCAGCGCTTTTGCCAGCAAAATGAGCTGTCGATAGCGATCTTCCCATGCGCGGCAGGTATCGAAGCGCATGAGCAGCTCGGCAACGGAGATCTGGTGGCCAAAAGGATGCATCGTGTCAGTTGGTTCGGTCATGGTTTGTGGTATCACTTAGTCGATCAGTAATTCAAGGGCGTTGCCTACCGCGGCGATCAGCGCAGCAACATCTTGTTGGTTATTATACGGGGCAAACGAGGCGCGGAGCGTGCCGCTGACGCCGAGTGCGTCCATGAGCGGCTGCGCACAGTGGTGTCCGGCGCGCAGTGCGATGCCACTTTCGGCGAGTAGTGTAACCAGATCGCTGTGGTGTACACCGGCAATGTCAAAGGACAACACGCTGGAATGTGGGCTACGGAAACTGCGAAAGCCGGGAAACTGTGTCAGATGCGTCTCGGCAAGCTGTGCCAACTGTTGGCTGTGCTGCTCTGCGGCGTGCCAATCCAGTGTGGTCAGCCAGTCTAACGCCGCAGACAGGCCAAGCACGCCAGCAATGTGTGGCGTCCCCGCTTCAAATCGTTGCGGGATGGCCTGTGGCAAGAAACCGTCAAAGGACACCTGCGTCATCATCTTCCCGCCGCCTTGCCACGGCATCATGCTTTCCAGCAAGGCGGTTTTGCCATACAGCACGCCGATCCCGGTGGGAGCGTAAAGCTTGTGCCCGGAAAACGCGTAGAAATCGATATCCAGCGCCTGCACATCGGGTGGGCAGTGAACGATGCCCTGCGCACCATCAACCATCACCACCGCGCCATAGCGATGAGCCAGCGTAATCGCACGCGCCAGATCGGGTAAACCACCTGTCACGTTTGACATCTGACTCAGCGCCAGCAGACGGGTTTTCGGCGTGATCAGCGTGGCTAACTGTGCAATATCCGGTAAGAAATCCGCGCCTATCGGTAACTTCACCACGGTAGCGCCAGTTTGCTGTGCCACCATGAGCCACGGAATGAGATTAGCGTGATGCTCCGCTTCGCTAACGATGATCTCGTCGCCCGGTTGAAGGCGAGGGCGGGCATAGCTTTGCGCAACCAGATTGATCGCTTCCGTCGTGCCTCTGGTCCAGACAATGGAACGCGGATCGTCTGCATGGAGCAAGGCTGCAACGTGCTCACGAGCGCCTTCAAAACGCTGGGTTAGTGCCTGTGCGCCGCGATGCTGACTGCGGTGCACCGTGCCACTCTCGCTGCAATAGAATTGCTGCACAGCATCAATAACGGACTGCGGTTTCAGCGCGGTCGCCGCACTATCAAGATACACCGTCGAATGCTGGAGCGCGGGGAACTGTTGGCGAAAAGTAGTAGGGTTAAACGGTGTCATGAGCGTCCTCTTATAGAGAGCAGATCCTGTCCCATTTTGTCGGGAGAGACAAGTTTAGGACTATGCCTAATCCGATTTTATGGAAAAAAAAGCAACTATTGCTACGCTTTAAAGTGTTAATTTTCAGGATTTCCTGATGCATAAGGTTAACTAGAAAACATTTAAATTCATTGGGAGTTAACTATGAAGAATAAAATTTCTATTTTTGCCGCTATCGTGATGGCGTTTTCTCTGGCAGCCTGTTCCAGTAATTACGTCATGCATACGAATGACGGGCGCACCATCGTTGCCGAGGGGAAACCGAAGGTTGATGATGAAACGGGTATGATCAGCTACACCGACGCTTACGGCCAGCAGCAGCAAATTAATCGAGATAATGTGAAAGAAATGGCGAAAGGGAAATAGTGCCGTTTGCCCACCATCACACGTTGCTTGTTAATCTGCGCCAGACTCACATAAGGCTGTCATGGCGTTGAGGTGTGAAACGTAAGCAAAAAAAAGCACCGCAATTTGCGGTGCTACACAAAAAATCACTTTGGACAGACAGGGTAAATGTACAGGAAGTGAATAGGGTAGACTCGCTACCACATCTGCAAAAGGCAGACAAACAAATAGCAAACACAACATCACAACCACAAGCCAAAAGCACCTCAGGTTACCCCTCCGCACTTTTCGTTCCGGCCCAGGAAGTTGCGCTAATATAGGTATTTGCTGGTACATCCTCAATGGACAAATTATAATGTCTCGGATTACAAAAACTAATATACCCGTCATACTTCAAGCTGCATGTGCGTTGGCTTCCCTTACTCACCCCAGTCACTTACTCATGTAAGCTCCTGGGACTCGTGCGGTTGCCGCCTTCTTGCAACTCGAATTATTTAGGGTATTGATGTATCCGTCATCTTTTTATTGCAGAGCGTCTGGCTGGTGCCGATGGTATTAATCGCGTAACCAGCTAATTGGCTGGCGATCTTTCCTGCTGTCGCCTTTCTGCATCTTAAGATTTAATGGGTACGAATGTGCCTGATAAATCGCTGATCTAGCGTAAACAAAAAGATCTCATTCATGTCAAAACGTCTACCTCCGCTCAACGCACTGCGCGTTTTTGATGCGGCGGCTCGCCATTTAAGTTTTACCAAAGCGGCAGAAGAATTGTTTGTCACGCAGGCTGCCGTCAGCCACCAAATTAAATCACTGGAAGATTTCCTGGGGCTTAAATTATTCCGCCGGCGTAATCGTTCCCTGCTACTGACGGAAGAAGGGCAAAGTTACTACCTTGATATCAAAGAGATCTTCTCATCGTTGAATGACGCAACGCGTAAACTGCAATCCCGTAGCGCGAAAGGCGCATTAACGGTCAGCCTGCTGCCGAGCTTTGCCATTCATTGGCTGGTGCCGCGTCTCTCGAGCTTTAACTCCGACTATCCGGGGATTGATGTTCGTATTCAGGCGGTGGATCGTGATGAAGATCGTCTGGCGGATGATGTGGATGTCGCCATTTTCTATGGTCGAGGAAACTGGCCGGGGTTGCGGGTGGAGAAGTTGTACGCCGAGTATCTCTTGCCGGTTTGCTCACCGGTATTGCTGACGGGGGATCATCCGTTGAAGACGCCGGACGACCTGGTGGCACACACGCTGCTGCACGATGCGTCGCGCCGTGACTGGCTGTCCTATACGCGTCAGCTTGGGGTGCAGATTAATGTGCAGCAAGGGCCAATTTTCAGCCACAGTGCGATGGTATTGCAGGCAGCAATTCACGGGCAGGGTGTGGCGCTGGCGAATAATGTGATGGCGCAGACGGAGCTTGAAGCTGGACGACTGGTGTGTCCGTTTAACGATGTGTTGGTGAGCCGGAATGCTTTTTATCTGGTATGTCATGACAGTCAGGCAGAACTGGGTAAAATAGCCGCCTTTCGCCATTGGATTCTGGCGCGGGCGGCTAGCGAGCAGGAGAAGTTTCGCTTCCGCTATGACAGCGGTACGCGCTGAGGTCGCATCGTTGACTCTCGAAGATTGATGGACCGAATAATTTATGTAGGTAACTACGATAATAGGTAATAACGATGAATAGTCGTTTCATGCTGATGTTTGCTGCTATCAGCGGCTTTATTTTTGTCGCGCTAGGCGCGTTTGGTTCTCATGTTCTCAGTAAAACACTGGGCGCTACGGAGCTTGGGTGGTTGAAAACCGGCCTTGAGTATCAAGCATTTCACACGCTAGCGATTTTGGCGCTGGCGGTTGCGATGCAACAGCGAGCCAATCTGTGGTTTTACTGGAGCAGCGTGTTTCTGGCGTTGGGAACGGTACTCTTCAGTGGAAGTTTGTACTGTCTGGCGCTTTCTCATCTGAAACTGTGGGTTTATGTGACGCCGATCGGCGGAGCCTGTTTTCTGGTGGGATGGATATTAATGTTGATTGGCGCACTGCGTCTGAAGAGAAAGGCTGAACGCCATGAATAAAGTTATTTTGTATTGCCGTCCTGGGTTTGAGAAAGAGTGTGCGGCAGAGATCACGGAAAAAGCCACGCAGCATAATGCGTTCGGCTTTGCGCGGGTAAAAGAAAACAGCGGTTATGTTGTGTTCGAATGCTATCAGCATGAAGACGCCGACCGTCTGGTGAAAACGCTACCGTTCCATGAGCTGATTTTTGTCCGCCAGATGTTCGTCAGCGGTGAACTGTTGCGCGACCTGCCGCCGGAAGACCGTATCACGCCGATCGTGGGGATGCTAACCGGTGCGATTGATCGCGCGGGGGAGTTGCGTGTTGAAGTCCCTGACACCAATGAAAGCAAAGAGCTGATGAAGTTCTGTCGCAAATTCACCGTGCCGCTGCGCGCCGCGCTGCGCGGACACAACATTCTATTGGGTCATGAAAAAGCGGATCGACCGGTGCTGCATGTGCTGTTCATTGCGCCAGGCTGCTGTTATGTCGGTTACTCTTATAGCTATAACAATTCACCGTTTTATATGGGGATCCCACGTCTTAAGTTCCCTTCTGATGCACCAAGCCGTTCGACGCTGAAGCTGGAAGAGGCTTTTCATGTCTTTATTCCTGCGGATGAGTGGGATGAGCGTCTAGGCAGCGGTATGTACGCCGTGGATTTGGGAGCATGCCCCGGTGGCTGGACTTATCAGTTGGTCAAACGCAGCATGATGGTTTATGCGGTAGACAACGGCCCAATGGCACCGAGCCTGATGGATACCGGGCAGGTGATGCACCATCAGGCGGATGGCTTCCGTTTCGAACCACCGCGCAATAATGTGTACTGGCTGGTGTGCGACATGGTGGAAAAACCCGCTAAAGTCACGAGTCTGATGAGTGATTGGTTAATTAAAGGCTGGTGTCGTGAAGCGATATTCAACCTGAAGTTGCCGATGAAGAAGCGCTATGAGGAAGTGTCGCAGAATCTGGCGTTGCTGCGCGAACGTCTGAGCGAAAATGGTATTCATGCCGAAGTGCATGCCAAGCATTTGTACCATGACCGTGAAGAAGTCACCGTGCATGTACGTCGTTTCTGGAGCGCGGTGCCCGGCCGTCGCGACGAGCGATAGTATTGTGTTGATGCGTATCTGGAGTCATTCAGGTACGCATCCGTATTAATCCTGCTGCGGGTAAGAGTGCGGCTGAGCGCTACTCTGCACGGGTAGCCTCAACTGTTGCAGATTGCCATTAAGCGTTAAATCGGTACGTAGTGTGGCAATCTGACGACTGATTAGCGCCATTTCTTTATGCTGTTCCAACTTCTTACGCCACTTCTCCGGCACCGCATCTACTTGCTGATACAGCGCTTCCAGACTCCCTGCCTGTTGCAGGAGTTGTGCGGCACTTTTGGGGCCGATACCCGCAACGCCTGGGATCTTGCTGCTGCTAATGCCCGCGAGCCCCCAGTAGTCTGTCAACTGCCGCGGTGAAACACCAAACTCCTGTTCGATAAACGGCAGGTCCAGCCAGCGCTTCTGAAAGTAATCTCTGATCTGAATGTGTGGTGCCAATAACTGGCAGTAGCCTTTATCGGTCGACACAATCGTTGCCTGATGACCCGCGGATGACAGCTTGACGGCCAGCGTGGCAGCCAGATCGTCGGCTTCATTACCGGGGCTATGCCAGCTTGCTACGCCAATGGTGGCAAATGCCGCTTTAATCTGCGGGAGTTCCTGTTTCAGATTATCCGGCATTGGCGTGCGCCCCGCCTTGTAGTCCGGCAAGAGTTGGTGACGCCAACTGGTATCGCGATCGTCATCATCAAAGACGGCTACCGCGTGGGTAGGCTGGCTATTTTGTATGAGCTGATGCAGCGCATGTTGGCACGCTGTGATACAGGGCGAACCTTGTACTGCATGGATGCGACGTATCAGATTGAGCGCGTCGACAATCAGCAAATGGACAGGCATCGCATCATTCCTGAAAGAAGGGGGAAGCTGGCTTCCCCGTATAGGTGCTGGTTAAGTGAGCGGCTATGAGCAGATTTCGTAGCAGGGAATATAGGCACTGCCGGGCAGCTTCATGCGCTGTTGTGCGACAAAGCCCTGCAACAGGGTATCCATGCTTTTCATCATCTGCGGATCGCCATGAATTTTGTACGGCCCGCGTTGCTCAATCGCCTGAATACCGACTTCTTTAACATTCCCTGCCACAATGCCTGAGAAGGCCCGGCGCAGTGCAGCCGCAAGCTCTTCAGCCGGTTGATTCGGATGCAGGTTGAGATCGGCCATGTTCTCGTGGCTCGGTTCAAAAGGAAGTTGCAGATCCGGTGCAATGCGCAGTGACCAGTTAAAGCTGTAGGCGTCGCCAGTGTGACGGCGGCTCTCTTTCACCAGAGGCATCGCTTTCTTCATCTGACGGGCGACTTCTGCGGCGTCATTAATGATGATCGAGTAGTAGCGACGCGCCTGACGGCCCAAAGTGCCAACAATGAATTCATCCAGCACGTGGAAATAGTTGGCGCTTTCTTCTGGCCCGGTCAGGATTATTGGCAGCACCTGCTCGCTGTTTTCCGGGTTCATCATGATGCCCAGCAAATAGAGGAACTCTTCCGCTGTTCCAACGCCGCCGGGGAAAATAATGATGCCATGCCCGATACGGACAAACGCTTCCAGACGCTTTTCGATATCCGGCATGATGATCAGTTCATTGACCAGCGGGTTCGGCGGCTCGGCAGCAATGATGGACGGTTCGGTCATGCCGATGAAGCGCCCCTCTTTGTAACGCTGCTGTGCATGGCCGACGGCGGCCCCTTTCATTGGTGCTTCCATCGCGCCCGGGCCGCAGCCCGTGCAGATATTCAGTTCACGCAGGCCGAGTTGGCTACCCACCTTGCGCGCATACAGGTATTCGATTTCATTAATCGAGTGACCGCCCCAGCAAACCACCATGTTCGGCTCTTCGCCGACGTGGAGCGCCTTGGCATTACGCAGGATAGAAAACACCAGATTGGTGATGTGGGCGGAATTTTCCAGATTCAGGTTCTGATAGCGACCTGCGCTGGCGATTTGGCCGTTAACGAACAGAATGTCGCGCAATACGGCGAACAGGTTAGCTTGCAAGGCTCGAATGATGTTGCCATCAACAAAGGCGTCTTCCGGCGGGTTTACCAGTTCCAGTTTGACGCCGCGTTCACGGCGCAGCACGTTGATATCAAAGTCTTCATAACGAGACAGTAGCTCTTTGCTGTTATCTGTCTGGCTACCGGAATTCAGTACGGCGAGGGAGCAGTTGCGAAATAAACGGTAGAGGTCGCTGCTGGCCGTGCTTTTCAGCATGTCGACTTCCAACTGCGATAACAAATCCATCGATCCCAATGGGCTGATATGTGTAATCAATTTTGCTCCTTGAAAC
The DNA here is from genome assembly GCF_001742185.1 of Pectobacterium wasabiae CFBP 3304. NCBI lineage: Bacteria > Pseudomonadati > Pseudomonadota > Gammaproteobacteria > Enterobacterales > Pectobacteriaceae > Pectobacterium > Pectobacterium wasabiae. The sequence continues at coordinate 3,055,461 of NZ_CP015750.1, forward strand.
GCAATATAATCGCGATGCCATGGTGGTTGCCGGGAGCACGATCCGTTGTTGCACGCTCGACGTTTCAGCACCATGGCACGACTGTCATTCATTCAAGCCGCTATGCGAAACGCAGGTAAGTTAAATACCGCGAGCCTAAATGAAACCTACTTGAGCACCGTTCAGACGTTATGGATCTTTTGTTGTCTGGCATACCACCTTAACGCGCTGTCATCATTTTTTCCAATGCTGACGGCAGTTCAACGCTTAACTTGCGTGACGTTACGCATTATTCCTCAAAGACATGCAACTTAATCGGTCGATTATTGGCGCGGCAGGCGTCCATTTGGCACGTTAGATAGGTAGTTACTGCGCCACGGGTTGATATCCAGCCCGCCGCGTCGAGTATAGCGCGCGTAGACGCTGAGTTTTTCCGGCTGATAGTAGCGCATGAGGTCATTAAAAATTCGTTCCACACACTGTTCATGAAATTCGTTATGATGGCGAAATGAAACAATGTAGCGCAGCAGTGCTTCACGATTAATGCGTTTGCCGCGATAGTGAATTTGTACTGAACCCCAATCGGGCTGGTGGGTGATCAGGCAGTTGGATTTCAGTAGGTGGCTGACCAGCGTTTCTTCAACGACAGGGGTATCCTGTTCGTTTGTCGCCAGATAGTCTGCGTTGAAGTCGTAACTGTCGATCTGAATGTCTTGATCGTCGATGCACTCACCAATGAACCCGGCTAACGGTTGGCCTTCAAGCTCGCTGAGTTTGAAAAGTGTGATGCTGACGTCCCCCTGTGCGCACTGTGCCAGATCCTTGGCTAACGTTGCGCGCACACCTTCCCAATCATCGAATATCGTCTGATTAAAGCTGTTCAGATACAGCTTAAAACTTTTTGATTCAATCAGATTCTGGCTTTCTGCATTAAGGTGCATTTCACCAACGGCCACCTGAGGGACGCCACGATGGTTCAGCCAGGAAAGTTCGTAGAGCGTCCAGATATCTACACCATGAAAGGGCAGGCTGTCAGGATAAATACCGAGTGGATCGCGGTTCAGGCTACGTGGCACGGGTTGCAGGAGTGCGGCATCATAGCGGTCGTGATAGGGTGTGGGTTTGCCCAGAGTTAGCCCGCTGAGGGCTTGGTGCTTGTCATAAACGGACATGCTGTTACCTTGATGTGATAAGCGTGATGGCGAATAGTTTAACCTGACTAAAAGAGTGATGAGAAAAATTATGGAGCATGAAGTTGTTTCGGCGCTAGCGGCGTTTACCCAGCGTTATGTTGCCTGTTGGCAACAGGAAAAGGGGCATTTACCTGCCAGTGAAGCACTTTACGGCATCGCTTCCCCGTGTATTGTTGAAAATCATGAAGATGCCGTTTACTGGTTGCCGCAGCCTTTTGTTCCTTCCACCGCATTGAATGGGGTAGAACGTGCGCTGGAAATCAGCCTGCATCCTGATGTTCATGCTTTCTACACCACGCAGTATGCCGGAGATATGGCGGCGCAGTGTGGTTCGCTATCTTGCCAACTGTTGCAAGTGTGGAGCGAAGAGGATTTCATCCGTATGCAGGAGAACCTGATTGGCCATTTGTTAACGCAGAAACGGCTTAAGCTCACGCCGACGCTGTTTTTAGCAACGACCGATTCAGAGATGTCAATGGTGTCGCTGTGTAATGTTTCTGGAGAGGTTGTCTTGGAAGAGTTCGGCACGAAAAAGCGTCAAACCTTAGCCCCGACGCTAGCGGCGTTCCTTTCTGGCCTTAACCCGTTAGCAGTCTAATGGTTAATCGAATTTCACTTTCTGCCTTGTAAGAGATCTCTTACATTTGCTGTGAGAAATGTCTTATCTTTAATCTTGAAAATACGTTTCATTTTTATTTTTTCATTATTAATTAGCGAATTATAGTAAAAAGCAGCAGTGTTACTTAAGGGGAATTGAGAAACATTGTCACTTACCCCTTGCCGAAAGCTGACAATTAATACATCTTATTACTTAAGTTAGTAACCGGTTACAGTGTGTGTAACGGTGACTGTTGGTAACAAAATACGGTTACTGCGCTCGGATTGTTTTAGGAAGAGACATTGTTTTAGGAAGAAACAGTAGTTTCAGGAAGAAACGCAACTTTCAGGAAGAAACACGATTTCAGGATGAAATCAGGGACACCTCCAGGAAGGAGATTGAGAGCCGATTAGGAAGGTCGGTGGGGCAGGAGCCTAAAGGGATTGAATCACGGAAGATACAGGATGGAAACGTCAGGACGAAAGTGGGACGCCAGCAGGGATTGTGGGTCAGGATGACCAAAAAGGAAAAGTTTTCATGGATGAGCAGGGATGCAAATGTGTAGCGGGATGGCTATAAAACGAACCGGGGGTACTGAGCAATCAGTACCCCCAATTTTTTGCCTATGATGGCCTGGTGCGGGGATTATCACCGATAGCGTGTGGCTAAAATGTGGCGATTGGGCCTGGTTGATATCAATGCTATGCTTGCCGCCATTATTGTTGGCTTCAAGGGCGAGATACCGCATGAGTAGAGAGAACCAGGTTCGTCAGTCATTATTCGACATTGAGCGCGCATTGAGAGAAAGTCCTTTCTGGCAGGTCGTCCCACCGGAAGATGAGGCGTTTAACAGCACTGAACCCTTCAGCCTTGATACCATGCGACCAGAAGAATGGTTGCAGTGGGTCTTTTTACCTCGCATGCACGCTTTGTTGGACAGCGATTTAGCGCTGCCTGCCGAGCTGGCTCTGCTCCCCTATTTTGAAGACGCGTTGGAAGGTACACCGGAACAGACCGCGGCGGTTTTTTTGCGTCTCAAGCAGCTCGATGAGCTATTCAACCCCGATGTACAGGATGGTGCAGCACACGATGCTTGAGATTATTTATCAGGACGAACATCTGGTTGCCGTTAATAAACCGAGTGGCTGGCTGGTGCATCGTAGTTGGTTGGATCGCAAAGAGAAGGTCGTGGTGATGCAGACCGTGCGCGATCAAATTGGTCAGCATGTGTATACCGTTCATCGCCTCGACAGGCCGACATCCGGCGTGTTGCTACTCGCGCTGTCCAGCGAAGTGGCGCGTGCGCTATCCCAGCAGTTTGAATCGCACCAGATGCAGAAAATGTATCATGCCGTTGTGCGCGGCTATGTGCTGGATGATGGCGTGATTGACTACGCGCTCACCGAAGAGTTGGACAAGATTGCCGATAAGTTTGCCAATCCTGATAAAGCGCCGCAGCCTGCCGTCACGCATTATCGTTCTTTAGTGCAAGCGGAGATGCCGGTTGCCATCGGCCGCTACCCTACGGCGCGCTACAGTTTGATGGAGCTGAAGCCGCAGACCGGGCGTAAACATCAGCTACGCCGTCATATGTCACATCTTCACCATCCAATTATCGGCGATACCGCGCACGGTGACCTGCGGCACAATCGTGGCATGGAGACGCACTTCTCCTGCGGCAGGCTCATGCTGCATGCCAGCGAGTTACAGTTGAATCATCCCGTGAGCGGGCAACCATTGACGTTGCAGGCTCGCTGGGATGCACCGTGGCAGGGGGTGATGAGGCAGTTTGGCTGGCAAGGGATTCTCCCTGAGTTTGAAGGGGTTGAGTTTCTTGCAGAGTCAGGTCAGGATAGCGGGCATCTCGTCGAGTAATACCTGTCGTATCACTGCTGTATTACTTTTGTATTACTTTTATATCAAACATTTCGAATTAAAAAGGGAGTCAGAAGCATGGCGCAGATTGGTATTTTTGTTGGTACGGTCTACGGAAATGCATTGCTGGTGGCCGAAGAAGCGGAAAATATTCTTAAAGATCGTGGCCACGAGGTGAAGGTCTTTGAGGATGCGACGCTGGGATCTTGGCTGGACTACCGTGAACATGCCGTTTTAGTCGTCACGTCAACGACAGGACAGGGCCAACTACCTGATTCTATTGTGCCGCTTTACGCCGCTCTGCGGGAGAAAGGCGGCTATCAGCCCACGTTGCGCTATGGCGTCATTGCGTTGGGCGACAGCAGCTACCCGAATTTCTGTGCGGGCGGCCATCTTTTCGATGCGTTATTGCAGGAAATAGGCGCTACGCGTCTGGGTAACGTTTTGGATATTGATGCCGTCGAACATCCTGAACCTGAAGTCATCTCATGCCCGTGGGTTGAAGAATGGGCTGATTTGGTTGATGCACAGTGATAGCGTGCTGAGATAAGAAACGGGAGCTAGGCTCCCGTTTTCGTTGCTGACTATCATCGCTATGTGTTGTAGCGACGGTAGCGTTTAGAGACGATCTTGTTTAGCGGCTTTTGGTCAATTTCTCTAAATCGGCTTCGATTTCGCTAATTTTGTGTGAAACGACGCTTTCCAGATGACGTAGATCGCCGAGAATTTTGCGTTTCAGATCGACTTCAACCTGCTCCTGCTGACAAATCTTGTCTAGTTCATCAATCACATAACGCAGATTTGGGCTGATCTCGTTGATCTCTTTATAGCCCTGTCCGCTATTGTCGGCCACGATGGTCTTGCGCTGGCGTGGATATTTGAACTTCACGCTTTTAGCAAAAAACTCGCCCTTATCCTTACGGAAATAGATCTTCAGGATGTCGTTATTGGCTTCCTGACGCAGGCTATAGCGATCGATATCATCGGGATTGGTAATGCCCAGGCTTTTTAGATTGTCATACATAGCGTCACCTTCTCGGTAAAAAAACGGCGGGTGATTAACCCGCCGTTTTCAGTTTAGTCGATAGAGCGTAATAACTCATTGATGCCTACTTTACCGCGGGTTTTGGCATCCACTTTCTTCACGATGATGGCACAGTACATGCTGTGGCTACCATCTTTGGACGGCAGGTTGCCGGAAACCACAACGGAACCCGCTGGCACACGGCCATAGTGAATTTCACCGGTTTCACGATCGTAAATACGGGTGCTTTGGCTGATGAATACGCCCATGGAGATAACCGAACCTTCCTCAACGACAACGCCTTCTACCACTTCAGAACGCGCACCGATGAAGCAGTTGTCTTCAATGATGGTTGGGTTAGCCTGTAACGGTTCCAAAACGCCACCGATACCGACGCCGCCGGACAGGTGAACATTTTTACCGATTTGGGCGCAGGAACCAACGGTTACCCACGTATCTACCATCGTGCCTTCGTCGACATAAGCACCGATGTTGACGTAAGACGGCATCAGCACGGTATTACGCGCGATATAGGCACCGCGACGCACACTGGCTGGCGGTGCAACGCGCACGCCTTCACGTTGGAAACGCGCTTCATCATAGTCAGCGAATTTCATTGGCACTTTGTCGAAAAAGCGTGTTTCTCCGCCTTCGATAAGGTGGTTATCGTTGATACGGAAAGAGAGCAGCACGGCTTTCTTCAGCCACTGATGGGTAACCCACTGGCCGTCGATTTTTTCTGCAACGCGCAGGGCGCCGCTATCTAACAGGCTGATGGCCTGATTAACAGCTTCACGCGTGACGGTGTCTGCGTTTGCCGGAGTGATTTCTGCGCGGCGCTCGAAAGCCGTTTCAATGATGTTCTGTAATTGTTGGTGCATCCTGATTTCTCTTTCCTGATTGTAAAAATTAACTCAATGGTACTTTATCGTTTGGGTTAAGGGCTTCTGTCAACCGTTCTTGCAATTTAAGGCGCAAATCCGGCTTCAATGCTCGCCTGTCGCTGTCGGCCAGGATGAAAAGATCTTCCACCCGTTCGCCGATCGTCGAAATACGTGCACCATGCAGCGACAGATTGAGATCGGCAAAAATCTCGCCGATTCGTGCCAATAGCCCCGGTTGGTCAAGTGCGCTGAGCTCCATGTAGCTGCGTCTGTCCGTATGCGTTGGCAGGAAGTTAACTTCGGTTGGCACGCTGAAGTGGCGTAGTTTAGGCGACGGCCTACGCACTCGCGGATGTTGGTAGTGTCGGTGGGTCAGCGACTGTTCCAACGCCTGGCGTATCATCTCATGCCGATCTTGCGCCAGCGGGCTACCATCCGGCTCCAGCACGATGAATGTATCCATCGCCATTCCGTCACGGCTGGTAAAAATCTGCGCGTCGTGCACGCTAAGATTGCGCCTATCCAGTTCACCGGCGACCGCCGCGAAAAGATAAGGTCTATCCGGGCTCCAGATAAAAATCTCGGTGCCGCCGCGGCTGGCCTGATGGCTGATCAGCACTAACGGTTTGTTGGTATCATGCTCCAGCAGATGGCGCGCATGCCAGGCAAGCTGATTTGGCGAATGGCGCAGGAAATAATCCGCCCGACAACGGCTCCAGATGTGGTGCAATGCCTCTTCGTCAATGTTATCCATGCGCAGCAGCGCCAGCGCCTGCAAGCGGTGATGCCGGACGCGTTCACGTAAATCCGGCGTATTTTGCATGCCACGGCGCAGTTGTTTTTCGGTGGCGAAATAGAGTTCACGCAACAGGCTCTGCTTCCAACTGTTCCACAGCGTTTCATTGGTGGCGCAGATGTCCGCAACCGTCAGGCTCACCAGATAGCGTAAGCGAGTTTCGCTCTGTACTTCGGTAGCAAATTGCTGAATAACCGTGGGATCTTGAATATCGCGGCGCTGTGCGGTGACGGACATCAGCAAGTGGCAACGCACTAGCCAGGAAACCAACTGGGCTTCACGCGAGTTCAGCCCGTGCAGCGCGGCAAATTCCAGCACGTCCTGCGCGCCCAGCTCAGAGTGATCGCCCCCACGGCCTTTGGCGATATCGTGGAACAGCGCGGCCAGCAGCAATAATTCGGGCTGGGGCAGGCGAGGGTAGAGTTCTACGCACAGCGGATGTTGTGGTCGCGTATCCTCGTCGGAGAAGCTTTCGAGCTTGAGCAGAACGCGGATCGTGTGTTCATCCACCGTATAGGCGTGAAACAGATCGAACTGCATCTGACCGACAATGTTCCCCCACAGCGGCATATACGCCCACAGCACGCTATGGCGGTGCATCGGCAGCAGTGCGCGGCTTACCGCATGTGGATGGCGCAGAATATTCATGAACAACTGACGCGCTTCTGGGATGGTACAGAGCGGGCTGGCAAGATGACGACGTGCATGACGCAACTGGCGTAACGTGGTGGAATAAATGCCGCTGATGTCGCGGTTGCGCACCATCAGGTAGAACATACGCATGATGGCTTCCGGCTTTTTGATAAACAAGTTTTCATCACGCAGGTCGACCAGGTTGCCGCGTAGCTGGAATTCATCGTCAATCGGGCGGGGCTTTTCACTCGTATCCAGCGCCAGAATCGCTTCGTCAAAGAGCTGTAACAGCATGTGGTTCAACTCGCTGACGCGACGCGTCATGCGGTAGAAATCCTTCATCATGCGCTCGACTGGCGTGTTGCCTTCCCCCTGATACTGCAACAGTTGCGCGACGTTAAGCTGCCTGTCGAACAGCAGTCGGTTGTCGTAACGCGGCAGGATGAGGTGCAGGGCGAAGCGGATGCGCCACAAAAAGCTTTGGCATTCATTAAGCTCTTTACGCTCGGCCTCGGTCAGAAAGCCGAAACCGACCATTTCGTTGAGCGATGTCGCGCCGAAGTGGCGTCTTGCTACCCACAGCAGCGTGTGAATATCGCGTAGCCCACCCGGACTGCTTTTGATATCGGGTTCCAGGTTGTAGCTGGTGCTGTGATAGCGTTGATGGCGTTCCTGCTGTTCGACAATTTTTGCCGGGAAAAACGTGGATGATGGCCAAAATTCATCACTGAATACGTGTTTTTGCAGCGTGAGAAACAGGGCAACGTCGCCGCATATCATGCGGGATTCAATCAGGTTGGTCGCGACGGAGATATCCGCACGCCCCTCTTGCAAGCACTCTTCCAATGTTCTGACGCTATGGCCGACTTCCAGCTTTAAATCCCACAGTAGGGTAATGAATTGGCCGACGCGCTGGGAATGCTCCTCGCTAAGTTCTGTCTGGCTCAATACCAGCACATCGATATCGGAAAGCGGGTGCAGTTCGCCGCGACCATATCCACCGACGGCAACGAGTGCGGTTTGAGCAATATTTTCAAAACCGTGGAAGTACCACAGCCGCTGCAACAGGCGATCGATGAATAACGTTCTGGCATCAATCAGCTTTTCCGCGCTGACGCCGGAACGAAATTCCGAACCGAGCCAGAGTTGGAATAGCTCCAACTGCTGTTTCAACGCCTGACAGTTCAACATGTCATCTGCGTAGGTCAGCGGTGAAGCGGGAGGCTGTGCGGCAATGGCATCTACAGGGCTGCCGGGTGAGGATGCGTCAGGTGGCGTATTGTCTGGCGAAAAGCGGTTATCTGTCATTGCGCAGCCCATAAAAAAACGCAGAGCGCGTTTTTCAACGTCGCTTGCGACGGCCTGAAGGGGGCGTGCTTTCTGCACACCATAAAAAAGCCGGCATCTGCCGGCTTAGTGTTTACTGTTCATGCGTGATGATGTTGGGGATGGTGTCATCCTTTCGCAACGTCATTATTTCGCAGCCGTTATCGGTTACCACAATAGTATGCTCGTACTGTGCCGACAAGCTACGATCTTTGGTTTTTACCGTCCAACCGTCTTTCATCGTACGGATGCGGTAATCACCCGCGTTGAGCATCGGTTCGATTGTAAATGCCATACCTGCCTGTAACACCACGCCGCCGTCATCTGCATCGTAGTGCAGAACCTGCGGTTCTTCATGAAAGCCCTTGCCGATGCCGTGGCCACAATATTCACGTACTACAGAGAAGTTGTTCCCTTCCGCAAACTGCTGGATCGCTTTGCCCAGCGTGCGCAGGCGAATACCTGGTTTAACCATCTTCAGCGCCAGATAGAGGCTTTCCTGCGTGATGCGGCAGAGGCGTTCGCCCAGAATGGTCGGTTTGCCCGCGATAAACATGGTTGATGTATCGCCGTGAAAGCCATCTTTGATCACGGTGACGTCGATATTGACGATATCGCCGTCTTTCAGGATCCGCTCTTCGCTGGGTATGCCGTGGCACACCACTTCATTGATGGAAATGCAGACGGATTTCGGGAAACCGTGATAGCCCAGACAAGCAGAAATCGCCTGTTGCTTGTTGGTGATGTGATCGTGACAGATTCGGTCTAATTCAGCGGTACTCACGCCGGGTACGACATGAGGCTCGATGATTTCCAGGACTTCGGCAGCCAGACGACCAGCTACGCGCATTTTTTCGATGTCTTCAGGGGTTTTGATTGAAATTGCCATTGATAATTGTCCGCAGGTGCCTGTTAAGCACGAAAATTAAGAGCGATAACTAATAACTTATGTTACCAGCCCTGCCGCTGGCTTGCCAAATTATCATTCAGATTAGTAGATTGGCGAATAACAAATGTTGGTGTCGCTAGCAGATTTATGGTATAAAGCGCGCCGATGATCCGGCTGGATAGCGGTTATACGGTATTCGACGACATCATCGACTAAACTCAATTTGTGTAAATAACACACACATGTCGGCACGTTCGCCGGGGTGCTCCTGAGGTGTTTCACCGGATGGGGTCGGCGCAATGGGACATGTGGAGGCATAACCCCATACTTAATCAATAGAGGTAATCATGGCAACTGTTTCCATGCGCGATATGCTCAAGGCTGGCGTACACTTTGGTCACCAGACCCGTTACTGGAACCCGAAAATGAAGCCATTCATCTTCGGTGCGCGTAACAAAGTTCACATCATCAACCTTGAAAAAACTGTACCAATGTTCAACGACGCTCTGGCTGAGTTGAGCAAAATTGCTTCTCGCAAAGGCAAAATTCTGTTCGTTGGTACTAAGCGCGCAGCAAGCGAAGCGGTAAAAGATTCTGCCAACACCTGCGATCAGTTCTTCGTGAACCATCGCTGGTTGGGCGGCATGCTGACTAACTGGAAAACCGTTCGTCAGTCCATTAAGCGTTTGAAAGATCTGGAAATCCAATCTCAAGACGGCACGTTTGACAAGCTGACCAAAAAAGAGGCGCTGATGCGCACTCGCGAACTGGACAAGCTGGAAAACAGCCTGGGTGGTATCAAGGATATGGGTGGCTTGCCAGACGCGCTGTTCGTTATCGACGCCGATCACGAGCATATCGCAATCAAAGAAGCTAACAACCTGGGTATTCCAGTATTCGCTGTGGTTGATACCAACTCCGATCCAGATGGCGTTGACTTCATCATCCCTGGTAACGATGACGCAATCCGTGCAGTTAACCTGTACCTGAGCGCTGTTGCTACTGCTGTCCGCGAAGGCCGTTCTCAAGATCTGGCTGTGCAGGCAGAAGAAGGCTTAGTAGAAGCTGAATAATAAGTCTGGCTCGTTGAGCCCTTATTAACCAGGTAGTACTAGTTTGGTTAGGGGCCTTTTTATGGCCCCTTTTTCACTTTTAAAGCTGTTTGGTCGTGACGGCCGGGCAGAAAAAATCTTCCGAGGATTTTAGAATGGCTGAAATTACCGCATCCCTGGTAAAAGAGCTGCGTGAGCGTACCGCTGCAGGCATGATGGAATGTAAGAAAGCGCTGGTTGAAGCTAACGGCGACATCGAGCTGGCAATCGAAAACATGCGTAAATCTGGCGCGATTAAAGCGGCGAAGAAAGCAGGTAACGTTGCTGCTGATGGCGTGATCAAGACTAAGATCGACGGTAACTACGCTGTGATTCTGGAAGTTAACTGCCAGACCGACTTCGTTGCTAAAGATGGTGGTTTCCAGGCGTTTGCTGACAAAGTGCTGGACGCTGCGGTTGCAGGCAAAATCACTGACGTTAACGTCCTGAAAGCGCAGTTCGAAGAAGAGCGTGTTGCACTGGTTGCTAAAATCGGTGAGAACATCAACATTCGTCGTGTTTCTGCTCTGGAAGGCGAAGTGCTGGGTAACTACCAACACGGTGCGCGCATCGGTGTTCTGGTTGCCGCTAAAGGCGCTGACGAAGAGCTGGTTAAGCACCTGGCTATGCACGTTGCTGCAAGCAAGCCTGAATTCGTTAAACCAGAAGACGTGTCTGCTGAAGTGGTAGAAAAAGAGTACCAGGTTCAGTTGGAAATCGCGATGCAGTCTGGCAAGCCGAAAGAAATCGCAGAGAAAATGGTTGAAGGCCGTATGAAGAAATTCACCGGCGAAGTTTCTCTGACTGGCCAGCCTTTCGTTATGGACCCAGCGAAGTCTGTTGGCCAACTGCTGAAAGAGCACAACGCTGACGTAACTAACTTCATCCGTTTCGAAGTGGGTGAAGGTATTGAGAAAGTTGAGACTGACTTTGCTGCTGAAGTTGCAGCAATGAGTAAGCAGTCTTAATAGTAAAAAAAGAGCCGCCAGTTGGCGGTTCCTTTTTATCCAGCCCCACTAGTTTTAGTTCGCTTGGTTTCCTGCATTCAGATAGGGGCCAGGTGGAATAGTGTTGATTTTTACAGTATTGATTTATACAACCTCCCCAATACCACGACAGCCTGTAGGATAAGAACACCATGGCAACCAATGCAAAACCCGTCTATCAACGAATCCTGCTGAAGCTCAGTGGCGAAGCTTTACAGGGAACTGAAGGTTTTGGTATCGATGCGAGCATTCTGGATCGCATGGCTCAGGAAGTGAAAGAACTGGTTGAGTTAGGCATTCAGGTCGGTGTGGTTATCGGCGGTGGTAACCTGTTTCGTGGCGCGGGTCTGGCTAAAGCGGGTATGAACCGCGTTGTGGGCGACCACATGGGAATGCTGGCGACCGTCATGAATGGTCTGGCAATGCGTGATGCGTTGCACCGTGCCTATGTGAACGCTCGCCTGATGTCTGCGATCCCCCTGAATGGCGTCTGTGACAACTACAGTTGGGCGGAAGCAATCAGCCTGCTGCGTAATAATCGCGTGGTGATTTTCTCCGCCGGAACCGGTAACCCTTTCTTTACTACGGATTCTGCAGCTTGTCTGCGTGGCATCGAGATTGAAGCGGACGTCGTATTGAAAGCGACCAAGGTCGATGGCGTCTATTCTGCCGATCCGGTACAAGATCCTTCCGCGACAATGTACGAAACGCTAACCTACCAAGATGTGTTAGAACGTGAACTGAAAGTGATGGATCTTGCTGCGTTCACGCTGGCTCGTGACCATAATTTGCCGATCCGCGTTTTCAACATGAACAAACCTGGCGCACTGCGTCGCGTTGTCATGGGTGAAAAAGAAGGGACGTTAATCAGTCAATAACTCAAGTTATGGGGTAATATATTGTCAGTATTGCTCCATACGCCAGCCAAGCGCTGGTATTAATTATTCACCGGGCCATGCACTGACATGGCCTGCCAGGCAACCAGTTTTCAAGGGTTCACAACGTGACTAATGAAATCAGAAAAGATGCTGAAACGCGCATGGACAAATGTGTTGAAGCGTTTAAAAACCAGATCAACAGAATCCGTACTGGCCGTGCATCGCCAAGTATTCTTGATGGCATTCAGGTTGAATACTATGGCAGCGCAACGCCATTGCGCCAACTCGCTAACGTTGTGGTAGAAGATTCTCGCACGCTGGCAATTTCGGTATTCGATCGTTCACTGGGCCCCGCGGTCGAGAAAGCGATCATGGCTTCCGATCTTGGCCTGAATCCGTCTTCTGCTGGCACCGTAATCCGCGTTCCATTGCCACCGCTGACGGAAGAACGTCGTAAAGATCTGATCAAAGTGGTTCGTGGCGAAGCAGAACAGGGGCGTATCTCTGTACGCAACGTGCGCCGCGATGCTAACGACAAGTTTAAAGCATTGTTGAAAGATAAAGCGATCAGTGAAGATGAAGAGCGTCGTGCTCAGGACGACGTGCAGAAATTGACGGATAACTTCATCAAGAAAGTGGACGTGGCACTGGCAGAAAAAGAAGCGGAGCTGATGGAGTTCTAATCAGCCTGTTAGATAGTGCGTCGCAGGAAACTGGTGGGCTTGCCCCTTTTTTCCGGCGGCGCTTTATTTTTATATAATGCGCGTTATGCAATCAATGGGTGAAGGCTAGCCCCTCTGGGCAGTAAACAATTTTTTGCCATGTATATACCTGCAAGCCTCATGGCTGTGATCGATAGCAGAGATATATCATGGTAATCGTCTCAGACTCGTGTACCTTCCTGTCATCAAATCCGGTTATTCAGAGCATTTTTAATGAAGCAACTGACAATTCTTGGTTCCACCGGCTCTATTGGCGTCAGTTCTCTGGCGGTAATTAAAGCTAACCCCGATAAATTTGCCGTGCGTGCGCTATCCGCTGGGTATAACGTCAAGCTGATGGTGGAGCAATGCCTCACTTTCCAACCTGCCTATGCCTCAATGGCTGATGAAGCTTCTGCAACGGCTCTGCGCCAGCAGTTGGCGGAATACGGCTGCAAAACAGAGGTGCTGGCGGGCGTTCAGGCGGCGTGTGATCTTGCTGCGTTGGACGGTGTCGATCAGGTCATGGCCGCGATTGTAGGGGCGGCTGGGCTACTGCCGACATTGGCTGCAATCCATGCGGGAAAACAGGTTTTGTTGGCGAATAAAGAATCACTGGTTACCTGCGGACGCCTCTTTATGGACGCCGTAGCACAAAGTGGTGCCCAGCTTTTACCGATTGATAGCGAACATAATGCGATTTTTCAGAGTTTACCTGAGCAAATTCAACACCAATTAGGTTACGCTTCATTGTCGCAACATGGGGTCGAACGCATTATTTTGACCGGTTCTGGCGGGCCTTTTCGTGAAACATTGGTGTCGGCGCTGGCGGATATGACGCCGGATCAGGCGTGTGCGCATCCAAACTGGTCAATGGGGCGCAAAATTTCGGTTGATTCTGCCACGATGATGAACAAGGGGCTGGAGTATATCGAAGCACGTTGGTTGTTTAATGCCTCTGCTGAACAGATGGAAGTCATTATTCATCCACAATCGGTGATTCATTCTATGGTGCGTTATCGTGATGGCAGCGTTCTGGCACAGTTGGGCTCGCCCGATATGCGCACCCCGATTGCTCATGCGATGGCATATCCTGAACGTGTGACGTCGGGCGTAAAATCGTTAGATTTTTGCCAAATTGGTGCACTGACATTTTTAGCGCCGGACTATGCACGCTATCCTTGTTTACAGTTGGCGATTGACGCTTGTCATCATGGTCAATCGGCTACCACAGCATTGAACGCTGCAAATGAAATTGCAGTAGCGGCATTTTTGCAGTCGCAGATACGCTTTACGGATATCGCTGCGGTAAATCGGGATGTCATTGAACAGCTTACACTGCCAGAACCTGCCAGCGTTGACGATGTTCTGTTCATCGATCGCTGGGCCAGACAGGTCGCAGCACAGACTCTGGTGCATTACGCGCGATAGCGGGATAGGCCCGTGGCACGATTTGTTCATGTGCGGTTGAGGTGGTATAGTCTGCGCCACTCAATGGTTGATTAGGCAAAATTTGTTTAATCGACCGTGACGCTAAGCCGTGATCGTTCACGGCTTTTTTTGCGCTAACGGGGTCTGATGTTACGGAAGGACTGTTGTATTTCTTGCTTGAGGAAATAAGTACGCGTTATGCCGTCCGATAATCAAAAAAATATTCACGATCTGCCACCCGCTGGGCCACGGCATGTTGCCATTATCATGGATGGCAATGGCCGCTGGGCGAAAAGTCGGGGGAAAATGCGGATTTTTGGCCATCAGGCTGGTGTAAAGGCTGTGCGGCGTTCAGTTAGTTTCGCCGTGAGCCAAGGGCTTGACGCTCTGACACTTTATGCATTTAGCAGTGAAAACTGGAACCGTCCGGCGCAGGAAGTCTCCGCACTTATGGAGCTGTTTGTTCGGGCGTTGGATAGCGAAGTGAAAAGCCTGCACAAGCACAATGTTCGCCTGCGGGTGATTGGCGATATCGGCCGCTTCAGCCCACGTTTACAAGAACGAATCCGTCGTTCAGAGACGCTGACAGAAAAGAATCAGGGGCTCACACTCAATATTGCCGCGAATTATGGCGGCCGTTGGGATATTATTCAGGGAGTACGGCAACTTGCAGAGCAGGTGCAGGAAGGTATTCTTCGCCCTGATAGCATTAATGAAGCGTCATTATGTCAGTACATCTGTCTGAATGATCTGGCTCCGGTTGATTTGGTGATCAGAACCGGTGGAGAACATCGCATCAGTAATTTTCTTCTGTGGCAAATTGCTTATGCGGAACTTTACTTTACTGATGTCCTCTGGCCTGATTTCGATGAACAAGTCTTTGAAGGTGCGCTGAATGCTTTTGCACAACGCGAGCGCCGCTTCGGGGGAACAACACCTATCGATGCTGATGCATCCTAGGGGGAACTTTTGCTGAAGTATCGCCTGATTACTGCTTTTATTTTGATTCCGATTGTTATTGCAGCGTTGTTCTTGCTGCCTCCTTTGGGATTCACGCTTGTTACGCTGGCTGTTTGTATGCTGGCGGCGTGGGAATGGGGTCAACTGGCGGGTTTTGCCTCTTATGGCCAACGCCTGTGGCTCGCGATCCTGTGTGGTTTCTTGCTGGCGCTGATGCTGTTATCGCTCCCGGCCTACCATTATTCTGTCCATATTCCGCAAATCAGTATCGCGCTTTGGTCGTCGCTGGTGTGGTGGGGTGTGGCACTGCTGTTGGTTCTGTTCTATCCGACTTCAGCCTCATTCTGGCGTCATTCACGCACATTGCGACTGGTGTTCGGTATCATGACGATCGTGCCGTTTTTCTGGGGCATGGTCGCGCTTCGTCATTACAATTATGCGATGAATCCTTTCGCCGGTGCCTGGTGGCTGCTGTATGTCATGCTGCTGGTGTGGGGGGCGGACAGCGGTGCCTATATGTTCGGCAAACTGTTTGGTAAGCGTAAGCTCGCGCCAAAAGTTTCGCCGGGCAAAACCTGGGAAGGCTTTCTCGGTGGTCTGGCAACCTCAGCGCTAATCTCTTTGCTGTTTAGCCTTTATGCACCATTAACGGTGGCAGCATCGACGTTGTTGATTTGTTCTATTGCCGCCGCGCTGGCCTCGGTACTGGGCGATTTGACGGAAAGTATGTTCAAACGCGAGGCGGGCATCAAAGACAGTAGCCATTTGATTCCGGGGCATGGTGGCGTGCTCGATCGTATCGATAGCCTGACGGCTGCGGTTCCTGTGTTCTCTTGCCTGATGCTGCTGCTGTTTAAAGTGGCTTAGAATAAAGCGGTAGAGCTATTTATGTTGAGTTTTCTCTGGAATCTTGCCGCGTTTATCATCGCACTCGGTGTGCTGGTCACCGTCCATGAGTTTGGACATTTCTGGGTGGCACGCCGTTGTGGTGTGAAGGTAGAGCGCTTCTCTGTCGGTTTCGGCCGCGCCCTATGGCGTCGTCGCGATCGTACTGGTACAGAATTCGTGATTGCGCTGATCCCACTTGGCGGCTACGTGAAGATGCTGGATGAGCGTGTTGACACGGTAGCGCCAGAATTCCGTCACCAATCCTTTAACAGTAAAACGGTCTGGCAGCGTGCGGCTATCGTCAGTGCCGGTCCGATTGCTAATTTCCTGTTTGCCATTGTGGCGTACTGGCTGGTGTTCATTCTCGGCGTGCCGGGCGTGCGTCCGGTTGTGGGTGAAATACTGCCCAACTCCATCGCGGCGCAAGCGGAAATGTCGGCAGGAATGGAACTAAAGTCCGTTGATGGTATCGAAACGCCTGATTGGGATACCGCGCGTCTGGCGATGATCGGTAAAATCGGTGACAGCGATGTCGTGATCGGAACCGCGCCTTTAGGTTCTGACCGCGTCGTCCAGAAAACCCTGGATTTACGCGAGTGGCAGTTTGAACCTGATAAGCAAGATCCGGTTGCCTCGCTCGGGATTATCCCACGCGGTCCGCAAATCGAACCGGTACTGAATCAGGTGCAGGCAGGCTCGGCGGCGGAAAACGCAGGTTTGCAAGTCAGAGATAGGATCGTTAAAGTCGACGGGCAGGCTTTAGTGCATTGGCGTGATTTTGTCATTGCCGTGCGTGATAACCCCGGACAATCTATCGCGCTGGAGGTGGAACGAAATGGCGCAATAGTGCCGTTAACGTTAACGCCAGACAGCAAATCTGTGGGAAATGGCAGAGTTGAAGGGTTGGCAGGCGTTATGCCAAGCGTGACGCCGCTGCCCGAAGAATACAGAACTGTGCGCCAGTATGGGCCGTTCAGCGCTGTCTATCAGGCAACAGATAAAACCTGGCAACTGATGAAGTTGACCGTCAGTATGTTAGGCAAACTGGTTATGGGTGATGTTAAGCTGAACAACCTGAGTGGTCCCATTTCGATTGCTCAGGGTGCAGGAATGTCAGCAGATTATGGATTGATTTATTACCTGATGTTTTTGGCCTTAATCAGCGTCAATTTGGGGATCATCAATCTGTTTCCTCTGCCGGTATTGGATGGTGGACACCTGCTCTTTCTTGCGGTTGAAAAGCTGAAGGGTAGGCCGGTTTCTGAGCGTGTGCAGGACATTAGCTATCGTATTGGCACAGTATTGCTGATGTTGTTAATGGGACTCGCACTTTTCAATGATTTCTCGCGTCTCTAGGCGCGGGATTAGGTTAGGAAAAACGCATAACAACGATGGCGATCAAAAAGTTGCTCATAGCGTCGCTGCTGTTTAGCAGCGCAACCGTATACGGTGCAGACGGGTTCGTAGTGAAGGACATTCATTTCGAGGGCCTGCAAAGGGTTGCCGTCGGGGCGGCACTCCTCAGTATGCCTGTCCGCGTTGGCGATACCATCGGTGACGATGATATCGGTAACACTATCCGTGCCTTGTTTGCGACCGGAAATTTTGAAGATGTTCGCGTCCTGCGCGACGGCGAAACGCTGATTGTGCAGGTAAAAGAACGTCCGACAATCGCCAGCGTCACGTTTTCCGGCAATAAGTCAGTCAAAGACGACATGCTGAAAGAAAACCTGGAAGCCTCTGGCGTGCGCGTTGGTGAAGCGTTAGACCGCACAGCGCTCACCAGCATCGAAAAAGGACTGGAGGATTTCTATTACAGCGTGGGTAAGTACAGTGCGTCGGTGAAAGCCGTTGTCACGCCATTGCCACGTAACCGCGTAGATCTGAAACTGGTCTTCACGGAAGGTGTGTCGGCCCAAATCCAGCAGATTAATATTGTCGGTAACAAAGCGTTCAGTTCCGACGAATTGATCTCGCGTTTCCAACTGCGTGATGAAGTGCCGTGGTGGAACGTAGTCGGTGACCGTAAATACCAGAAACAAAAACTGTCTGGCGATCTCGAAACTCTACGCAGCTTCTATTTGGATCGCGGTTATGCGCGTTTCAACATCGATTCCACTCAGGTGAGTTTGACGCCAGATAGAAAAGGCATCTATATCACCATCAATATGACGGAAGGTGAGCAGTACAAGCTGTCCGGCGTTTCGGTGAAAGGTAACCTGGCTGGCCACTCTGCGGAAATCGAAGGGCTGACGAAAATCGAATCGGGTGAACTCTACAACGGGACGAAAGTTACCCGCATGGAAGAGGACATCAAGAAGCTGCTGGGCCGTTATGGTTATGCCTATCCGCGTGTGGTAACACAGCCGGAAATTAATGACGCAGACAAGACGGTGAGATTAAACATCAACGTTGATGCGGGTAACCGCTTCTATGTGCGTCATGTTCGCTTTGACGGCAACGACACCTCTAAAGATTCTGTTCTGCGCCGTGAAATGCGCCAGATGGAAGGTGCCTGGTTAGGTAACGATCTGGTTGAGCAGGGCAAAGAGCGTCTAAACCGACTGGGATACTTTGAAAGCGTTGAGGTCGAAACGCAGCGTGTTCCGGGTGTGGCCGATCAGGTTGATGTGACGTATAAAGTTAAAGAGCGTAATACGGGTACATTCAACTTTGGTGTCGGTTTCGGTACGGAAAGCGGTGTGAGCTTCCAGGCGGGTGTTCAACAGGACAACTGGCTGGGAACGGGTAACTCCGTTGGTATCAGCGGGACTAAAAACGACTACCAGACGTATGTCGAACTGTCATTGACTGACCCGTACTTTACCGTTGATGGCGTAAGCCTCGGTGGTCGTATCTTCTATAACAAATTTGAAGCGTCTGATGCCGATCTGTCCGACTACACCAACGTGAGCTACGGCGTTGGCAGCACTTTGGGCTTCCCGATTAACGAGAATAACTCACTGCGTGTCGGTTTGGATTATGTGCATAACGACCTGTCGGATATGAGACCGCAGGTAGCGATGTGGCGTTATCTGAACTCCGTTGGGGTAAATCCCGAAGTTGTTGTTGGCAATAACAATAAATCTAGTGCGGACTTCAAAGCGAACGACTTCTTCCTGAATACCGGATGGTCGTATAACAATCTGGATCGCGGTTATTTCCCGACCAAAGGAACACGTGCGTCCGCGAATGCCAAGATTGCAGTGCCAGGTTCGGATAACGAATACTACAAGCTGACGTTTGATTCGGCGAGCTACTATCCGTTGACCGACAGCGGTAAATGGGTGGTGATGGGCCGTACGCGTGCAGGCTTTGCGGATGGTATCGGAAGTAAAGAAGTGCCGTTCTACGACAACTTCTATGCCGGCGGTTCCAGCACGGTGCGTGGCTTTCAGTCGAACACGATTGGTCCTAAAGCGGCATATTATAACTGTGCCACAGCGGGAACACCTTACTCCAATTGTGCGATTGATAAAACCAATCTGGACGATGCCGTTGGCGGTAACGCGATGGCGGTTTTGAGTGCGGAACTGATCGTGCCAACGCCGTTTATCAGTGATAAATACGCCAACTCCGTACGGACTTCCTTCTTTGTCGATGGCGGTACGGTATGGGATACCAACTGGGAAAATACGGCTGAAACACTGAAAGCAGGCGTGCCGGATTACAGCAAAGCGAACAACTTCCGTGTTTCCAGCGGTATCGCGTTGCAATGGATGTCTCCGCTTGGGCCATTGGTCTTCTCCTATGCCCAGCCGGTTAAAAAGTACGATGGAGACAAGTCGGAACAATTCCAGTTTAACATTGGCAAAACCTGGTAGTGTGACGTCCGTAGGTCGTATGCAGGGAATGTTGCATCGCTGTTCATTGGGGGGAATGCTGGAAATCCAGTTGACGCCCTGGCGCGATGCCCATCATTAAAGTGTTAAGACACAAATTAGGTTAGGTTGAGGAGTTTATAGTGAAAAAGTGGTTATGTGCCGCAGGCCTCGGTTTAGCATTGGCTGCTTCAGCCAGCGTTCAGGCTGCTGACAAGATTGCCGTTGTTAACGTTTCCAGCATCTTCCAACAGTTGCCACAGCGTGAAACCGTTGGCAAGCAACTGGAAAACGAGTTCAAAGGTCGTGCCTCTGAGCTGCAATCGATGGAAAACGATTTGCAAGGCAAGATGCAGAAGTTGCAGCGTGATGGCTCTACCATGAAAGCGAGCGAGCGCAGCAAAATGGAAAAAGACGTCATGGCACAGCGCGAGCAGTTCTCTACGAAAGCGCAGGCTTTCGAGCAGGATAACCGTCGTCGTCAGGCGGAAGAACGTAACAAAATCCTGAGCCGTATTCAGGATGCTGTGAAAGCCGTTGCAACTAAAGAAGGCTATGATGTTGTGATTGACGCTAACGCCGTTGCGTATGTCGCCAATGCTAAAGACATTACTGCTGATGTGCTGAAACAGGTTAAATAAACCATGTATTCAATTCGACTGGACGCGTTAGCTCAACAGTTGGATGCACAATTACACGGTGATGGCGATATCGTCATCACCGGTGTAGCTTCTATGCATTCGGCAAAAACTGGGCAAATTACGTTTCTTTCTGACAGTCGTTACCGTGAGCAACTGGCCGAGACACAGGCGTCTGTAGTCGTGCTGACGGAAGCGGATTTACCTTACTGTCAAGTTGCTGCGCTGGTAGTGAAAAATCCTTATCTGACCTATGCTCGCATGGCTCAGTTGCTGGATACGACACCGCAACCGGCAACCGATATCGCCCCGAGTGCCGTCATTGCTCCCGATGCGACGCTGGGTCAACAGGTGTCTATTGGCGCAAATGCCGTCATCGAGTCTGGCGCTCAGTTGGGTGATGGCGTTGTCATCGGCCCTGGCTGTTTTGTCGGTAAAAACGCCCGCATTGGTGCCGGTACCCGTTTATGGGCAAATGTAACGATTTACCACCGCGTTGAGCTTGGTGAGCAGTGCCTTATTCAGTCTGGCACGGTGATCGGTTCTGACGGCTTTGGCTATGCCAACGATCGTGGCAACTGGGTGAAGATCCCGCAGTTGGGAACGGTCAGAATTGGCGATCGAGTTGAGATTGGCGCGAGTACGACCATCGATCGTGGTGCGTTGGATGATACGGTCATTGGCAATGGTGTTATCATTGATAACCAATGTCAGATTGCGCACAACGTCGTGATTGGCGACAATACTGCGGTCGCGGGTGGCGTCATTATGGCGGGGAGCTTGAAAATTGGCCGTTATTGCATGATCGGCGGTGCTAGCGTGATTAACGGGCACATGGAGATCTGCGATAAAGTGACGGTAACGGGAATGGGGATGGTCATGCGACCAATCACTGAACCTGGGGTATACTCTTCGGGCATTCCTTTGCAACCCAATAAAGTATGGCGCAAAACTGCAGCGCTGGTGATGAATATTGATGAGATAAGCAAACGGTTGAAAGCCGTTGAACGAAAAGTCGATAACGTTTAATCACTCGCGTTTTATTTGCGGCCTGCCTGAAGACACCTAATTTAGGGTCTGCGCAGGCCGTGTTGTTGATGGCATCAGTTTTTTATGGACAGGAAGAGTATTTTGACTACTGACACTCATACTCTGAACATTGAAGAGATTTTAGAATTATTACCGCACCGTTTCCCATTTTTACTGGTTGATCGGGTACTGGATTTTGAAGAAGGGAAGTTTCTGCGGGCGGTGAAAAACGTCTCTTTTAACGAACCCTTCTTCCAGGGGCATTTCCCGGGTAAACCCATTTTCCCCGGCGTGTTGATTCTGGAAGCCATGGCTCAGGCCACCGGTATTCTGGCGTTTAAAAGCGTGGGTAAACTGGAGCCGGGTGAGCTGTATTACTTCGCCGCCGTTGACGAAGCGCGCTTTAAGCGTCCGGTACAACCAGGCGATCAAATGATCCTTGAAGTTGAATTCATTAAAGAGCGTCGCGGCGTTGCGCGCTTTAAAGGTGTTGCCAAAGTTGATGGCGAAGTGGCCTGTGAAGCGTCAATGATGTGTGCTCGTCGTCGGGAGTCCTGATAACGTGATTGATCAAACCGCCTTTATTCATCCTAGCTCGATTGTTGAAGACGGTGCCATTATTGGCGCTGGTGTTCATGTTGGCCCTTTCTGTTACATCGGTTCTCAAGTTGAGATCGGTGCAGGGACGGTGTTGAAATCGCATGTCGTCGTCAATGGCGTCACTAAAATTGGTCGCGACAACGAAATCTATCAGTTCACGTCCATTGGTGAAGTGAACCAGGATCTCAAATATGCTGGGGAACCGACCCGCGTTGAGATTGGCGATCGTAACCGTATCCGTGAAAGCGTCACGATCCATCGTGGCACGACGCAGGGCGGTGGGTTGACTAAAGTCGGTAGCGATAACCTGTTGATGATCAACACGCATATCGCACATGACTGCGTAGTGGGCAATCGCTGCATTCTGGCGAATAACGCGACGCTGGGTGGCCACGTTTCCGTCGATGATTTTGCGATTATTGGTGGAATGACTGCGGTACACCAGTTCTGCATTATCGGTGCTCACGTTATGGTTGGTGGGTGCTCTGGTGTAGCGCAAGACGTACCGCCGTATGTTATTGCGCAGGGTAACCATGCCACGCCATTTGGTCTGAACATCGAAGGCTTGAAGCGTCGTGGATTCGAAAAAGAAACGCTGCATGCGATCCGTAACGCGTACAAGCTGCTCTACCGTAGCGGTAAAACGCTGGATGAGGTGAAACCGGAAATCGAAGCGCTGGCGGCTGAATATCCAGCAGTGCAGGCATTTACCGATTTCTTCGCCCGTTCTACTCGCGGCATCATTCGTTAATCCATGTCATCACGTCCTTTGACTATTGGGCTAGTCGCCGGAGAAACTTCCGGCGACATCCTTGGCGCTGGTTTGATCCGTGCGCTAAAAGAAAAGGTGCCCGATGCACGGTTTGTCGGCGTTGCTGGACCGCGCATGCAGGCCGAAGGCTGTGAAGCCTGGTACGAAATGGAAGAGCTAGCCGTTATGGGCATTGTTGAAGTGCTCGGACGCCTTCCTCGTCTGCTGAAAATTCGGCGGGATTTGACCCAGCGCTTTAGTGAACTTCAGCCTGATGTTTTCGTGGGCATTGATGCGCCTGATTTCAATATCACGCTGGAGGGTAACCTCAAGCAGCGTGGTATCAATACTATTCACTATGTCAGCCCATCCGTGTGGGCCTGGCGTCAAAAACGCGTTTTCAAAATAGGTAAAGCGACCAATTTAGTGCTGGCCTTCTTGCCTTTTGAAAAAGCATTTTACGATCGTTTCAATGTACCTTGTCGCTTTATCGGCCATACGATGGCTGATGCGATGCCGCTGCATCCCGATAAGCAGGCAGCACGCGCGATGTTGGGTATTGCGCCCGATGTGCATTGTCTGGCACTGCTACCGGGTAGTCGTGGTGCCGAAGTTGAAATGCTTAGTGCGGATTTCCTTAATACTGCCGTGCTATTACGCCAGCATTTTCCCGATCTGGAAATCGTGGTTCCGCTGGTGAACAGCAAGCGACGTGAACAATTCGAGCGGATAAAAAGTAGCGTGGCCCCCGACCTGCGTGTGCATCTGCTGGATGGGCAAGCGCGTGAAGCCATGATTGCCAGTGATGCGGCGCTATTGGCATCCGGTACGGCGGCGCTGGAGTGTATGCTGGCGAAATGTCCGATGGTTGTGGGTTATCGCATGAAACCCTTTACCTTCTGGCTGGCGCAGCGCCTGGTCAAAACACCATGGGTGTCGTTACCGAATCTGTTGGCTGGGCGTGAGCTGGTGACGGAGCTGCTACAGACTGATTGTACGCCGGATAAGCTTGCTGCTGCGCTGCTACCGCTGTTTGCCGATACGGGCAAAATGGCTGAGCTACGCACGACGTTTGTGGATTTGCATCAGCAGATCCGCTGTAATGCTGATGAGCAAGCCGCTCAGGCGGTACTGGAATTAGTAAAGCCTTGTTAATAAAAGCATATTAATAAAACCATGAGTGAAATATTTATTTACCCGCAGGCGACCTGTATCGCTGGCGTTGATGAAGTAGGCCGTGGCCCTTTGGTTGGTGCTGTCGTGACGGCGGCGGTGATCCTTGACCCGAGCCGACCGATTGTCGGGCTGGCGGATTCCAAGAAGCTGAGTGAAAAACGCCGGCTGGCGCTCTATGATGAAATCAACGAAAAGGCGCTGGCGTGGAGCCTTGGCCGTGCCGAACCGGAAGAGATTGACCAACTGAATATCCTGCATGCTACCATGCTAGCGATGCAGCGTGCGGTGGCTGGGTTGCCTATCGTGCCGGACTTTGTTCTTATTGACGGCAACCGTTGCCCTGCATTGCCGATGCGCGCTCAGGCGGTGGTTAAAGGGGACAGTCGTGTGGCAGAGATTAGTGCGGCGTCGATCATGGCGAAAGTCACCCGCGATCGTGAGATGGTTGAGTTGGATCAACGTTTCCCCGATTATGGTTTTGCCCAACACAAAGGCTACCCAACGGCGTTTCATCTGGAGAAACTGGCTGCACTGGGTGCCACTGAGTTTCACCGTCGGAGCTTCGCACCAGTCAAGCGTGCATTAGGGCTGGCGTAAAACATCATCATTCATCCTCTGTGTTGTGATATCGCTATCGCAACGCTGACTACTCGATAAACTCTGGGATCTGGATATGGCCGAACCACGTTTTGTTCACCTGCGTGTTCACAGTGACTATTCCATGATCGATGGGCTGGCCAAAGTCGGTCCGCTGGTAAAAAAAGCGGCGGCGCTCGGTATGCCAGCGCTGGCGATTACCGATTTTACCAACCTGTGTGGTCTGGTTAAATTCTATGGCGGCGCGCATGGTGCGGGGGTCAAACCTATCATCGGCGCAGACTTCTATGTCGAAAGCGATGAATTAGGAGA
Source organism: Pectobacterium wasabiae CFBP 3304 (assembly GCF_001742185.1). Classification (NCBI taxonomy): domain Bacteria; kingdom Pseudomonadati; phylum Pseudomonadota; class Gammaproteobacteria; order Enterobacterales; family Pectobacteriaceae; genus Pectobacterium; species Pectobacterium wasabiae. Next base: position 3,080,517 of record NZ_CP015750.1, read on the forward strand.
TGAACTGGCGCATCTCACGGTGCTGGCCATGAACAATGAAGGCTACCAGAATCTCACGTTGCTGATTTCCCATGCTTATCAACGTGGTTATGGTGCAGCCGGGCCGACGATTGACCGTGATTGGCTGATTGAACATCAGGAAGGGCTGATCCTTCTGTCTGGTGGCCGCCGGGGTGATGTTGGCCGGTTTTTGCTGCGTGGTAATCAGGCACAAGCTGAACAGTGTGTGGCGTTCTATCAGGAACACTTCCCCCAGCGTTACTATCTGGAACTGACCCGTACATCGCGTCCCGATGAAGAAAGTTACATACACTCGGCCGTGGAATTGGCAACCAAGTACGGGTTACCCGTTGTAGCGACTAATGAAGTGTGCTTTATCAGCACTGATGATTTTGATGCTCACGAAATCCGCGTGGCCATTCACGATGGCTACACGCTTGACGATCCCAAACGCCCACGTCATTACAGCCCGCAGCAGTACATGCGCTCAGAAGAGGAAATGTGCGAGCTGTTTGCCGACATCCCCGAAGCGCTAGTGAACAGCGTTGAAATTGCCAAGCGCTGTAACGTAACGATCCGCTTGGGTGAATATTTTCTGCCGCAGTTCCCTACGGGTGAGATGAGCACCGCAGATTTTCTGGTTCAGTGTTCTAAAAAAGGGTTGGAGGATCGTCTCGAATTCCTGTTCCCTGAACCGGAAGTGCGTGCTGCACGTCGGCCGGAATATGATGAGCGTCTGGATATTGAGCTGGGCGTTATCAACCAAATGGGGTTCCCTGGCTACTTCCTGATCGTTATGGAGTTTATCCAGTGGTCGAAGGATAACGATGTGCCTGTTGGCCCAGGACGCGGTTCCGGTGCAGGCTCATTGGTCGCTTACGCGCTGAAAATCACCGATCTAGACCCGCTGGAATTCGATCTGCTGTTTGAACGCTTCCTCAATCCTGAACGTGTCTCTATGCCTGACTTCGATGTCGATTTCTGCATGGAAAAACGCGACATGGTCATCGATCACGTTGCGGAAATGTATGGGCGTGATGCGGTATCGCAGATTATCACCTTTGGTACGATGGCGGCGAAAGCGGTTATTCGTGACGTAGGGCGCGTGCTCGGACACCCTTATGGGTTTGTCGATCGTATTTCAAAACTGGTGCCGCCCGATCCGGGCATGACGCTGGAAAAGGCGTTTGCAGCCGAGCCGCAGTTGCCAGAAATTTATGAAGCCGATGAGGAAGTTAAGGCCCTCATCGATATGGCACGCAAGCTTGAAGGGGTCACGCGTAACGCCGGTAAACATGCCGGTGGGGTGGTGATATCCCCCACGAAAATAACCGATTTCGCGCCGCTGTATTGTGATTCGGAAGGGAATCACCCGGTTACCCAGTTTGATAAGAACGACGTGGAATATGCCGGGCTGGTGAAATTCGACTTCCTTGGCCTGCGTACATTGACCATCATCGACTGGGCGCTGGAGATGATCAACGCCCGTCGTGCGAAGCAAGGTCAGGAACCGATTGATATCGCCGCCATTCCGCTCGAGGATAAGAAAAGCTTCGACATGCTGCAACGCTCGGAAACCACTGCGGTATTCCAGCTTGAATCGCGTGGCATGAAAGATCTGATTAAGCGCCTGAAGCCCGACTGTTTTGAAGATATGATCGCTCTGGTGGCGCTGTTCCGCCCCGGCCCACTGCAATCCGGCATGGTAGATAACTTCATCGACCGTAAGCATGGGCGTGAAGCGATTTCGTATCCAGATATCGAATGGCAGCACGAGTCACTCAAGCCCGTACTGGAGCCGACCTACGGCATTATCCTGTATCAAGAACAGGTCATGCAGATCGCGCAGGTTCTGGCAGGCTATACGCTGGGCGGCGCGGATATGTTGCGTCGTGCGATGGGGAAAAAGAACCCCGTCGAGATGGCGAAGCAGCGTGGTGGCTTTGAAGATGGTGCCAAATCTCGCGGCGTGAACGGTGAGTTGGCGGTTAAAATTTTTGACCTGGTGGAAAAATTCGCTGGTTACGGCTTTAATAAATCACACTCCGCAGCTTATGCGCTGGTGTCTTACCAAACGCTGTGGCTGAAGGCGCACTATCCGGCTGAATTCATGGCGGCGGTGATGACGGCCGATATGGACAACACGGATAAAGTGGTGGGGCTGGTTGATGAATGTTGGCGGATGGGGCTAAAAATCCTGCCCCCGGACATCAATAGCGGCCTGTATCACTTCCACGTTAATGACGATGGCGAGATTGTTTACGGTATCGGTGCGATTAAAGGTGTAGGTGAGGGCCCGATTGAGGCGATTATCGAAGCGCGTAATCAGGGCGGCTATTTTAGAGAATTGTTCGACCTCTGCGCGCGTACCGACATCAAAAAGCTGAACCGCCGCGTGTTGGAAAAGCTGATTATGTCTGGGGCATTCGACCGCTTGGGGCCGCATCGCGCTGCGCTGATGAATTCATTGGCTGATGCGCTGAAGGCTGCCGATCAGCATGCGAAAGCGGAGGCCATCGGTCAGGTGGATATGTTCGGCGTGCTGGCCGATGCGCCTGAGCAGGTTGAGCAATCCTACAGTACGGTGCCGCCGTGGCCGGAGCAGGTGGTGCTGGATGGTGAACGGGAAACGCTGGGGCTGTACCTGACCGGCCACCCGATCACGCAATATATTAAGGAAATTGAACGCTATGCCGGTGGCGTGCGTTTGAAAGATATGCACCCGACGGATCGGGGTAAAATGACCACTGCCGTTGGGCTGGTGTTGGCGGCTCGCGTCATGGTCACCAAACGGGGTAACCGTATTGGTGTCTGTACATTGGACGATCGTTCCGGTCGGCTTGAGATTATGCTGTTTACCGATGCATTGGAAAAATATCAGCATTTACTTGAGAAAGACCGTATCCTTATCGCCAGTGGACAGGTCAGCTTTGATGACTTCAGCGGCGGGCTTAAAATGACCGTCCGAGAGTTAATGGATATCAGTGAAGCGCGGGAAAAATACGCGCGCGGGCTTGCTATCTCGCTGACTGACAGGCAAATTGATGACCAGCTATTAAACCGTCTCCGCCAATCGTTGGAACCCCATCGATCGGGGACGATCCCAGTGCATCTCTATTACCAGCGTGAAGATGCGCGCGCCCGACTACGTTTCGGCGCAGCATGGCGTGTAACGCCTGCCGATGCGCTACTGAACGAGCTGCGTACATTAGTGGGTAATGAGCAGGTGGAACTGGAATTTGACTAATATAGGAATACTATGAGTCTGAATTTTCTTGATTTTGAGCAGCCGATTGCAGAGTTGGAAGCGAAAATTGACTCGCTGACCGCAGTCAGCCGTCAAGACGAAAAATTAGATATTAACCTGGACGAAGAAGTCCAGCGCCTGCGTGAGAAGAGCGTTGAACTGACGCGCAAAATCTTCGCCGATTTGGGTGCCTGGCAGGTTGCGCAGTTAGCGCGCCATCCGCAACGTCCTTATACGCTTGATTATATTAAGCACATCTTTACTGACTTTGATGAATTGGCGGGCGATCGTGCCTATGCTGATGACAAAGCCATTGTCGGCGGGATTGCTCGTTTGGATGGGCGTCCGGTGATGATCATTGGTCATCAAAAAGGACGTGAAACCAAAGAAAAGATTCGCCGTAATTTCGGCATGCCTGCTCCAGAAGGGTATCGCAAAGCGCTGCGCCTGATGGAAATGGCCGATCGCTTTAGAATGCCGATCATCACCTTTATCGACACGCCGGGCGCGTATCCGGGCGTGGGCGCAGAAGAACGTGGTCAGTCTGAAGCTATCGCACGCAATCTGCGTGAAATGTCGACGCTGCGTGTGCCAATCATCTGTACCGTTATCGGTGAAGGTGGTTCCGGTGGTGCGTTGGCTATCGGCGTGGGCGACAAGGTCAACATGTTGCAGTACAGCACCTACTCGGTTATTTCACCGGAAGGCTGTGCGTCTATCCTGTGGAAGAGCGCGGATAAAGCGCCGCTGGCGGCTGAAGCCATGGGCATCATCGCGCCGCGTCTGAAAGAGCTGAAACTGATCGATACCGTGATCCCTGAGCCGCTGGGTTCGGCGCACCGTAACGTTCCAGTAATGGCAGAGTCACTGAAGGCGCAACTGCTGGCCGATCTGCTCGATCTCGACGGTCTGACGGAAGAAGAACTGTTGAACCGCCGTTATCAGCGTCTGATGAACTATGGTTACTGTTAAGTACAGTGGTTACTGCTGATGACGTGATTGTCTGATTGATTGTAGTATTATCAATCAGGCTATTCTGGCGTTACTCTGAAAATCCGTTGTCAGCAATGACAGCGGATTTTTTGCTATGAGGGTTTGAATAATGCTTAAGCTGCTCAATGTCCATCACATTGCGGTGATTGCCTCTGACTATGCACGCAGCAAGGCATTTTATTGTGATGTGCTGGGATTCACGCTAAACCATGAGATCTACCGTACCGCGCGGCAGTCGTGGAAAGGGGATCTCTCGCTGAATGGGGGTTACACCATTGAGCTATTTTCTTTCCCTTATCCACCCGAACGAGTTAGTCGGCCGGAGGCATGTGGTCTACGCCACCTGGCTTTTGCCGTGGCTGACGTTGAACAGGCCATTGCCTCTTTGATGCAGGCTGGTGTCGTCTGTGAACCCGTAAGGATCGATCCTGAAACGCAGCAGCGCTTCACGTTCTTCTCCGATCCTGACGGCTTGCCCTTAGAACTGTATGAGATCTGATGCCGTGAACTGCACTGAACCTGACGATGGATTGCTCCAGACGATTGTGACGCAAACGGCCGGATGCGGGCCGATCCTGCTGGCCTACAGCGGTGGTCTGGACTCCAGCGTGTTGCTGCATCTGTTGGTGGCGGTGCGTCAACGCTCTGGGCTGGCTATTCGCGCGGCTTACATCCATCACGGCTTAAATCCGCTGGCAGATAGCTGGGCTGAACATTGTCGCCAGCAGTGTGAACGCTGGCAGGTGCCGTTTGCTTCGCTGCCGGTGACGGTTGAGGCGCAGAATGGCGGTATTGAAGCGGCGGCCAGAACGGCGCGTTATCGGGCGCTGCAGGCGCATCTGCAAGAAGGAGAAACACTGTTGACGGCGCAGCACCTTGATGACCAGAGCGAAACCTTTTTACTGGCGCTTAAACGCGGCAGCGGGCCTGCCGGATTGTCTGCGATGGCGGCAAACAGTATGTTGGGCCATCATCGGCTTGTGCGTCCGCTGTTAGGGGTTTCTCGTCTCCAGTTGGAAGCTTACGCACAGCGGCATCAGCTCAGTTGGATTGAGGACGACAGCAATCAGGATGAACGTTTTGACCGCAATTTTCTACGCCGCCAGATCTTACCGCGACTGACACAGCGCTGGCCGCATTTCGCTTCCGCCGTGACGCGTAGCGCCCAGTTGTGTGCCGAACAGGAACAATTGCTCGATGAGTTGCTGGAGGAATCGTTGCAGGCGTTATGTCAACCGGATGGTGCGCTGAGTATTGACGGCCTGCTTCCGCTAAGTCCGGTGCGTCGTTTTGCACTCTTGCGGCGCTGGCTGGCGCAGCAAGGGGCGACGATGCCCGCGCGCGATCAGTTGCAACGGCTTTGGGATGAGGTGGCGACGAGTCGTCAGGATGCGGAGCCGGTATTGCAGTTGAATCAGATGCAGATCCGCCGGTTTCGCCAACATCTCTACCTGCTACCGATGATGCCGTCGCTAAAAGACTGCATTCTGCCATGGCAGCCGACGTCATGCCCGTTATCTCTCCCTGACAACTTGGGTACGCTGTTGCTGGGTGATAGTGGGATCGTGATTCGTGCGCCGGAAGACGGCGAGGTGGTGAGTATTCGCTTCTCGACCAGTAGAACCGTGCATATTGTCGGCAGAGTACATGGTCGGCAAATCAAGAAACTCTGGCAGGAGCTAGGTGTTCCGCCCTGGTGGCGCGACCGGACGCCGCTGGTGTTCTACAACGAGCAACTGATTGCCGCCGTGGGGCGATTTGTGACGCAAGCAGGGCAGGTGAGAGAACATCAACCTGTGTGGCACATTACATGGGAAAAACAAGTTTGGGAAAAATAAGCCTAGGGAAAACGCCAAGAGAAGAAATTGATATTAGTTAGCCTCGAAGTAAAAACGGACAACCTGCGTTGTCCGTTTTGGATACATTTCTTCAGCGTTTGCCGCTAAATGGAAGGAGAGGTTTGTCAGGATTCGCTGACGACGACTTTCCCGATTTCAGGATGACTGAAACTGACGATGTGATCGAGACGCAGTTCACGCGTTGTGCCGGAGGCTTCAATCACCAGATATTCGATCTGCTTACGTGAGATCATGTCACTGGCTTTACCGGTCACAACTTCACCATTACGTAGTTCCAGCGTCAGCGTCAGGCTCTGCTGACAGGTGGCTTCCAGGCTGTCGTAATCATCACAGTTGATGGGTTGATATTCATTACTCATTGACATAATCACTCACCAATAAGTTAGCGGCGGCAAAAGCGGCCTGTTCCCTGACGGAGGATGGCAATGCCTCATTCGCGGCAATGCCATCCAGGGTTTTCAAAACACAACCCAGCGAATCGGGTATATAGCCCAGATCGCCACTGGCGATCTCTGCGTATAAGCGACGTACTAATTCACAGTATTCTTGCACTATATCCTCCCTTAAAAGCTTAGCTCGGTAGATATTCATGCATCATCACTCGTTGTGCGCGCGATGTTGTAAGCCTACGAAGATAAACTCTATTTATCAAACCGACTATAGCATAGGGATTAACAGGATATCAGTAGTCCTTAGAGACCTAATCTATCGGTTACGTGGCGGATATCACCTTTACTGTGAGGATGACGCTAACTCAAGTAAACTAGGGGGAATAAAAACGAGGTCACTGATGGCACTAAAAGCAACGGTTTACAAAGCAGTAATCAATATCGCCGATATGGATCGGAATTTTTTCCACGATGCGAACCTGACGATAGCGCAGCATCCCTCTGAAACTGAGCAACGGATGATGCTGCGGCTTTTAGCGTGGATCTGTCATGCTGATGAAAATTTGCGCTTTACCAAAGGGCTTAGCGCAGATGACGAGCCAGAAATCTGGCGACGTAATGATACGATGGAGCTGGAGTTGTGGATTGAACTAGGTTTACCTGATGAAAAACGGCTCAAAAAAGCCTGCAACCAGTCTCGTTCTGTGGTGCTGTATGCCTACAGCGAGCGTGCAGCACTGGTTTGGTGGAGCGCCATATCGGGTAAAGTTTCTGGGTACAAGAATCTAGCTGTCCGCTTTTTAGATGATAATCAACTGGCTCAGATTGCCGGGCTGGTCCAGCGCACCATGTCATTGCAGGCAACGATCCAGGACGGCACGATCTGGCTGTCTGACGATAAGAATAGTCTTGAAATAGCATTTTCTGAGTGGAAAATTCCTCTGACTCAGGGATGATAACGCGTTGGGTATGTTCCAGCACATTGAGTAAGAATGGGAAAACAGGACAGAGGGACAGAAAAATAATGATGAAAAAACTGGCTATCGGTGTGCTGTTGATGGCGGGGGTTTCTGGATTGATCGGGTGCCATACCCGCTCACAAGTTCAGGAAGAGCCCCTTACGCCCATGGCGCAAAGCTATCGCGGTGTTTTGCCTTGTGCGGACTGTGAAGGGGTTGATACGTCACTATTTTTGGAAAAAGATGGGACGTTTATTCTGCACAAGCAGTATAAGACGACCCTGCCAGGAGAGAACGTTTTCGCTGCCTATGGTCAGTGGCGTCGCACGGCCGATAAGCTGGTGCTGACGGAACGTTCAGGCGAAAAACATTACTTCCGTCCGGTTGATAAAGGTCTGGAGTTGTTGGATGAACAAGGGCAGCCCATCAATTCGCCGCTTCCTCGTCAATTAACGGTGTCCGAACAACCGCTGCCCAAAACGCCGATGCTGATGAAGGGGATGTACCGCTATATGGCGGATGTCGCGACGTTTTCGGATTGTGCGACGGGAAAAACCTTCGTGATGGAAGATAGTGCCGAGCTGGAAAGACAATATTTTCGTATAAGGAATACAGCCGGACAGGCGGTACTGCTTGTTCTCCCTGCTCATTTTGCCGTTATTCCGTCGATGGAAGAAGGCCAAATGGTGAAGGCCGTGGTGCCTGATGGTAAAAATAAAGCCCTGATGAACGCAGATCTAAACTGCGATTCATAGGCTAACGTGATGTTGAAAAGAAAAGGCACTGATTTCAGTGCCTTTTTGCTATCGATATCCCCCATTCTAACTCGCGTTAGAGCATTTTCTTTAGCTGATACAACCAATCCAACGCCTGACGTGGCGTGAGCGCATCAGGGTCGATGGCTTCCAGCGCTTCCATCGCTGGTGACGGCTCATCATTGCTCAGTAGCGCCAACTGCGCACCATCGATATGGCTGGATGACGCATTATTCGATAACGTTTCCAGCTCCTTCAGCTTCTGACGAGCGCGTTTAATCACTTCTTTTGGTACACCTGCCAGTGCCGCGACAGCTAGACCATAACTTTTGCTGGCTGCTCCGTCTTGTACGCTGTGCATGAAGGCGATGGTATCGCCGTGTTCACGCGCATCTAAATGCACATTCACTACCCCTTCCATTTTTTCCGGCAGGGTAGTCAGCTCAAAGTAGTGTGTTGCAAACAGCGTCATGGCTTTGATGCGGTTCGCCAGATTCTCAGCGCAGGCCCAGGCTAGCGACAAACCGTCATAGGTTGAGGTGCCACGGCCTATTTCGTCCATCAGTACCAGACTGTTTTCCGTGGCGTTGTGCAGAATATTCGCTGTTTCCGTCATTTCTACCATAAAGGTCGAACGACCGGATGCCAGATCGTCTGCGGCACCCACGCGGGTGAAAATACGATCGACGGGGCCAATGACCGCCTGATCCGCAGGCACGAAGCAGCCGATATGCGCCATCAGTACAATCAGTGCAGCCTGACGCATATAGGTACTTTTCCCCCCCATGTTGGGGCCGGTAATAATCAGCATACGACGCTGTGGCGATAGCGACAGGGGGTTCGAAATAAACGGCTCACGCAGTACTTGCTCTACGACAGGGTGACGACCGCCCGTGATTTTGATGCCGGGTTTATCACTCAGCGTTGGGCAGACGTAATTCAACGTATCGGCACGCTCGGCCAGGTTCGCCAGTACATCCAGCTCGGCTAATGCTGTTGCACTCTGCTGAAGCTCTGCCAGATGAGGCAGCATCAGATCGAAAAGCTCATCGTAGAGTGCTTTTTCCAGCGCCAGCGCCTTACCCTTCGAGGTCAGAACCTTGTCTTCGTATTCTTTTAGTTCGGGAATGATATAGCGTTCGGCATTTTTTAGCGTCTGGCGACGGACGTAGTGGATCGGCACCAGATGGCTCTGACCTCGGCTAACTTGAATGTAATAGCCGTGCACACCATTGAAGCCGACTTTCAGCGTATCAAGCCCCAGTTTTTCACGTTCGCGAATTTCCAGACGGTCCAGATAATCGCTGGCTCCGTCAGCCAACGCACGCCACTCATCCAATTCTGCATGGTAGCCCGGCGCGATGACCCCGCCGTCGCGTACCAGCACGGGTGGTGCTTCGACAACGGCGCGTTCCAGCAAATCACGCAGTTCATCAAATTGGCCAATCAGGCTGACCAAACGGCGAACGGAGTCGGTCTCCAACGGCGCAAGCTGTTCACGAATAGCGGGAAACTGCTGGAAAGCATGGCGCATACGCGCGAGATCGCGTGGGCGTGCTGTGCGTAAAGCAAGGCGTGCCAGAATACGTTCCAGATCGCCGACCTGCCGCATATAGGGTTGTAGGTCGGGCGTGATCTCCTGCAACGCACTGATAGCCTGTTGGCGCTGTTTGAGCGCATCAATATCGCGACTAGGCATGTGGATCCAGCGCTTCAGCATCCGGCTTCCCATTGCCGTCACGGTGCAGTCCAACACGGCAGCCAGCGTATTTTCCACACCGCCGGACAGATTTTGCGTCAATTCAAGGTTACGGCGTGTGGCCGCATCCATGATGATGCCGTCCTGCTGGCGTTCCATCGTAATACCGCGAATATGCGGCAGGGAAGTTCGCTGTGTGTCTTTCGCGTATTGCAGCAGGCATCCTGCTGCCCGCAGCGCGAGCTTCGCCTGCTCTACGCCAAAACCAGTCAGATCGCGGGTACCAAATTGCAGGTTAAGCTGCTGGCGTGCGGTATCGGGTTCAAATTCCCACAGCGGACGACGGCGGAGCCCATGGCGATTTTCGATCAAATCCATGGACTCAAAGGACTCTGGATAGAGCAATTCTGCCGGATTGGTGCGCTGTAGCTCGGCTGCCATGGTTTCCCGATCCGCCGGTTCGCTCACGCGGAAACGTCCAGAGCTGATGTCCAGCGTGGCGTAACCAAACCCCCGACCGTCCTGCCAGATTGCTGCCAGCAGGTTATCCTGCTTTTCCTGCAACAGGGCTTCGTCGCTGATGGTTCCCGGCGTGACGATACGCACGACTTTACGTTCCACTGGTCCCTTGCTGGTGGCCGGATCGCCGATCTGTTCGCAGATTGCGACGGATTCACCCATTTGCACCAGTCTGGCGAGGTAGTTCTCAACAGCATGATGAGGAACACCCGCCATCGGGATCGGTTCCCCTGCGGAAGCGCCGCGTTTCGTCAGCGAAATATCCAACAGTTGAGAAGCCCGTTTGGCATCGTCATAGAACAGCTCGTAAAAATCGCCCATGCGGTAAAACAGCAGGATTTCTGGATGCTCAGCCTTTAGCCTAAAGTACTGTTGCATCATCGGCGTGTGGGCGGTGAAGTCCTTCTCTGTGGCTTCATTCATATTGATTTTACTCAGTCTTAACGCTTTTGTTCGTTCAGGTGATGGCGCTGGGCTTAATGGTAAACCTTGCTGATGGCTCGCCACCTGAGCATTGAAATGGAATGCCAGAAGTATACTGACTGACAGATGAAAAACATCACCTACGAGTGCGCTATCTTACCATTGCTGGTCGTTATTTTGCGCCAGAGTGACGTTACCAGACTGAGATAAGGATGCGTATCCGATTTTTCTACTATTGATCGGAGGCGCGAGGAGACTCGCAAGTTTCTTGCAGCATCGGGTGTAGCAACTAGACTAATTATTCTGTAACACATTCGGAAGAAAGGAATCTGAGTATGGCATTTGATGATTTACGTGGCTTTTTAAAAGCACTTATAGCAGAACAAGCCAGGCCAGAACGCGGCTGGCAATCCTGCTATCGAGGCTCTGAAATCATAATTATTTAGGATATCCATACATTGTCGGGAAGGGTTATGTGCTATGTTGGATTTCTCGTGATGATGATACGTCGCCTTCCCTATGAGAAAGAACCTGTTAGCTTATTTTCAAACGCTCTATTTTAAGAATGGTTTTTTCTTATTGTCTTCCAGCCTATTTTTTATCCTGGCTTTGTTTTTTGCGTTGGTACTTGAGGCTCATTCGACTTTCACACTCAAACAATTTGAAGGGGACGTGGAGACTTTTTCTAACCTCACGCTTGAACATGCTGGCGAAATAATGGTGCAGGCGACTTCCGCGCTGGATAGGTTAGAAGAATATAGTTTGCCCTATTGCGATAATTCTCACCTGGATATGCTCCGCAAGGCGGCTTACGACAATGATTATATTCAGGATGTGGTCTATATCGACGGGAATCGGCCTCGCTGTTCTTCGATGCTGAACGACATTAATACCCTATTTCTTTCCGAGCCTGATTTTGTCTATAAAAACGCCTATGGGGTTTGGTATAACGTTGAAAGCCTGCTGAACCGTAATAAGAGAATGATTTACGTTGGCGCAACGCATCATTTTGTTGTGTTAAATCCGCGTTCATTTCTGGATATTCCCTCCCATAGCTATAATATCCGACGTGCATTGCTGGAAAGAAAAAAACAGAATGGGCAGATTATCTTGTCGGATTCGATCGATGGTAGCGCTTTTCCCCGACTGATAACGGGAGAAAATCGGGCCGATAGATTTTATATTGATAATAAGTATTATGTTCTGAAACCGTTATCAAACAGCGATCTTGCTCTGGCGGTGAGTGCTGATAAACCTGTGAGTACCGCACGCTACCTGACGATTTTTTTCTCTTTTCTGCCTCTTTTTCTTCTCCTTTCCCTGCTGCTTTCCGCGTTGATCTCTCGGCGAACACTGACTATCCAGAGCCCACGTTATGTTCTTAATCAGGCCTTGAAACGCAAAGAGTTCGAATTGCATTATCAGCCGATTATTGAACTGAATACCGCACGGGTTGTGGGGTGTGAAGCGTTAATTCGCTGGTGTCATTCGGACGGGCGCGTAATTATGCCGGACTCTTTTATTCCCATGATTCGTCAGGTGGGGTTGATGAATGCACTGACGTTATACGTCATTGATGAGGCGTTAAAAACGGCCTGCGTACTGAAGAAAAATTATCCTGAGATGTTTGTTTCTATTAATCTTGAGGCCGCGGAATTTGAAGATATTTCCATTTTCAATTATCTAGTGGAGTATATTGCCGTATGCGGTCTTGAAGGGACGAATATCAATGTCGAATTAACCGAGTCATCAATGATCGAACCACAAAAGGCCGGATTGATGGTGGAATTGTACCAACAGAAAGGCATTGATGTCGCCATTGACGATTTTGGTACTGGGTATGCCGGGCTGTCGTATCTTGAACGGGTCAAAGCCAATAAGCTTAAAATTGACAAATCTTTTGTCTGGAATATTAATAATCATTCACCTGGCGACATTGTACTGTCTCATATCGTCAGCATGGCACATTGTCTTAACCAACAAATTGTTGCCGAAGGTGTCGAAACCCTGATTCAGGAAACCTACCTGAAAAGCCTTGGCGTAGCCTATGCACAGGGCTGGCTGTATTCCAAAGCGCTTACGCAAGAAGCATTAATTGCGTTTCTGGCAGCAAGGCGAGAAACGGTGTCAGACGGGCTGTAAAGTCGCGATAAACTCAGCTTCACTATTAAAAACAGTCATAAAAGGGTAAAATATCGGAAATAAGGTGATTACCTAATGATATTTATTGCTTTTTTATTGTGAATTTTTCAGGAGTTTATCATGCAACAGTTACCTCATTGTCCGAAATGCAGTTCTGAATATACCTGGCAAGAGGGCGAAATGCTTAACTGCCCTGAATGCGGGAATGAGTGGTCGGCGGCAGGCGATGTACCAGCGCAGGATGATGTGTTAGTGGTAAAAGATGCCAATGGCAACCTGCTGGCGGATGGCGATACGGTGACGGTCATTAAAGATCTGAAAGTCAAAGGCAGTTCGACCCCACTGAAAATCGGCACCCGCGTGAAAGGGATTCGCTTGGTAGAAGGCGATCACAACATTGATTGTAAAATCGACGGTTTTGGTCCGATGAAACTGAAATCCGAATTTGTGAAGAAAAACTGATTCAGGTGTGATGACGCGCGTCGGTTTCCCCTCTGGTCGACGCGCGGCACTTTTTCACCTCTGGCTGGTTTTTTCACATCAGACAATCCTTTACCATAGCTGATATTGATTTCTTACCTGGCTATACGGATATCTGATGCGTCATTTGGTTCGTTTTCTCCCTCTGCTCGTTTTGCTCTCTGCCTGTAGCAGTCAGCCGGCTCCCCCCCCTCCCGCAGAGGCACCTTCGGGTAATCCTTTCAAAGGCGATTTCCTGCTTGAACCTGTACACAATGTCCATCCGCTAGGCGGCGATTTTGCGACTAACCCAGCGACTGCACGGTTTGTCGATAAAATGGTGCTGGACCACGGTTTTAATCGCCAGCAACTGCATGATGTGCTGGTTCAGTCGAAAAGTCTGGACTGGGTGATCCGTCTGATGGATAAGCAAGCCCCGACATCTCGACCCCCTTCAGGGCCGAACGGTGCCTGGAACCGCTACCGTAATCAGTTTATTACGCCAGATAACGTGCAGAACGGCGTAGCGTTCTGGAATCAATATCAGGATGCACTACAGCGTGCCCAGAACATTTATGGCGTTCCGCCTGAGATCATCGTTGGCATTATTGGCGTTGAAACCCGCTGGGGCCGAGTGATGGGTAAAACGCGCATCATTGATGCCCTGGCAACGCTGGCGTTTGATTACCCGCGACGTGCCGATTACTTTGCGGGCGAGCTGGAAACTTTCCTGCTGATGGCGCGTAAAGAAGGCAACGATCCGCTCAGCCTGCGTGGCTCTTACGCTGGTGCGATGGGCTACGGGCAGTTTATGCCTTCATCCTTCAAGAATTACGCGGTGGATTTTGATGGCAACGGACATACCAACCTGTGGGATCCGGTGGATGCGATTGGCAGCGTCGCCAATTATTTCAAAGCGCACGGCTGGGTGAAGGGCGCGCCTGTCGCGGTGCAAGCAAACGGTCAGGCGCCGCTGCTCCCGAACGGTTTTAATACCCGTTACTCGCTCACTGAACTTCAGGCTGCGGGGTTGGCACCACAGCATTCGTTGGCGGGATACAGTGAAGCTAGCCTGCTACGGCTGGACATCGGCACGGGTTATCAATACTGGTACGGATTGCCGAACTTCTATGCCATCACGCGCTACAACCACAGCACGCACTACGCGATGGCAGTATGGCAACTCGGTGAGGCTGTAGGCCGCGCGCGCTAAGATATTTGCGGATACTGCTTATGCTGTATCCGTCTTCTCTTTCGCAAGGGCAACTCCTTATACACAATGTAAGAATGCCATCGGGTCTGGCTGTTATCCGGCGTAAGAAATTATGCTGAGGAGATAGCAGGCTTAGGATGAGCCGCATGGATGCGGCTCAAGCTTGCGCCACGTCGGACAAAAACGTCAGAGACGTTTTTGAACAGCACTTGTGCTGGCCCGAAGGGCGAGTCCCATTTATGGGGCGAGTAAACGTGTCGCAAGCGGTCCGTTAAGTCTGATACCGACGAAGGCATCGCGCAGCGATATAATTTAGCCGGAAGCCAGGGTTCACAGGGCGGCGGCGACTGAGCGCCCTGCGTCGGGCGCGTGCTACGAGGTAGCATGAGAATAGCGATATTGTTGCGCACGAAACGGTCTCTGAGCCTGCATAAATATGTGACTCCGAGAATCCCAATCCTTCCTTTATCTCCAATTTCCCCTGAATCAACCTCAATAAAATCCGCATAGACACCAGCAGTGCCCTCATTGGACTATTCCTGCGTAGGGTTCTTCCTACTATGACGTTGCAAACCGAGGCAATAAATGACGACGATGATAGCGGTGTTCCTGCTGGCTGGCGTGGTGAAAGGCGTGATTGGCCTGGGATTGCCAACAATCGCCATGGGTCTGTTAACGCTGGTGATGCCCGCAGCCAGTGCGGCAGGGCTGCTGATTATTCCGTCGCTGGTGACCAACATTTGGCAACTCGTCTGCGGCCCTGCCTTTCTCAGCCTGATTAAGCGGTTTTGGTCGCTATTTGTCGGCATTATTATTGGGACGTTCTGGAACGGACTACCTGCGCTAACGTCATCATCGTCATGGACGAGCGCGGCGCTCGGCGGCATTTTGGTGGTTTACGGCCTGTGGGGCATTGTGGCAACCACCTTGCCGCAGCCAGGTCGTCATGAAATTTGGCTCTCGCCGCTGGTGGGCTACATCACGGGTGCAATCACAGCGGCAACGGGGGTTTTCGTGATTCCCGCCGTGCCTTACTTGCAATGCCTGCGGCTCAATAAAAACGATCTGGTTCAGGCATTGGGACTGGCGTTTACCGTCTCTACACTGGGGCTGGCGTTACAGCTTATGCGGGGGATTGGGCTAGAGGGCATCGATCTCTGGCAGTCGATGCTGGTGCTAGTTCCTGCTCTGTTGGGCATGATGATTGGGCAACGCTTGCGCCATGTTATTAGCGAACCAGTTTTCCGGCGCTGCTTCTTTATCGGGCTGATTGCGTTGGGTGGGTACATGGCGGCACGCGGGCTGCTCTAATCTGCGTGCGCTTCGGTAATAAACGCGACGAAATTTTGAACATAGCCGGGCAAAGCGGAAAACTGGCGAGCGCAGACAACCAGATTACGTGTCGCCCAGTCGTCTGACAGCGGAATGATGTGAATAGCCAACGGTTTCATCATGCGCTGTGCGGCATGTCGTGGAAGAATACCAATGCCGATACCGCTGTGGATCACCTGCGTGACGGCATCGAAACTGGCAAGACGCACGCGATAATTCAGACGTTTCCCCAGCTTTCTGGCATGCTCATCGATGTGTTCCTGCAATGCTGCACCGTCGCTAAGCCCGACAAATTCGGCGTCAGCGATGTCAGAAAGGCTTAGCCGCTTCTCCCCAGTCCATGCGCTATTTTGCGGAACGACGACCACCAGTTCATCCTGACGGAACGGGCGAGTTTCCAGTCCGTCTAGCGTCACAGAGTCGGCCACAATGCCGAGGTCGGCGGTTTGGTTGCGAATCGCATCGACGATATCGCGGCTGAGTTTTTCATTCACCGATACGGATATCTGCGGACAGGCCACCAGATATTGCCCCAGCAGAACAGGTAAATACTCGCTCAGTGCAGCAGAGTTGCACAATAGGGGAATATGACCGCGCAGCCCTTTGCCGTATTGATGTAATTCGCTGCGCATATGTTCTACCTGATGCAGGATAAGGTGGGCATGGTGTGCCAGCGAAAATCCCGCATCGGTGAGCGAAGTACCCGCTTTCGAGCGCCAAAGCAGCGGAACGCCGAGTTCATCTTCCATGCCCCGAACTCGCTCGCTGGCGGCCTGCACAGTGAGGCTGGATGCCGCTGCGCCACTGGTAATGCTGCCTGCTTTCTGAATATTGAGAAACAGCCGGAGATCGGTTAAATCGAATCGCATAGGGGAATTTGTCTCGGATGGGCCGATATCCACTATTATGGTCGTGAGTCAGGGCGACGGCAATCGCCCGGTCGATGACTTATTGAAACTCTACCCTATTTCTTCCTTTTTCTTTGGCTTTATAAAGCGCAATGTCTGCCGCACCGTATAGCGCATCGAAACTGGTCTTTTGCGGTGCCCAACTGACGCCAAAACTGGCGGTGACGCGCTGCTGTGGCAGTACGCTGAGCGGCATCCTGTTGAGATCGTGATGGAGTTGGTTGGCGAGGGCGACGGCCTGCATGAGCGTGTGCCCTTCCAGCAGAATAGTGAACTCTTCGCCACCCACGCGACCAATGCTGCTGGTGGTACTCAGGACGTGTTGCACACGTGACACCAGATCGCAGATCACGGCATCGCCGGTCGGATGGCCATAGGTATCATTCACCTGTTTGAAATGGTCGATATCCAACACGATGAGTGCTGCCTGATTGCGTTCCAGCGCATGGTTTATGCGTTCAATGATCGCACCGCGGTTATACACGCTGGTTAATGGATCGTGGCTGGCTTTGTATTCTAGCTCGACTGCCAGTTGGTTAAGCTGCGCGTTCAGGCGGTTCAGCTCCTTCTCTGCCCGATCGCTGCGTGAAATCAGGCGATACGACTCTCTGACCAATCGCTGGTAATGGTCGGTTAATGCCAGCAGCGTGTCGCGATAGACTTCAGCAGGTCTCTCCTGCTGGTTAGCGATGTTGCGCGCGGCGAGCAGAATGTCGTATTCCGGTGTAAACAAGTCAATTGTGCTCATGGTTATCACTCAAAATCGTGCTGTGAAAGGTCAGGGCAGGAAAATCGATGTGAAGTTCTTCACCAAATTCTTCCGCAATATCGTCGTCTTTGTCGTAATACCAATACAGTACAATCGATAACGTCTGTTCCGCAGCCTGATTCAGCAGGTTGAACAAACTGAACAGCATCTTGGTGCTAGAACTGTTGAAGTAAATCAGGGAGACGTGTATTTCGATGTTCGGCAGAGCCTCATCGGGCGGCATGGTTTCTGCGCAAACCGTCAATTTGTACAGGTATGCCTGAATCTCGGTGAGCAACGGGCGATAAAACGCTGCCGCATTCTCAGGATAAGATTCGCCGGAAAGATAAAGACGGTGTGTGTCAAAGTGAAAATCAACAGTTGGGGTACAGGATGTCCCCGAAATATGGAGGTTGCTTATGGTCGTTATATTTTTCATGTCAAATGATTGCCTTCAGATAAAACGTAGATAGCCCCGTTGATGCGTCGGCCCGAAACGTAAACTGGAGTGGCTCACTGGCATCACGTGCGACGGTCAACAGACCCATATCCGCGCCTTTGCTTGATGACGGGGTTTCATCGCGCAGAGAGACCTTGTAGGCGAGTCGGATTTCATCAAGCGTCATACCACGCAGCGGTTCAAGACGCCCCCGCAGTTTCTCTACATCGTCGGGGCTTACCGGGTTGGCGCATAACAGGAAATACTTCCCATTTTCGTAACCCAGACACACGGAGCCATGACGTACCTCAACGGGGTGATCGAACGCGGTTAACTGTGCAGCGGAATAGCGAGTGATATTTTGTACCATTTCCACGAATGTGGAGAATAGTCTGCGACGGATACTGGCAGGAAGCTGCTTTTTCTCCAGTTGTAGCCTCATGGTTTCAGCCAGTGAACTGATGATATTTTGTGAAAAATAGCCCACGTAATACAGCGTAATGTCATGCTGATGAGAGGGTGAAAAGAACTCGGTGTATTTGATGTCTGGCATCATTCTTTCTACCTGATTAAACAAAAGCCGAACAATGTCGGAAGCCCCAAAAGGTTAAATCATCTCGTCGGGTCTGATCGCCCTGGTAGATCTTGTGCGCTGATAGGAGCTGGTTCGCCAGCTCACGCATGGGTTGGTTTTGATAGTGTTGGAGATGCTCTCGTAGCCGTCGTTTACCAAACATAATCCTGCGTTCTCCGCCAATTTGATCCGTCAATCCATCCGTGGTGGTAAAAAACATATCATTATCATGCAGCGGTAATTCGTAGCTTGACCACTGGTAGTCATAAGGTGTTTCGGTATAGCCGATACCCATTCGATCGCACTGAAGTGGCGTCAGTTGTCCAGTACGGCTTTGCAGCATAAATGCGGGCATCCGTGCACCGGAAAACGTCAGCGTGTTTCGCGTCATGTCGCAGAACACCAGCATTGCGTCGCAGCCGTCATTAGAAGTAGAAAGCTGGCGAGCTTCGTCACGTTGTCCCAGCGTGTCTTTGATATGGCGGTTGATCGCTTGTAATAGCTGCGCGGGTAGCATTGGACCGTGCTGGGTCAGCGCCTGTTCCAATGCAGAAGCGAAAATCAAGGTCATAAATGCGCCGGGTACGCCGTGCCCGGTACAATCTGCCACGGCGGCAAGCCAGCCGTTTTGATAGGTTTTAAAGGCATAACAATCACCGCCAACACAGTCCCGTGGTTCCCAAGCTAAGCACCAGTCGGCCAGAGAACGAGACATCGCCTGTGTTGATGTCGTCAGCATTGCAGCCTGAATCACGCTGGCATATTCGATGCTCTGCATAATCTGCTGATGTTGGCGCAAATGCATATCCGATACGGCCTTGATCAGATCGATGCCGAGTCCGATACCGATATAACGCCCGTTTTCGGTGATCATAAAGCCGTCCGTCAGTGATTTGTCACCAGTGATCACCGTTTGATCGGCGACGTCGTTTAACGACGCCAGCGCATCGATAATCAGCGGGTTTTTATCCATAAACGCGATGCAGCTCTTTTTGTCATACAGTTCGCGATAAAAAGGGCGGGACATTTGGGAGAGAAAAATGTGGCGGTTGATTAAGCCAAAAGGACGTCCATCCTCTACAACAGGCAGGCTGACCCATTCTTTGTTTTTACTGAACAACTGCAATACGGTGGCATTGTCGGTGTCAGGAGAAACATCCGGCAGAGGAATACAAAGATCTCGCGCCACCGGAGTACCCCGGAGGAGTGGTCGGGCGCAAGGAACGGGCATGGCGATCATGGTTAATCTTTGGGCGGATTTGTCTTTAAGTCAAAATACCCGCCCTTGATGACCAAATGATGACAACTCCCCGTTTGGGGTAAGGTTATTGTGCGTCTAATACGTTGAGCATGATCTGGTTTTGCCAGTCGAAATAGGGGTTGAAGGTCAGGCGCACATGGGTTTTACCACTTTCTATATATCCCCAGTCGGAATACCACAGCGTGCTGCGATCCGCGCAGGCCGTCAGGTCGTTATTGGTTTGTCCGTTGGCGCAAATAACGATTGAGCCTGCTTTGCCGTATTCCTTATTCTCTGGTGAAAACAGGAGCGACATATGTGAGAGTTGGCTGATACGCCATTCAGGCAACGAACCTGTACGCACTAACACGCGCGAAGAATGTACCCCGGCAGGGCGATCGCCGTACCAGATCAGACGACTGCGTGGGTTGGTAAACTGCGTATCGAACATGTTGACAATATAGGTCGTATCGACGACGGAATCATGCTCCGCCAGAACGATTAACACGGGTTTGTCATAAGGTTTTTTAGCCAGTTGTGAACGAACACCGCTGCTGGAATAGTAATATTGGGCGAAACCGTTAGTCGGTACGCGCATGTAGCGGGTCGCTAACTGCTCAGGATACCCAGGGCGCGGCGGCATTAGCCAGTCGGTAAATATGGACAGCAGTGGCGTCATGAAATCGTATTTTTCGTTGGATTTAATCGCGGGTGAAAACAGCACCAGCCCTTTGATTTCAGGGTGTTGTGACGCATATTCCAATACCAGATTGCCGCCAGTGGAAAAGCCGCCCAGATAGACCTCATCCACCTCTTTACTGAGGATTGCCGCCTGTTCGGTGACCACTTTGCGCCAGTCATCAACGGTGACGTGCAGCAGATCGGAGGGGCGCGTGCCGTGTCCCGGCAGCAAAACGGTTCTGACCAGAAAGCCCTGTTTGACCAATTTCGGTGTTATGTCAATGAACGAACCGGGGGAATCCCCCAGTCCATGCACCAGTAAAATCGCCTTATGCGGTTGACCCGCAGGGCGGGTTTCACTGGGGGTATTCCAGCGTAATTCCAGTTGTTTATCGGTGGTTTGGAAGGCGCGATGCTGCTCTACCCAGCGTGTCGTTTCCTGCTGATAGCGCTCGAATGATGGTTGCCCTAAGGGCGTCATATCACGTGGATTGCTGTTGCACCCCACCATAAAAAGCACGCCCACGAGGGCAAACAAACCTACCATCACCCGTTTCCAGATTGGCCACGAAACGAACCGGAATACGTTTATTGTCATTTATTCTCCTTGCCTGCTGGCAACATCAACCTGATAGCTAATGGGATAGGGCGATTCGACATCACTATATCTGAAATTATTTAGCAAGCATGGCACTCAACGTGCGGCGCTGTGAGGCGCATTGAAAAGGTAACCCGTTGCCTTTGTGGTTTGCGTCGTGGGGCTTCATGTTATACTTCGGACAAATTAGGCGTTTTTTCTGTCTTTTGGTCAGGCCAATATTACGATGGCCGATGTTGAATAAAGGGATGGCGGTATGCGTTTATATCAGCAGATTGGTGACAATCTTCGCGCGGAAATTCTGAAAGGAAACTATCAGATTGGCGATCGCTTGCCTCCCGAGCGTGATATTGCTGAAACCTACAACGTTAGTCGTAGCGTGGTACGTGAAGCCCTGATCATGCTGGAGCTGGAAAAGCTGATTGAGGTACGCAAAGGTTCGGGCGTTTATGTTATGCAACTCCCGACCGCGCAGGGGAAAGATAGCGTAGTCGACAGCGGCTATGGCCCTTTCGAGCTGATGCAGGCGCGCCAACTGCTGGAAGGCGAGGTTGCCGCATTTGCTGCGATGCAGGCCACCAAAAGTGACATTGTGAAAATGCGACAGGCCATTGAACAGGAAAGGGCATCGCTTGAGAACGGCAGCGTGGATGAAAGCGCCGATGAACAGTTCCATTGCCTGTTGGCACAGTCCACTCAAAACAGCGTCTTAGCCAACATGGTGTATGAGGTATGGCAAGCGCGTAAGCGCAGTCCAATGTGGCAGGGAATTCACTCTCATACCGATGATTTCAGCTATCAGCGCCAGTGGTTGGACGATCATGAACAGATCCTGCGTGCCGTATCTCGCCGTGATGTGAATATGGCGCGTCAGGCGATGTGGCAGCATCTGGAGAATGTAAAAATTAAACTGCTGGAAATCTCGAATGTGGACGATCCGACCTTTGACGGCTACCTGTTCGAGTCCGTTCCTTCCCGCCTGGAATCTTAATTTCCCCGTTATTCCCTTTTCTGTGTGGATTTTCTCTCCGGCATCGCATCAGTGTACGGAGAGAAAAGATATCAGACCAAATAACCCATTTCTGACTTTGCGTTTCACAATTGCCGCCTGAGTACGCATGATGTTAGTCCAAAAAATGGATTTTTTGTGTAATTGGTCAATCAATTTGCGAGTTTTGTTTGACAGCCTGTTTCGGTGAGGTAGGCTTTTACTATCTTGACGAAACAACTATTCTTGGCAAAAAAAGGGTAACTCGGTATGGAACAAACCTGGCGTTGGTACGGCCCGAACGATCCTGTCTCACTGGATGACGTTCGGCAAGCCGGAGCGACCGGCGTGGTGACGGCATTGCACCACATTCCCAATGGCGAAATCTGGTCGGTTGAGGAGATTGAAAAGCGTAAAGCTGAATTGAAGGCGAAAGGGCTAGTGTGGTCGGTGGTCGAAAGCGTACCGGTTCATGAAGAGATCAAAACCCAAACGGGGAATTATCGACAGCATATTGCTAACTATCAGCAATCGCTGCGAAATCTGGCACAGTGTGGCATTGATACGGTGTGTTATAACTTCATGCCCGTGCTGGACTGGACGCGAACCGATCTTGAATATGTGCTGCCGGATGGCTCAAAAGCGCTGCGTTTCGATCATATTGCCTTTGCTGCTTTTGAACTGCATATCCTGCAACGCCGCGGTGCTGAAAAAGATTACACGGCGGATG
Organism: Pectobacterium wasabiae CFBP 3304; assembly: GCF_001742185.1. NCBI lineage: Bacteria > Pseudomonadati > Pseudomonadota > Gammaproteobacteria > Enterobacterales > Pectobacteriaceae > Pectobacterium > Pectobacterium wasabiae. The sequence continues at coordinate 3,103,412 of NZ_CP015750.1, forward strand.
AGCAGGCACAGGCTGCTGACTACTACCGTGGTATGAGCGAAGAGGATATTGCGCGCTTGACCGGCAATATCATCGCAGGCCTGCCGGGGTCTGAAGAAGGCTATACGCTGGATCAATTCCGTGGACGTTTGGCGGAATATGATGGTATCGACCATGCCAAACTGCGTGAGCACCTTGGTCATTTCCTCCGTGAAATTGTGCCCGTTGCGGAAGCAGCCGGCCTCCGTCTTGCTATTCACCCTGACGATCCACCGCGTCCGATCCTTGGGCTGCCACGAGTGATGTCTACTATCGACGATATGCGCTGGCTGAAACAGACGGTCGATAGCCTTCATAACGGCTTTACTTTTTGTACCGGCTCTTACGGTGTGCGTGCCGATAACGATCTGGTTAACATGCTGGAAACGTTTGCCGATCGCGTGCATTTTACCCATCTGCGTGCCACCTGTCGGGAAGATAATCCCAATTCGTTCCACGAAGGGGCGCATTTGCAGGGGGATGTGGACATGGTGGCGATCATCAATGCCATCCTGGCGGAAGAGCTGCGGCGTCAGAAAGCGGGCGATCGTCGTCCGATCCCTGTGCGCCCAGACCACGGGCATCAGATGCTGGACGATCTGAAAAAGAAGACCAATCCCGGCTATTCGGCAATTGGGCGGTTGAAAGGGCTGGCGGAACTTCGCGGTGTTGAGCTGGCACTGAAGCGCACGCTATTTACCGAATTGCAGCAAGGCTGATGAAATGAAACAGACCGTGCTTTGTCAGCACGGTCTGGTGAAGGTTGATGTGTCAGGACCCCAGAGGAGTTTATACCCGTCATACTTCAAGCTGCTTGTGCGTTGGCAATACTCTGCTCATCTCTGAGCCTCGCCCTGAAGGGCCGCTTTCACGCAACTCGAATTATTTAGGGTATAGATATGAATTTTAATAGCTGAATTACAGGGCTTTCACGTTTGAACGGCTGACTTTACAGTTCTTGCTATCCCAGAACTCGCCATATTTCTCGGTTTTTCCTTTCCCTTTTTCTATACCTTTAAACTCTTCACATACTTTAGGGTTGCCGGCTTTATAGTTTTTAATACGCAGATCGCGGATTTCAGCGACATCACCAAAGTTGCGGTTTACACCAGCGATACTGTCGATGGTGCCGTTAACGGTTGCGCTGATGATAGTGAGGTTACGTGGGCCACCGTTGTTGGTGCAGTCACCGCAAGAGCGCCACAGTTTGCCGTGTTGGCCAGTCAGGGTGAAGTTGCCCTGTACGATCGTGTGGCTGTTTTTGGCATTCTGTTGCAGCACTTTGTCCGGCTTGCCGCCAGGGCCATTGGTGGTGTTATGGGCGATACCACCGACGATGGTCATGGTTTTACCCAGGTTGGTTGCTGCATCTTCACAAACGTCTTCCCAGATCACATTTTCAATCCGGCAATTGCCTGATTTACAGTGGATACCGTCAGAACCGCCTTTTTCAGAGATGCGCAGGTTCTTGATGGTGGCATTTTCCAGTGTGATAACAGGAGGCTGTTTGTCGCTGTCGCCTTTACAGCTCAGGCCCAGAGTAATACCGCCGCAGTCGACGGTTTTATCTTTAATTACCGCGCCCGCTTTACATTCTGAACTGGCGGCCTTCAGTGAAGCGGCGCGCAGTGGTGCGGGTGCCGTTTGTGCTGCGTTAGACTTTTGGACGTTATTATTACCGCTAACTGTATCCACCCAATACCAATAATCCGACTTCGGATTAGCGGTTAAATCCGTAAAGGTTCTGTCGGTGGAATTGAGTTCTGCAATTTTTTCGCTGCCAGCCTGGTTATTACTGGTGCTGCGATACACATCCTGGCGAATAACATTGCCTGCATCGGTAGACCAGCTTAAATAGGTGGCATTATCTTTTTTCAGCAGCATCAGCATGGTGTCATCAGCCTGAGCCTGAAAAGAAAAAGCAGCCGTACATAAAAATATCGGTGTTAAATACTTAAACATGTGTTTTTCCTTGTAAATTAAACGGATATTTTTTCTCTTTATTTATAATAAATAAAGAGGGAGTCCTAACGCATCGAGGGAAGTATATAGCAGTAGGTGTGGGATTAATAATTATTCAGAAAAAATATTGAGGTTAATCATATTATTTAATTTACTTTGTTATTATTTTTAATTTAATTTTATTAATTGTTAATTATATTTTATTTAATTATTTGTTTTTAATTAATATTTATAAGATTATTAATGAAGGTAATAAATAGATATCGAGGAAGGATAAAAATCTTACCACCTGCAGACTTCCGCGCGTGACGGGATTCGGTTTGTTTCCACGTTCTGTTGATGTTTCATTTAATTTTGCGGTGATAATTTAATCACGCATAAAACCCAGTGTTTTTTTAATAAGTATTGAGGGGTTTTATGTAAATGGACTTTTATTAATCTACATATGCATGTGCGATAGTTTTGAGTTTCTATAAAAGAGTTTTATTTTTCTTATTAAGTTAAAGGAAGCGTAATTCCTTTTTAGTAACAGAAAAATTACGGACATTTATAAGGTGAGGTTTGACATGGAATATCAATCAGGCAAGCGCGTTTTATCATTATCACTGGGTCTTATCGGCCTGTTTAGTGCATCTGCATGGGCTTCTGATTCACGAACGGTGAGTGAACCGAAAGCACCATCCGCTTGTACGACGCTTAAAGCGGACAGCAGTACGGCAACCAGCGCGATTCAAAAAGCGCTGAATAATTGTGATCAAGGAAAAGCAGTAAGGCTAAGCGCAGGGAGTACCTCCGTCTTTCTGAGCGGTCCACTCTCTCTGCCTTCAGGTGTTAGCCTATTAATCGACAAAGGGGTGACCCTGCGGGCTGTGAATAATGCCAAGTCTTTTGAGAATGCGCCTTCATCCTGTGGTGTGGTCGATAAAAACGGTAAAGGCTGTGATGCGTTTATTACTGCCGTGAGTACGACAAATAGCGGAATCTATGGGCCGGGCACTATTGATGGGCAGGGCGGCGTGAAGCTTCAGGATAAAAAGGTGAGCTGGTGGGAACTGGCTGCCGATGCCAAAGTGAAAAAGTTAAAACAGAATACCCCTCGGCTGATTCAGATTAATAAGAGTAAGAATTTTACACTGTATAATGTTTCCTTAATCAATTCCCCGAACTTCCACGTCGTCTTCAGCGATGGTGATGGGTTTACCGCGTGGAAAACCACGATTAAAACGCCGTCCACCGCCAGAAACACGGATGGTATCGATCCGATGTCGTCAAAAAATATCACTATTGCCTACAGCAATATTGCAACGGGCGACGATAACGTCGCGATCAAAGCGTATAAAGGTCGGGCGGAGACGCGCAATATCTCGATCCTCCATAATGACTTCGGTACTGGACATGGTATGTCGATCGGCAGTGAAACCATGGGCGTTTATAACGTCACGGTTGATGATTTGAAGATGAACGGCACGACCAATGGTTTGCGCATCAAAAGCGATAAATCGGCTGCTGGGGTGGTCAATGGTGTTCGATATAGTAATGTCGTGATGAAGAATGTCGCGAAACCGATCGTGATTGATACGGTATATGAGAAAAAAGAAGGGAGTAATGTCCCAGACTGGAGCGACATTACGTTTAAGGACGTGACGTCTGAAACTAAGGGGATTGTGGTGCTGAACGGTGAGAATGCCAAAAAGCCGATAGAAGTGACGATGAAGAATGTCAAGCTGACCAGTGACAGCACATGGCAGATCAAGAACGTTACCGTTAAGAAGTAGTTTGATTACTACGCTGTTTTGTCATGACAGCGCCGCACGGGAAACCGGCGGCGCTGTTGTTTGTCATGCATGATTTGTAGCGTGGCTGACTTAGCGTTCGCGCAGCGCCTCATTAACCTTGTTCAGCGGTTTAACTAAATAATCTAAGACGCTTTTCTGTCCCGTTCTTATCTCAACGCTGGCGACCATGCCGGGTACGATGGGGAATTTTTCCCCGGCTTTGTTAGTCAACTCTGCCTGCGTGGTACGCACATAGATACGATAATAAAACTGATCGCGCCTGACTTCATCCTGAAGAGTGTCAGGCGACACGCTTTCGACTTCGCCGGTTAAATTACCGTAGATGGAAGAATCATAGGCGGTGATTTTTACCGTAGCGGGCAAACCCGGCCGAATATAGGCAATATCGCGTGGGTTGATGCGCGTTTCGATCAGCAACTGATCTTCCAGCGGTACGATCTCCATCAGTTTACCACCCGGTTGCAGCACGCCGCCGACGGTCGTGACCTGAATATCTTTCACGATCCCGCGTACCGGTGAGGTAATGGTGGCGCGTTTGAGCTGGTCGGCTTTTCCACTAACCACTTCCCGCTGTGCTTCCAGATCGGCATTGTTTTTGACCTGCTCTTCCCGCGCCCGCACGGCGTACTGGTTGCTGGCTTCGTCTATTTTGCCACGGATTTCACTTATCTGGCGGCGTAACCGGATCACTTCGACGGCGCTGGCGGCCCCGCGCTGCACCAGCGGCTCTGTCATCCGTAGCTCCTGCTCGACCAGCCGCATCGACTGTTGCAGGTTGGCGATGGTTTCATTGCGATTGCGCAGGCGTGATTCATAAAGCTGACGTTCACGCGCGGCCAGCGCAGGCTCCTTCATGGTTTCCTCGCTGAACTTTAGCGGTTCGCCGCTAAGCTCGGCGTGTAGACGTTCAGCCGACGCCCGTAGCGTCTGCACGCGGGAGAACGCTTCGCCATAGACGGACTGGAAGCGGTTGATGTCCAACTGCGCCAGCACTTGCCCCTTCTCGACGACATTACCCTGTTGTACGAACAGTTGACCGACGATCCCGCCATCCAGGCTTTCAATCACCTGGGCGCGGGTTGAGGGCGTCACCTTGCCGGTCCCGACCGATACCTCATCCAGCACGGCGAATTTGGCCCAGACAAAAAAGACGACTAGCCCCAGCAGACTGAGCCAGATAATGACGGATACGCGTCGACCCTGGCGTTTCAGGTCATCATGGATCGTGATGCTACTCATTGTGTCTCCCCTTAGGCCACGCTCTGTGCGGTCTCTGCCGGTTTGCTGATGGCCTTCAAAATCTGGTCACGCGGGCCATCTGCCACGATGCGTCCGCCATCCATGACGATCACGCGGTCAACCAGCTTGAGCAGCGCCGGCCGGTGCGTCACGAGAACCAGCGTGCGGCCCGTGAGCCAACTACTTAATTGGTGAATAACGTGACTTTCCAACTGTTCGTCCATGGACGCAGTAGGTTCATCGAGCAGCACAATCTGAGGATGGCGTAACAGCATTCTGCTGAGCAGGATCATTTGCCGCTGCCCACCGGATAAACCGCGCCCGCCTTCATGAATAACGCGATCCAGGCTGGCGGCATCCTGTTGGATCAGGCTGAGTGCGCCGCTAATGTGTAGCGCCTGCAACAGATCTTGTTCAGTGGCATGCGGGTTGCCGAGCATCAGGTTTTGCCGCAGGCTACCGAAGAACAGGCGTGATTCCTGCGACAGGAAGCCCAATTGGCGACGGACATCTACTGGATCGATCTGGCTGATGTCCACGCCATCAATAATCACCTTGCCGCGCGTCGCGGTAGCCTGATTGGCAAGCAGCTTGAGCAGGGTGGATTTCCCCGCACCGACCTTACCGAGCAGCGCTACTTTTTCGCCCGGTTTAATCTCCAGCTTGCCGATCTGCAAGGCGGTATCGCCCTGTTCCGGATCGTAACTGTACTGCACGTTGTGGAGTTGGAAGTGCCCTTGAAGGATCGGGCAGTGCGCCATTTTTCCGTCTTCCGGCCGATCCAGCGGTTTTTGCAGTAAATCATCCAGCCCGGTCATGGCGGTTTTCGCATGCTGCCAGCGGGAAAATACCATCGTTAACTGCATGAGCGGGGCGATGGTGCGGGAAGAGAGCAGGCTACAGGCCACAAGCGTACCGGTGGTGATGTCGCCAGAGAGCACCAGATAGCTACCGAACACCAGCATGCCGGCATAGGTTAACTGCTGGACGGTTGACGCCCAACCGCTGAGCCGAGCACCCCAGATGCGCTGTTTCATCCCGATGACGGCGCTAACTTCGTGTGTCTGCTCCCATTGGCGCTGGAAGTAGGGTTCAGCCTGTAACGCTTTGATATCTTCGACCCCTTCGATGGACTCGACCAGCACAGCATTGCGCAAGGCACTTTCGCGCATGCCTTCTTTAGCGAGTTTTGCCATCGGCCATTGCAGCATCAGGCCGGGGATCACAATCAGCGGGATCGCCAGCATAGGGATCAGCACCAGCGGCCCGCCGATCATCGCCATGATGCCGAGAAACAGAAAGACGAACGGCATATCGGCGGCGGCACCGACGGTGGTTGAGGTCAGCAGTTCACGAACCTGATCGATTTCCCGCAGTTGCGAAATAAACGAGCCAGTGGATTTAGGCCGGGCCTCATTTTTTATCGCCAGCGCGCGGGCGAACAGCATCCCCGATACGTGCAAATCGATGCTCTTGCCCATCAAATCGGAGACGACGGTGCGCGACAAACGGATGGCATACTCTAGTGCCGCAGCCAGCAGCACGCCGAAAAACAGCACCCACAGAGTGGGTATTGACTGTGCCGGGATTACGCGGTCATACACCTGCATGGAGAACAAAATCCCTGCCAGCGCCAGAACGTTACCCACGATAGACGCCAGAGAGATCTCCCCAATCTGTCGTTTGGCGCCGCGAAAATGTTGCCAGAACCAGTGCTTGCGGTACGGTTTGACAAAATCATCGATGCGGGTATCGCGGCCACGCTCTGCGATGCCGACCAGCACGATAATGCCCTGACTGTGTTTGATGAGTTCGGTCAATTCGGCTTCACGCCGCAGGTCGCCGCCGTCATTCAGCCAGTAGGTCGCGATCCCCTCGTCATTTAATGATTCGATGACGATGACGCTCCCGTCGTCGGTTTCCGCCAGCACGGGTAACATCTTATTGCGCCAGCGGATCTTCTCCGTGTGTCGCAGGCTGATGGTTACCCCCATCAGGTGGCTGATTTGTTCTAACTGCCGGGCAATGGGCTGCTGTTCATACCAGCGCATCTGCTGGCGCACCGACTGGGTATCGACCACTTGCCCATAGTGGGCGGCGGCGCGTGCCATCGCCGCAATCCAGATCTCAGTTTTGGTTGCTTGCGTCATTCACATTCCTACCGATTCTTGTCTGGCTTACAGTGACGGTAACGTCTCGCCACTGGCTTGATAACGCTCAATACCCAGCATATCCAACAGATTATCGACGGCTGCGGCATAGTTAACCGCCGCCTCCCAGCCGTCGTATAACGCGCCGATACGTGAGGTTTCGGCCTGCAACACGTCTTGTTCGACGCTGAGCAGATCGTTCAGGCTGCGTTTGCTAAGCTTGTATTCATCCTGATAAACGTTGCGAGTGTAGGTCGCGCTGGTGATTTGCTGCTGGCTGGCTTTTTCACGCTGCTGCGCACCAATCAGATCGGCATAGGCTGTTGAGGCTTTCTGATTCATATCCAATTTTACCGCTTCGACTTCGGCCTGCGCTGCTTCACGCGTGCCTGACGCGGCATCAACGCGTGCGCTGACAGCCCCGCCTTGATAAAGCGGGGCTTCCACAACCAGTTGCAACTGGTCATCCCAGTAATTACGCCGGTCAGTTTCATAGCGGGTACGGCCTGCCTGTACGGCAATGGTGGGCCAGTGCTGAGCTTCCGCCTGACGGATCCGCTGGCGCGAGGCCTCCTGTTTGGACTGTGCGCTCAACACTGCGTTACTTTGCTGGTAGGGGAGCGCTTTGAGCGTAATCTTTTGTTGCAGCAGCGCGCGAGGCAGCTCGGGCAGGGCGGTGGGGATGACGCCAGTCAACACGCTGAGCTGCGCCAGCGAGGAACGCTCCAGCGCCCGATATTGTTCCAGCGTTGCCTTCATGCCCGCAATGCGGGTTTCTGCCTGTAGGATATCGGATTGCGTACTGAGACCCGCATCGGAGCGGAGCGTGGCGATGTCTTTTACCTGACTGAGTGACGTGATATTGCGCTCTGCCGCCTGACTCAGTTCCTGATAGCGTTTGACTTTCAGGTAGGTGAGCAAGGTTTGCTGGCCTACCGTGGTCATGACGCCATAGAGTTGGTAGCGATAGGCATCTGACAGGTTGTGCTGTTCATCAATACTACCGCCCGTCTTGCCGAAATCGTACAGGAGCTGTTTCAGCGTGATACCCGCGGTGGAGTTGTTGCTCATCGTGCTACTGGTATCACTTTGATCCGACCGGCCGACATTGCCGCTTAAACCGATTTGCGGAAACCAGGCGCTTTGCGCCACGCGCAGATCGGCTTCACCGACGCGGATTTGCGCCGAAGCTTGTGCGATTTGCGGGTTGCGTGCGAACGCGCGAAGAATGGCCTGCTTGAGATCCAGACTATCAACCTGTTGTTCCGTCGGTGCGGCAGACCAGTCAAACGCGACGGTCTGGGCGAGCGACGGTGAGCTATAGAAGGCTGTGAGGCTACCGCAGGTGAGTCCGAGCGCCAGCACATAACGCGGTGTGTGAGTCAGAAAAGCGATATTGCGCAGAGAAAATGTGTCCCTGATAAAAAATGGTTTGTGCATCAATGGCCCCTGTTTTTATTACTCTTTGCCTTCGTTCCTTTAGAAGGATAGTCAGCCTGTAGCTAACATGGGTTGTTTTTTTATAACTAACCCTTTAACGCCTCCCCCTTTGCAGGAGGAGGCGTTAAATCTACAACCTGATTACACCATATTGACGAGCAGGCCTTGCTGTACCAATACATCTCCCAAGTTGCTGGCACTATCCAGCGATGAATGGTGGTAGACATCGAAGTGTTGGCCGTCAATATCGCGTTGGCCTACCGTGCTCCAGGCTCCTTCGCCTGGGATCAGGTTCACCTTGCTGCCTTCGCCCCCGACGATCAGCAGATCATCTTCCGGTCGGTCGGTGACATTCAGGGCGCGGTCGAGATCCAGCGTGATGCTGTTGGTGCCGTTTTGGCCTAAATCGAAGATCTCCACATTGTCGATTTTCAGCCCCAGCGCGGTGAGATCCAGATTGAGTTCGGTGCCATCGAGAACCAGAGTATCGATGCCGTCACCCCCGTCGATGTGTGTGAAATCGAACGTTGAGAGGGTGATGAGGTCATCGCCTTCGCTGCCTGTGATCTCTGTCCCCGTTTGCACGCTGCCGTCAGCCAGACTGATGACAACGCCACCGATGGCATACGCGCTGTCCTCGATTTCGGTGCGGGCGTTATTATCGATGGTTTGCGTCTCGCTGAGCGTGGCCGCTGCCATTTTCGAGCTGACATGGAGCGGCTGCACATCGGTACTTTCCCCTGTATTGAGCTGTTCGCTGGACAACGAAGCCACCTGAGCAAGGCTGCTATCGTCGGTATCCAGCGCCATCATGCTCATCAGCGGTAGCCCAAGGATGATACCCGATGTTAATCCGGCAGAAACTCCAGTGAAATTGCCCGCTTGATCGGTGACGGACGCTTCAACGGCGGTACCCAGCAGGGCGCTCAGAATTGCACCCACATTGAAGATATTGATGCCTAGCAGGGAACTGGTGAAATGCGCATTCCATTTGCCATCGGCACCGACGGTGCCCTGTAGCGTTTGGCCGAGCAGGGTGACATTGACCTTGGCACCTTGCTGTACGTAGCGCGACGCCCCACTGATGGTGATACCGTTTGCCAGCAGGCCAACCGTGTTGCCAATTAGTGACCCAACCGCATCAATTCCCAACAGCGGCAACTGGTGCGTTTTCACGATCACATTGCTGCTGGCGTTGTTGGTATTCCCATAGCGGTCAGTTACGGTGACACCGACGGTCAAATTGCCATCGGCAATGTTGAGCAGGTTAGCGCTCGGCACGCTGATGCTCCAGGTGCCGTTACTGGCGACAGCCGCGCTGAGCACCAGTCCGCCTACGGTCAGCGTGACGCTACCGCCAGCCGCATGGGTCGTGGTTCCGCTGATGATCTGGTTGATGCCCGCTTCGGCCAGATTCAGATAACCATCGCCACCAAACAGAGAACCGAGGCTGACTGTTGGCAATGTGTGGACGCCTACGCCGACCGAAATCCCTGCGCTGGCACTTTTCCCGGCGGCGTTGGTCAGCGACGCGCTGAGGGAGAGCGTACCGTCAGTCAGGTTATTAAGATCGAGCGAAGGCAGGCTGACGGACCAACTGCCATTACTCTGTACCACGGCAGAATAGCTCTTGGTTCCCAACGAGATCTGAATGGTAGAACCTACCGCATTGGTACTGGTGCCGCTGATAATCTGCCCCGCAGCGGCCTCGATCGCATTCAGCAGGCCGTCACCGCCAAAGAGTGGGTTGAGGGTGAGCGTTGGCTGAGCGTTAATTGCCACGTTTAATGCGCCCGTTCTCTCACCTACGTTACCCGCGGCATCCACCACTCGGACGCTAACGTTAGTTGCGCCATCGGTGAGGGCTTTCAGGTCTAGGCTTGGGATCGGCAGGCTCCAACTTCCGTTTGCGCCAATCGTCGTGGTGTAGCTTTTGCTGCCCAGCGTGACGTTGATCGTCGTACCGGCTGTCACATTGGCTGTCGTCCCACTGATGGTTTGTGCGCTCAGCAGGCTGGAGAGATCCAGTACGCCGCCGTTGAACAGCGGATTAAGGGTGATGGTTGGCGGCAATAGGGAGACGTTGAGGCCCGTACTGATGCCATTGCTGTTGCCTGCCGGGTCGGTCACCGTCGCACTGACGGTGAGATTGCCGTTCGCCAGACCGGACAGTTGCAATGGCGTTACGCTGGTGCTCCAGGTGCCGTCATTACCAACGGTGGCGTTCAATGTCAGGGTGCCGATGCGTATCACCACCGACGATCCGGCGATGGCGTTGGTGGTCGTCCCGCTAATCGTTTGTGTCAGCGCAGCTTCCGCCGCATTGAGGAAGCCATCGCCACCAAACAGTGAACCCAGGCTAATCGTTGGCAGATTTTTGGCAATAATATTGATGGCATTATTGACCGTGCCGATGTTACCGGAGGCATTGGTGACGGATACGCCAAGCGTGGTGTTGCCATCAGCCAGCGCGCTCAGATCGGACGGTTGCAGCGTCAAGCTGAACGCGCCGCCTGCTCCGACGGTAGACAGGAAGGTTTTACTGCCAAGGGTCACGGTAACCTGCGATCCCACGGCTGCGTTGGTAACCACACCGCCGATCGTTTGCGCCACCAACGCTTCTGCCGCGTTGATGAAGCCATCGCCGCCAAATATCGGATTCAGCGTAATCACCGGCTGTGCGAAATCGAATTTGATACCCGCACCGATGCTGGTGCTATTGCCTACGCTGTCTGTTGCGGCCGCGGTCACGGTGAAGTCACCGCTACCCAGCCCTTGCAGGACACCCAGTACGCTTGGAGTGACGGCAACGCTCCATTTACCGTCTGTGCCAACGGTAGCCGTGGCGATTTGTGAACCCGCAATGCTTAGCGTAATGGTTCTGCCTGCCAGACCGGTGGCGGTGCCGCTCAGAGTTTGATTGACCAGCAGGTCGCCCAGATTCAGCACGCTATCGCTAAAGACCGGATTGAGCGTAATGCTCGGTAGATTCTTGATGATCGTTGGGACGTTGACGATCTGGCTGGTCGTGTTGCCCGCGTGGTCAGTGACCGCGACGCCCAGCGCTAAGGTGCCATCCTGCAAGGCTTGCAAAGCAAGGGCGGGAACGGACAGGCTCCAGGCACCGCCAGCGCCGACGGTAATACCGGCATAAATAGTGTTACCCAGCGTCACGGTGACACTCGCGCCCGCCGCGATATTCACATTGCTAACTACGCCGCTGATAATCTGGCTGGTCGTGACGTCCGCCGCATTCAACGCGCCATCCGTGAAAGCCAAAACAGAATCAATAACCGGCAGGGATTTCAATACGTCAATGTTGACCAGTTGATTCTTCACGTTGCCGTGTGAGTCCACGATGTCGACATTAACCGCCAACAAGCCATTGCTTAGGCCAGTGAACAGGTTTGGTGCAAGCGCGACACTCCAGGCGCCGTTGGCACCCACGGTGCCTTCCACCGTGGTACCCAGCACGGTGACTTGGACTTTCGCGCCCAGCGTGTCCCCCGTTGCGTTACCGCTGATGACCTGCGTCACCAGGGATTCGGCCAGGTTGAGGATGCCATCATTACCGAAGATATCGTTAATACCGGCACCGAGCGTCTTATTGAGCGCAACGTCCAACGTGGCATCGAGGTGTGTGGTGTTGCCGGACGTGTCAGTCAGCGTCACGCCGATGACCTGCACCCCGTCTGCCAGGCTTTGCAAATCGACAGACAGCACGGGGATGGTCCAGGTTCCGTCAGGGCCGACTGTGGTTGTGCCCGTTAACGGCCCCGCGGTGAGCGTCACGGTGGCACCTATTTCGCCCGTCCCGGTAATCACTCCGCCTGCCAGTGCCTCTGCCAGCGTCAGAATATTGTCATCGAACAGCGTGACGCTGAGCAGCGGGATAGCCGTATCGACGGTAACGACCTGCGTATCGGTGGTGGTATTGCCGGCTTTATCGGTGAGTGTTGCCGTGATGGTGTGGGCTCCATCTGTGAGCTGAGCCAGATCGGCGGCTGGAACGTTAACACTCCAGGTTCCTGTTACGGAAACCTGTGCGCTGTAGGCTTTGCCATTCAGGCTAATCGAGACGATCTGCCCGGCATCGGTGAGCGATGCCGTACCGGTAATGGCTTGTTCAGTGCTGGCTTCCGTACCGCCCAGTACGTTATTACCGGCAAAAGCAACAATATCTAGGTCGGGAGCTACCGTATCGACCAGCACCGTTTTGGTGCTGGTTATTGCCGGCATTATTGTCACTGTTGCCGTGACGCTAATATTACCGTTTGTCGTGAAGTAAGTGCTGGCGGGAATGGGGATTTGCCAAAATCCATTGATGTCGGTCGTAGTGAAGAGCGGGACTCCCCCAATGAATACGGTGACTGGGGCCATTGACATGCCAGCCGCTCGCCCAGATATGGTGACATTACCGTTTACCTCAGCCGCGTTGATAATATCGTCACCTGCGATGGGGTCGATCACCATTGTCATTGAAGGTTGCGTCAGGTTGACATTGAATCCTACGCTGGCTTGCGCTGCTGGATTGCCCGCTTTATCTGTCGCATCGGCGGTAATGGTGTACTGCGTATTCGCCAGAACTTGTAGCGCGGCAGAAGGGATGTTCACGCTCCAGGTGCCGTCTGCGAGAATTTTTGCCGTGTAATCGACGTTATTCAACCAGATGGTCACGTTTTGCCCGATCGCCAGTCCGGTCGATGTCCCGCTGACCGTCTGCGTGGTGTGGCTTTCCGCGTAGTCGAGGCCATCCGGTCCAGCAAATGGGTTAATCGTAAGTGTGGGGGCAGCTTGCACGGCAAGGATTGCCTGAGAATTCAACGTGGCGCTGTTGCCTATGCTATCTTCCGCCGTAATGGTGATATTGTGTGTACCGTCAGCAAGCAGGGCAAGTTGGACTGGTGTCAAGGCTGCGGTCCATATTCCCCCACTAAGCTGTACGATAAGCGGTTGCCCTCCAAAGGAGACGTTCACGCTCACCGCATCACCCGCGTTACCGCTTAATGTTCTGCCCGCTAGCGTTGCGGCTTCGACAATATTCAGATAACCATCGTCAAACGGCGTATTGAGCGTAATCGCCGGTGGGGTGAGGTCACTGTTAAAGATGATCGGTGTGGAACCGACGTTGCCAGCGGCATCAACGGCCGTTACCGTAATGGTGTGCTGACCATCAACCAGTGAGTTCAACGCATTCGGCGGCAGCGTAACGGACCAGTTGCCTGCATTATCCACCGCCGCGGCGTAACGAATGCCGTTGAGATCGATCTCCAGTTTTACCCCTTGCCCGCTGCCGCTAATCTGCGTGCGGCCAGAGAAGATGAGTGCGGATGCGGCTTCGGCGCTGCTTAGAATGCCATCAGTGCCAAACGGCTGTGCGTCGACAGTCGGGGCGGGCAGCGTCAACGCTGCGCTGATATCGCGTGGGGTGCTGGTATTGGTATTGCCTACCCGATCGGTGACAGTGACAGCAAGACTGTAATTGCCTTCGGTGAAGATCGCCAAATCGGCAGGGGACAGATCCCTGGACCAACTGCCTAGCCCGTCAGCAGTGGCGGTAAAGGTGGTTTCTGCCAGCGTGGTTTTATTGATTAGCGTAATGATCACATTCTGACCCACGCCGGTAATACCGGTTTTACCCGTTAAGCTCTGGATAGTCAGAATTTCGGTGGTGTTAAGAATGCCGTCGCCAAAAGGCAGATCCAGCGTTGCCGCAGGCAGTGTGGTTGTCAGAATATCCGCCGTGGCTGATGCAGAACTGGTGTTGCCTACCGCATCGGTGACGGTGACCGAGAAGGTGGCCGTGCCATCCGGCATGTTGATCAGCGTGGTGCTATCTAGCGGTAACGACCAACTGCCATCGGCATTCACGGTGGCTTGGGTGCTGGTGCCGTTAATACTGACCGATACGGTTTGTCCCACGTTGCTGGTGAGCCCCGTTTGCCCGGACAGTGTACCGCCCGGCAGTGCATCAGCCAGGCTCAGTTTGCCATCGCCGAATGGGGTATCCAGCGTTGCGACAGGCACGCCCACAATCACGCTGGTGAATGTTCCGCTTCCTATTCCGGTATTGCTGGCATGGTCAGTTACGGTCACGTTGATGGTGTGTGTGCCATCGCCGAGAGCAGACAAATCGGCCGCTGGCAGCGTCACATTCCACTGACCATTTGCCGCCACAGTCGCATTGTAGGTGGTGGTTATCGTGCCGTTGGTGACCGAGATGGAAACGCTTTGGCCTGGATCGGTGAGCCCCGTGGTCCCCGTCAGCAGTTGATCGACCGTGCTTTCAGCCTGATTTAGCGCACCGTCAATAAACGGCGTGTTGATACTGATGGCGAAATTGGTGTGGATTACGACATCCAGCATGCCGCTCGCGCTACCCGTATTGCCTGCGCTGTCTGTGACCGTCACGCTGACCTGCATGTTGCCGTCCGCCAGTATGCTAAGTGCATTGGCTGGAATGGTGGCGCTCCACAGTCCGCCCGCCAGCGTCACGCCTGTCACGGTGTAAGCGCCTATGGTGATCTGAATCGCCGTTCCGACGGGCAGGTTGGTATAACTGCCACCGATGGTCGTTGCCGTCGCTAGCTCCGAGGTAGTGAGGACATTGTTGTCATAGAGCGAATTCAGCGTCAGCGTAGGAAGCGACTGCGTTTTCAACGTGATATCAATGCTGGTGGCGCTGGCATTCCCCGCGCCATCGGTCACGCTGGCCGCCAGCGTTTTTACGCCGTCACCCAGCGCCAGCAGGTCGTTCGCCGCAATGGCGATTTGCCAGATACCGTTGCTGTCAGCAACGGCGCTGTAGACGGCGGTACCGACTTTTATGGTGACTTGAAGACCGGCTTCGGCCTTGCCGCTCAGCGGTAATCCGGCCAGCGCGTCCGCCAGACCGATATCGCTGGTATCAGCCAGCATGTCAATGGACAGTAGCGGTGGAACGGTATCGACCGTAAAGGGATGGGTCGTCGTCTCCGAGTTCTGTGCGATGTCACTGACCGTCGCGGTCACATTCTGGCTGCCCTGCGGCAGGTTTTGCACATCGCTGGCGGGAACGGTGGTGCTCCAATTGCCATCTGCACCAACGATGGCCAGATAGGTTTTGCTATTCAACATCACCGTGACACGTTGCCCTACCTGAACGTTAGTGGTGGAGCCGGAAATCAGTAGATCGAATTGGCTACTCTGCGTGCTGATAATGTCGTCGCCTGACAGCGTCGCAATGGCGATGCTTGGCAGGTTGGCGGCATCGGTGATGACGGTGATAAAGTGGGTCGCTGAACCGGGGTTGCCGCTCACGTCCGTCACGCTGGCGCTCACGGTTTGCTTGCCGTCAGGTACATTACCGACATCCGTGGCAGAAACCTGTACGCTCCAACTGCCGTTTGCGCCCACGGTGGCAAAGTAGGTTTGGTTGTTGAGGGTAATGGTGACCTGTTGGCCCTGCTCCACATTCTGGCTGCTGCCAGCGATGGTCAACGGCTGGCCCGATTCGGTCAGATTGAGGTAATCATCGGTTGATAGCGTGGCTATCGTCAGGATTGGTGCTTTGGCCGGATCGGTATCCAGCGTAATCGAATGACTGACGGTGCCGGTATTGCCTGCCGCATCGGTCAACGTGGCGGTGATGGCCGTAATACCGTTTGGCATGTTTTGCAAATCGCCTGCGGACACGGTGACGCTCCAGGTGCCATCGGCCTGTGCCAGCCCCTGATAGATCTGCCCGTTGATGGTTACATTGACAATGATGGGGCGACCGCTGTCGTTGACCGGCGATGTACCCGTGATTTCCAGCGGCAGCAGGCTTTCCGCGATGTTGATGATATTATCGGTGCTAATGGGGTTGATGGTCAGCACCGGAGGAGTCAAGTCAACGGATGCGCTGCCCTGAACGGTGGAGGTATTGCCTGCCGCATCGCTGACGGTAACGGAAATATTGAGTATGCCGTCTGCCAGCCCAGTCAGAGCAGACGATGGCAGTTGAAGGCTCCAGTTACCGTTGCTGTCAACCGTACCAGAATAGACCGTGGAGCCAATGGTAATGCTGACGGTTTGCCCGGCTCCGTGTAGACCCGTGGTGCCGGATAGTGTCTGTCCTGCCTGTGCGTCACTGAGGTTCAGGTAGCCATTGCTGAATGGCATATTCAGTGATGCCACTGGTGGGTTATGGATGCTGACGCCCAACTGCTGCGAACCTGACAGGGTGTTGCCTGCCTGATCGACCGCGGTGACATGAACGGTGATGACGCCATCGCCTAACGCTTGCAGGTCGCCCGACTGAATCGCAGCGCTCCAGGTGCCGTCTGGTTGCACCTGCGCGGGGTAGGTTTTCCCGTTGAGGATGACGTTGATAGTCGTACCCGGAGCCACGTTGACGGCGCTACCGTTAATCGTAATACCGTTTGCGGCTTCCTGCACATTTAGCTGGTTATCCCCGGTGATTGGCGCAATAGATAGTCCACTTGCATTAGTATTAATCGTGACGATACTGCTGGATGTGGCGGTATTGCCGGAGACATCACTCACGTTAACGGTAATCGTCTGGCTGCCATTAACCAGCAGCGCCATATCGGTATCCGAGATCGTGGTGCTCCAGTTCCCGTTCGACAGAACCTGTGCGGTATACGCTTTGCCATTGAGGCTAATCGTCACCGTCTGGCCTTGCTCAACATTTCTACTGGTGCCGCTGAGCACTTGACTGATTCGTGCTTCTGCACCGTCAATAATGTTGTTGCCGGCGAAAGTACCAATCGTGATCACTGGGGCGTTGAGCGGGCTGGCATCGACGCCAACAGTCTGTGTCGTCGTGGCTGTATTGCCCGCGACATCGGTCAGACGCGTTACGATGTTGTAATTGCCATCGGACAAGGTGCTCAGATCGGCTGACGGAATACTAATACTCCAGGTGCCGTCATTACCGACGGTGCCGCTGTAGGATTTTCCGTTCAGCGTTGCCGTCACGGTTTGCCCCGCGCTGGATAGCGAAGCGGTGCCAGTTAGCAACTGATTGCTCAGTACCTCGGCGCTATTCAGAATATTGTCGATAGCAAAACTGGCTGTCGTCAATGTGGGCGGTGTGCGAGCTACGGTAACATTGCTGGTTAAGGTACTGCTGTTCCCCGCCGCATCGCTCACATTAACCTGCAAGGCTGTGGTGCCGTTTGGCAGATTTTGCAGGCCGTTCACAGGTAGAGAAATCGTCCAGTTACCTGCTGTATCGACGCTCCCTGTGTAAGTCACGCCGCCGAGCGTGGCGGTGATCGTTTGCCCTGGTGAGGCGATACCGGTTGTTCCGCTGAGCGTCTGGATCACACCTGCTTCTGCGGCATTGAGTATGCCGTCGCTGAAAGGGGTGTTCAGCGTTAGCGACGGGGTGCTGTGGGTGAACACATCCAGAGTGCGACTGCCGCTCAATGCATTCCCTGCACTGTCTACCGTAGTGACTGTCAAGGTTGATGGACCATCGGCCAGCACTCTGACATCTGCCGAAGAGACGGTAATGCTCCAGGCTCCGTTTGGCAGAATGACATCAGCATAGCTTTTCCCGTTCAGCATGATCGTGACGGTCGTGCCTGCCGCCACATTCTGGCTGCTGCCGTTAATGATCAGGTCTTGTGCCGCTTCGGTTTGATTCAGTTTGTCATCACCCGCAATGGTATCAATCGCGATACCGCTCAGCGAGGTATTCACCGTAACCGTCTGGCTGAGCGTTGCTGGGTTACCGCTGAGATCGTTGACGCCAATCGTGACGGTATGGGGACCTTGCGCCAGATGAAGGAGATCGACAGAGGGCACGCTGACGCGCCATTGACCGCTGCTGTCAACCGTTGTGGTGTAGGTATTGTCGCCGAGCGTCACGGTAATGCGCTGCCCAGCCTCGACGTTCAGGCTGCTGCCGCTGATGATTTGTGCGACGTTGATTTCACCACCGTCGATGATGTTATTGAGCGCGATGGCGTTGACGGTGAGCTGGGGCTGGTTGGCAGGGGTGGCATCCAGCGTTAGCGATCCTGTGCTGGTGGTGCTGTTGCCTGATGCGCTTGTCAACGTTGCCGTAATAACGTGATTACCATCGGCCAAAGCCTGAAGGTCGGTAGCAGGAATGGTGGTGCTCCAACTGCCGTCGATCTGAATCTGCGCCAGGTAATTTTTATTGTTGACGGTGACAATGACGGTGCGTCCGGCATCTGCTTGTAGCGCATGGCCGGAGAGCACTTGATCGTTCAAACTTTCGGCCGCGTTGATGATGCCGTCGCTGGTCAGAGGTTTTAGCGTCAGAAGAGGACGAACCATATCGACGGTAACATCACGGGTGTTCTCTATGCTGTTGCCTGCGGTGTCGGTCGCCTCTACGCGGATGGTCTGCACGCCGGTTAGCAGAGATTGCAGATCGGCGGCGGGAAGTGCCGTACTCCAGTTACCCTGATTATCCACGGTTGCCGTATAGGTTTTGCCGTTCAACGTGACAGTAACGCTTTGTCCCCCTCCGCTGATTCCGGTTTTCCCGGTCAGGTTCTGCCCGCTGGCTGATTCGATGATGTTGAGTATTCCGTCACCGAAAGGCTGATCAATGGTAGGTTGTGGCAGGTTATTAATATGGACATCAATAGTGCGGCTGGCTGTGACGGGAACATCGTTAGGGTTGGCGACGCTGGCGCTAATGGTTGCCGTGCCATCCGGTAAGGCAAGCAGGTCACTGCTGCCGATGGTGACGCTCCAACTGCCGTTTGCGGCAATCGTACCAGTATAGGTCTTGCCATTGAGCGTAACGGTAACGCTTTCTCCCGTGGTGACGTTGACTGTTGAGCCAGAAATGGTCAACGGTTGTGATGCTTCGAGGCGATTGAGCTGATTATCAAGCGCGACAATGCTGATGGAGATGCTGTCGTTGTTAATATCAACATCGGACCAGATTTCATGGTTCCCTTCATTACCCGCCATATCCGTGACTTGTGCCGATATCGATACCGTTCCCTCGCTAAGTTCTGCCATATGTTCAGCCGGAATCTCCACACTCCAGTCTCCATTGCTCTGAATGGTGGCGAAGTAGAACTTTTTGTTGAGCGTGATGGTTGCGACCTGACCCATTTCCACATTCGAGCTGGAACCTGTTAGCCACTGGGTGACTTTGAGATCTGCCGCACTGATGACATTATTCTCATCAACAAACGCGTTAACGAAGATCGTTGGCTGGAACGCAGGGTCTGCACTGAGCGTAATGGACTTCTCGACGTGAGTGGTATTCCCGACAGCATCGGTCAGCGAAGCGGATAGCGTGTAGCTGCCATCGACCATGCCGCGCAAAGCTGCCGTGGGTAAATCAATGCTCCAGTTGCCATTGTTGCCAACAACGCCGGTATAAAATTGTCCATCGAAAGCGATAACGACGGTACGACCTGCTTCACTCACCGAAGCGGTGCCGTTGATGGCCTGATTGCTTTGTGATTCCACCAGATTAATGGTGTCATCGCCCGCAATCGTACCGATAGTCAGGGTCGGAGCCGTGAAATCGGTATGGCTGACAAACGTATGGCCAGCCTGATTACCTGCGGCATCTTGGGCGGTGACCAACAGCGTGTTGTTGCCTTCTGGCAACTGCTGGAGATCGACCGCAGGCACGGTGACTTTCCAGTTCCCTGCTGTATCAACCGTCCCCGTATAAGACTTACCACCCAAAGATAAGGTGATACTTTGCCCTGCGCCGCTGATACCGGTGTGGCCAGTAATCGTCTGGCTGACCAGCGCCTCTGCGCCGTTTAGTGAACCGTTGCCGAATGGGGTATCAATCGTCGGTTGTGGCAGGCTATGAATGTGAACGCCGAGGGGATGGCTGTCGGTTACGGCAGCACCCCCCGCAACACTAACGCTGGCGGTTACGGTAGCATTGCCGTCTGGCAGAAGCTGGAGATCGGCGCTGGGGATTTGCAGCGTCCAACTGCCGTCAACTGCGACAGTGGTGGTGTAATTTTTCCCATTCAGCGTAACGGTAACCGTCTGTCCCGCAGGAACATTAGCGGTATTACCGCCGATCGCCAGCGGCTGGAGTGATTCTGCCCGGTTTAACAGGTTATCGTTGGCGACGATGTTGATGGCGATGCTGTCGCCAGATTTATCGACGCTGATGTCACGGCTTCCGCTTGCTGCGTTGCCCGCCTTGTTACTCACATTAACGCTAATGCTGTGCGCACCGTCCGCCAGCAGGGCGATATCCACCGTTGGAACATTGATGTTCCAGACACCGCCGGATTGCACGGTAGCAAGATAGGTTTTGCCATTCAGCGTGATGGTGACAATTTGCCCCGCTTCAACGTTGGCCGTCGTTCCGCTTAACTGCTGGCTAACTTTTGCCTCTGCACCATTAACAATATTATCTCCCGCGACGTTATTTATCGTAATCGCGGGGGGCGTCGCTACGCCGCTGTCAATCGTCAATGGGTGTGTGACCGTTGTGGTGTTGTCAGCGGCATCCGTCAGCGTAACGGTCAGATTCTGGTTGCCATCTGCGATAGCCACCAGATCGGCCGTTGGCAGAGTGATACTCCAGTTTCCGTCGTTGCCGACGGTGGTGGTGTAGGATTTGGCGTTCAGCGTCACGGTGACCGTGCGACCCGCTTCGCTGAGTGATGCTGTTCCGCTGACGATCTGATCGACCACCAGCTCCATGCCGTTGAGGATGTTGTCCTGAGCGATGGCGGAGACCGTGAGCGTCGGTGGTGTTGTATCCACGCTGATATTCTGTGTCGCTGTGGTTTCGTTGCCAGCGATATCGCGGACCACAATCTCCAGCACGCTGACGTTACCCGATGGCAAGTTTTGCAGCACATCTTTAGGTATCGTGACCGTCCAGTGCCCGTTGGTATCTACCGTTCCGGTAACGTAATATCCTCCGATTGTCAGGCTGACGGTTTGGCCTCGGCCGCTGATCCCGGTTTCCCCACTGATGACCTGATCCTGTGCCGCTTCGGCTCCGTTTAATACGCCGTCGGTGAAAGGTGGTGTCAGCGTGATGGAAGGAAGCGTATTGATGTGTACATCCAGCGTGTGGTCGACGGTGACGGTTTCCCCGCTGATCCCTTGTACGCTGGCAGTAATGGTCTTGCTGCCATCGGTCAGAATAAGTAGGTCGGCGCTAGGGATGTCCACAGACCATTTGCCGTCTGCTCCCGTTGTCGCGATGTAGGACTTTCCGTTCAATGTGACGGTGACGGTTTGTCCGGCGGAAACGTTGGCTGTGGTGCCATCAATCGTTAGCGGCTGTCCTGCCTCTAAAGCATTCAGGCGATTATCAAATGAGATGATGCTGATGTTGACCGCTTCAGCGTTGGTATCCACGGTGATGACTTGCGGAGGTAGCGTAGTGGTGTTGCCCGCTTTATCCGTTAATGATGCCACCAGATTGTAAGTGCCGTTAGTCAGCACTTGAATATCGCCGGAAGGGATGAAAACGCTCCATGCACCGTCGCTCTCTACGGTGGTGGTATAGGTGACGCCGTTGAAGGTCACGGTCACGGTCTGACCGACATCCGCTATCGACGCCGTACCGGAGATGAATTGTGAGGATTGCAGTTCATCAGCGGTAACCAGATTGTTTCCGGTAAACGGTGACAGAGAGAGTTCCGGCGGCGTGGTGTCAACAATAATGATGCGGTTGACCACAGTGATATTGCCCGCATCATCGCTAACCGTAAACGATAGCGCGTGTTCGCCTTCAGTCAGCGCTCGTAGATCTGCGGCAGGAACGGTTAGCGTCCAGTCGCCGGCTGCATTAATGAGGGTGGTATAGGTTTTGCCATTCAGCGTGATGGTGACACGCTCTCCCGCTTCGCCCGTGCCGTTGAGCACCTGACCGTTTGCCAACTCCCCAACGGTGAGGTAATTATCGCCGGTAAATTTATCAACGGTTAAATGCGGTGGTAGGGTATCAATGGTGAGATCGAGGGTTTTCTCGTGGATGATGCCGTTCGTGCCCGGCACGCTGACTTTTAATGCATAAATGCCGTCTTCCAGCCCGGTAAAGGCATCGGCTGGCAGAGTAAATTGCCATGTACCGTCGGCAGCCGTTGTGGTGGTGTAAACCACGCCGTTCAGCGTGATGGTGACGGTTTGCTCTGCGCTGACGCCGGTGGTTTTCCCACTGAGGATATGAGGCAGTCCTATCTCGGCACGGTTCAGCCCGTTATTGCCAGCGAAGGCATCAATGGTTAAGGGTTCCGGCTGTGGTGGAGGCGTGGTGTTGTTGTCATTGCTCGATGATGCTGCCGCGACAGCGACTCCAGCGACGGCGGCTCCGCCGAGAGCGATAGGTCCTAGAATGCTACCCAACGTGGCGGCCGATAGCGTGCTGGTGGTACTGCCAATCAGTAATGACGCCATGTCGCCCAATGTGGCGTATTCTGGCGTAAGGGCAATGGCCTCTCCTGCTAGCGTCGCACCTTCTGCGGCCGCCGCGCCGGAGAATTGTGCATGGATAAGCCGAGTGCCATCATCAAAAATCAACTCACTGTGATAGCCTGCGGCGTCCAGGGTGAAGAAGCTTTCATAGCGGACGGTTGTGCCGTCTTTCATGTGCAAGATAAGATCGTCGCCGATACGCTCGTAGCGAGCCACCATGTCTGGTGTGCCAGAGATCCTTACAGTGCTGCTTTCCAGCAATTCGACATGTGTTGCACCCTGAGGGACTGCACTGATGAACTGACCATCATGACGCGACAGGATATTTGCATTTCCCGCAATAATATTCATTTCTGACATGAAATAGCCTCTTACTTATCTGCAACCATTGTCTGGATACATCCTCCGGCAGAACGGTGCCGCAGCGGGGGACGTATAGGTGTATACGCAACCAAAGAGGGAGCGCAAAAGCAGACCTGGTTTATAAAAAGTAAAGCATGGCTAAATTAAATAGTGCGTCAGCCCCTTTCCATGGAGAGTTTTTTACGGCATAGGATTTATCCGATTCTTGATATTTATAGGTGTGACCTAACTAAAAATCCAATTTTTTTGAAATGTTTTGAAAATAAAAAATGCATAGCAAAATTCTTGCTTAATAAGCGATTTTTATTGGTTTGTTTTTTAATTTAATTATTATATTGCTAATTATAATGGCGAATTACCATCGCCATTACATTTGTAATAGCTTTGTGATGTGTTCTTTGTACAGGTTGGGGGTGAGGGTGGTGGTACGTTTGCCGCAGAAATTGTGTTTTTAATGATGTGTATTGTATCAATTTGTGTCTTTTGTTTTTGGTGGTGTGTTGCCAGCGTTAACGACGTTTGTCGTAAGGTGTGATGATGGTAATAGGTGATTATTTATTATTGTTTTTAATGTTTTTATTTCCAGTACATTCTTCCTAAAACATTTTTTCTAAGACACGGACTGACGGTTGCATTTGTAGATTTTGGAACGTTCAACGTTGAAGTGAGGCTGGATATGAGAATTATTCTTGATATCACGGTCATCCCCATTACACTGCGGGCAATCGTAATTGTTTTCATTATAGAGATTAGGTTGTTATGGAGTTGCTCCGCATTGTTTACCAACAATACCGTTGGCCATTTCTTGCCGTTATTGTTTTAAGTTTACTGAGTGCCGCGTTGGGTATTGGGCTGATTGCCTTTATCAATCTGCAATTGATTGAAACGGTCAATCAGTCATTGAGCGTATTGCCACAATTTCTGGGGTTACTGCTGCTTTTGATGGGCGTGACGCTGGTATCTCAACTGGCGTTGACCACGCTCGGGCACCATTTTGTTTATCGCCTGCGTGGGCAATTTATCAAGCGTATTCTGGACACCAATATTGCGCGTATTGAACAGATTGGTAGTGCGCAACTGCTTGCCAGTCTGTCCAGTGATATCCGCAATATCACGATTGCATTTGTGCGGCTGCCGGAGCTGATTCAGGGCATCGTGCTTACCCTCGGCTCAGCGGCTTATCTGGCGTGGCTCTCTCCCAAAATGCTGGTGGTTACATCTATCTGGATTGTGGTGACCCTCTGGGGGGGTTTATGCTGGTTTCCCGTGTGTATCGCCATCTTACCCGGGTTAGGGAAGCGGAAGATCGCCTCCAGAAAGATTACGAAACCGTGATTAACGGGCGTAAGGAACTGGCGCTCAATCGGGAACGGGCGCAGAAACTGTATGAAGAGGTTTATCAGGCTAATGCGCAGGATTACCGACAGAATGTCATTCGTGCCGACACCTTCCATCTCAGCGCGGTGAACTGGTCGAACATTATGATGCTGGGTGCGATTGGCGCCGTTTTTTTCATGGCAAACAATCTCGGTTGGGCGGATACCAATGTTGCTGCGACATATTCACTCACGCTGCTTTTTTTACGGACGCCGATGCTACAGGCTGTTGGTGCACTGCCGACGCTGTTGAGTGCGCAAGTCGCGTTTAATAAGTTGAAACGTCTCGATCTGGCGGGTTATCAGGACGCTTTTTCCTCGGTGGTGGCTCCTGCTGATTGGCACACGTTGGAATTACGTGATGTGGTATTTCGCTATGACGATTCCAAATTTGAAATTGGGCCAATCAATCTGGTGATAACGCGTGGCGAACTGGTGTTTCTGATTGGCGGGAATGGGAGCGGGAAATCGACGCTGGCGATGCTGCTGACAGGGCTTTATGCCCCCGTTTCCGGTACGTTATTGCTCGATAACCACCCCGTTACAGCGGAAACACGAGGGGATTATCAAAAGCTATTTTCTGCCATTTTTACCGATTTCCACCTGTTTGGGCAGATGATGGGGCCGCAGGGAACGGAGCCGGATACCGCGTTGGTTGATGAATGGCTGGATCGCTTGAATATGCGGCATAAGTTGACGCTGGAGAATCATCGGGTAATGAATTTACAGCTCTCACAGGGGCAGCGTAAGCGCGTAGCACTACTGCTGGCCGTTGCCGAACAGCGGGACATCCTATTGTTGGATGAATGGGCTGCCGATCAGGATCCGCAATTCCGTCGCGTATTCTATCTTGAGCTGTTACCACAGTTGCGTGCATTGGGAAAAACGATTGTGGCGATTAGCCATGACGATCACTACTTTGAACATGCCGATCGCCTGCTTGAAATGCATCAGGGTACGCTGTCAGAACTGACGGGCGCAGCGCGTGAACAGGCCTCGCAGGATGCTATCGCGCAGATTAGTCGCTAGCGCAAATCTGTGAGTCTGAGCATCGCGCTGTGAGTCACGACACACCGTTAGCGTGAAGTCTGACAGGCATATGTTAATTCGTTGAATTCTGGGGCATTATAAGCGCCAATGTTGGCAGGCTGCCAACAGAGTTGAGGTTTTTTACTTACAGATCAGATACCTGACGTATCTGATCTGCCACTTAACTCAATAAGTTGGTATAGGTTATGAAAAGGATGTTTAACGCATTATTCGTTGTTGTTTTTGTTTGTTTTTCGTCTCTGGCGAATGCGGCAGAAAATTTACCTAACATTGTCATTCTGGCAACGGGCGGTACGATTGCGGGTTCCGCAGCGGCCAATACGCAAACCACTGGGTACAAGGCTGGGGCGCTGGGCGTAGAGACGCTGATTCAAGCGGTGCCTGAGCTGAAAACGCTTGCCAATATTAAAGGTGAGCAGGTTGCCAGCATCGGCAGTGAAAATATGACCAGCGATGTGTTGTTAACGCTGAGCAAGCGCGTGAACGAGCTGCTGGCCCGCAGCGATGTTGATGGCGTGGTCATTACGCACGGTACGGATACGCTCGACGAATCGCCTTATTTTCTGAACCTGACAGTGAAAAGTGACAAACCGGTCGTTTTTGTCGCTGCGATGCGTCCGGCAACGGCAATCAGTGCCGACGGCCCGATGAACCTGTACGGTGCAGTAAAAGTGGCTACGGATAAAAACTCTCGTGGCCGTGGGGTGCTGGTGGTGCTGAACGATCGTATCGGTTCTGCCCGTTTCATCAGCAAAACCAACGCCTCTACACTGGATACCTTTAAAGCGCCAGAAGAAGGTTATCTCGGCGTGATTATCGGTGACAAAGTGTACTACCAGACGCGTCTGGATAAAGTTCACACTACACGCTCTGTGTTTGACGTGACTAACATCGATAAACTGCCTGCCGTCGACATTATTTATGGCTATCAGGACGATCCAGAATATATGTATGATGCCTCTATCAAGCATGGTGTAAAAGGTATCGTATATGCTGGCATGGGAGCGGGTAGCGTATCCAAGCGTGGCGATGCCGGCATCCGTAAAGCGGAAAGCAAAGGTGTTGTGGTTGTGCGTTCCAGCCGTACTGGCAGCGGTATCGTACCACCGGACGCTGGCCAACCTGGTCTGGTTGCCGATTCTCTAAGCCCGGCAAAATCACGTATTCTGCTGATGCTGGCACTGACGAAAACGACGAACCCAGCCGTGATCCAGGATTACTTCCACGCTTATTAAGCGTCTGAGCGGTTTTTAGTGTGATAGCCCCGCCTTTAAACGCGGGGCTTTTTATACCCGTCATACTTCAAGCTGCATGTGCGTTGGCGTCGTTACTCGGCACACTGGCGTGTACCTCGCCCCGTTGGGGCCGCTGCAAGCAGCGTTCAAACCTGCCTCTGGTAGGTTTGTCAGTCACCCGAATCACTTACTTGAGTAAGCTCATCGGGATGCCCTCGCTCGCCGCCTTCCTGCAACTCGAATTATTTAGGGTATATTTCCTGTCATTCAATTTTTACTTTTAGTTATTCAACTTTTCGTTTCCACTGAGAAGTCACTTCCCTCTCTGTTGATTTTATCGGTATGATTCAGCCCACGACAAAGCAGGTAATCACCCTATTTATCTTTGATACCCGAAATCGTTCGCGTTGCAGGATAACCAATGTACATGCAGCCTGAAATATGACGGAACGGGTGAGTAAAAAAGAAGGATTCGTCATTACATGACACACCCCATTTTTATGGTTGGTGCCAGAGGCTGTGGAAAGACTACGGTAGGGCATCAACTGGCACAGGCGTTAGGATATGACTTTGTCGATACTGACCTGTTTATGCAGCAGACGACCAATATGACGGTGGCTGATGTGGTGGCGCAGGAAGGATGGCACGGTTTTCGTCAGCGTGAAAGTCTGGCGCTTCAGCAGGTGACGTCCAACCGCTACATCGTTGCGACTGGCGGCGGTATGGTATTGGCTGAAGCCAATCGACGTTTTATGCATGACCAAGGTATTGTCATTTACCTCCATGCGAATGCCGAATTGCTGGCTCAGCGATTGGAGGAAAACCCGCAGGATAACCAGCGGCCTACGCTGACAGGTCGCCCGATTGCAGAGGAAATGGCCGATGTGCTGGCCGCGCGCGAAGCGCTTTATCGCGGTGTTGCGCATCACGTTATTGATGCGTCGCAGACGCCGGAAGCCATTGTGGCAAGCGTGTTGAAGGCACTGCGTTCGTCGGCAGCGTAGGGTGGTAAACGGGACACTGGTAAAATAATCATCAGTCAGTGTTACTGAGCACTAACTTTCAATGAATAGATCGTGACAGTGGCGCGACTCTCCTTTTAAGATGAATTTCCTGAATTTTTCGACGATAGGTGCCGCGCTATGCTGAATGTAAATGAGTATTTTGCAGGGAAGGTCAAGTCAATCGGTTTTGAAGGCGATAGCATTGGCCGCGCCAGTGTCGGTGTTATGGATGCGGGTGAGTACACGTTTGGAACCGGACAACCGGAAGAAATGACGGTCATCACCGGGGCATTGAAAGTGCTGTTGCCCGGCGCACCGGATTGGCAGGTTTTCACACCGGGAGAAACGTTTTTCGTTCCGGGAAAAAGCGAGTTCAATTTACAGGTGGTCGAACCGACTTCTTATTTGTGTAAGTATCTGTAATACCTATTTATATTCTATATCCCAAGTCATTCAAGTTTCAGGGCAACGTGTTAGCGTTTTGAACAACACACATGCAACTTGAAATATGATGGGTATACATCGTTCTCGCCGCGCTATGTACTACATGACGCGGCGTTTTTTATACTGATTCTGCACTATCTCCTTTATCCTCATTTTTAACCCCACCTTGCTATCACGCTTTTCTGCCATTCTTTCTCCCTGTAATGATAAATAATGCTGCGAAAGTGTTATGTAGTTCAAATAATGAACCCAAAGGTATTTAAAAGGTATTATTAATTGGTATTTTAAAGGTGTACCTTACTCTGTCATGAAGGATGTAAATATGAAAACTACAGCAAAGTTGTCGTTCATGATGTTCGTTGAATGGTTTATCTGGGGAGCCTGGTTCGTTCCACTCTGGCTGTATCTGAGTAAAAGTGGGTTCACAGCGGGTGAAATCGGCTGGTCGTATGCCTGTACCGCCATTGCCGCTATTTTATCGCCGATTCTGGTGGGGTCACTTACCGACCGCTTCTTTGCTGCGCAAAAGGTGCTGGCGGTGCTGATGTTCGCCGGAGCGATACTGATGTATCTGGCGGCGCAGCAAACTGAATTTATGTATTTCTTCCCGCTGCTGTTGGCGTATTCATTAACCTACATGCCCACTATCGCGTTGACTAACAGTATTGCGTTCTCCCACGTTGGTGACGTGGAACGGGATTTCCCACGTATCCGTGTATTGGGAACGATTGGCTGGATTGCCTCCGGTATCGTATGCGGCTTTCTGCCGACGTGGCTTGGGTTTAGCGATATTTCTCCCACTAATATTCCGTTGCTGATTACCGCCGCCAGCTCTGCGTTACTCGGTTTCTTTGCCTTTTTCCTGCCAGATACGCAGCCAAAAAGTACTGGCAAGTTGGATGTTAAAGTCATGCTGGGGCTGGATGCGATTGTGTTGCTGAAAGACAAAAACTTTCTGGTGTTTTTTGTCTGCTCCTTCCTGTTCGCGATGCCGCTGGCGTTTTATTACATTTTTGCCACTGGTTTCCTTACCGAAGTTGGTATGAAAAACGCGACAGGTTGGATGACGCTGGGTCAGTTCTCGGAAATTTTCTTCATGCTGGCGCTACCGTTTTTCACCAAACGTTTTGGTATTAAAAAGGTATTGTTGCTGGGGCTGGTGACGGCAGCTATCCGCTATGTCTTCTTCGTCTACGGCGACGCTTATCACTACTTCACGTATGCACTGCTGTTCCTCGGCATTCTGCTGCACGGCGTGAGTTACGATTTTTACTATGTTACCGCCTATATCTACGTTGATAAAAAAGCGCCTGTCCATATGCGTACCGCGGCGCAGGGCCTGATTACGCTTTGCTGTCAGGGCTTCGGCAGCCTGCTGGGATACCGTTTAGGGGGCGTGATGATGGAGAAACTTTTCGCCCACGGTGAACCGGTAAACGGCCTGACCTTCAACTGGACCGGCATGTGGCTGTTTGGTGCGGTGATGATCGCGATTATTGCGCTGATCTTTATCCTGTTTTTCCGTGAATCGGATAAAGCGATCTCGACAATTGATGTAGAGGGTGCAAATCAGCATTTTAGTACAGAGGAAAACAAATGAAACAAGAACGTATTCTCGGTGCCTTATATGGCCAGGCTTTAGGGGATGCGATGGGTATGCCATCGGAACTGTGGCCCCGAACGCGCGTGAAAGCGCATTTCGGCTGGATTGATCGCTTTTTACCCGGCCCAGCGGAAAACAATGCGGCGTGCTATTTCGGTCGTGGTGAGTTTACGGATGATACCTCGATGGCGCTGAGCCTGGCCGATGCCATCATTGAATGTGATGGGGAAATCAATGCCGATGCGATTGGTCGCCACATCCTGAAATGGGCGGAATCGTTCGATGCGTTTAATAAAAACGTACTCGGCCCAACGTCTAAAATTGCGTTGAATGCGATCCGCCAAGGTACGCCGGTGAGCGAACTGGAAAATAATGGTGTCACGAACGGTGCTGCGATGCGGGCGTCTCCG
The DNA here is from genome assembly GCF_001742185.1 of Pectobacterium wasabiae CFBP 3304. NCBI lineage: Bacteria > Pseudomonadati > Pseudomonadota > Gammaproteobacteria > Enterobacterales > Pectobacteriaceae > Pectobacterium > Pectobacterium wasabiae. The sequence continues at coordinate 3,133,893 of NZ_CP015750.1, forward strand.
CTTGGTTGTCTGCTGCCCGCGCACGATCTTGATACCTTCATCGAGCAGGTTGCGCTGGCATCCAGCCCGACGCATAAATCCGACTTGGCGATTGCGGGAGCGGTCGTCATTTCCTGGGCAATTTCTCGGGCGATTGATGGAGCAGACTGGCGGGATATCGTCGATGCGTTGCCATCTGTGGCGCGCCATGCACAGGAAAAACGAATTACCACGTTTAGCGCTTCTCTCGCCGCGCGTCTGGAGTTAGCACTGAATATTGTGCGTAATGCAAACGGTACGGAAAGTGCCAGCGAGCAGCTTTATCAACTGATTGGTGCGGGAACGAGCACGATCGAATCTGTTGCTACTGCCATCGCAATGGTGGAGCTGGCGCAAACTGACCCAAACCGCTGTGCGATTCTGTGCGCCAACCTCGGGGGGACACCGATACGATTGGGGCGATGGCGACGGCGATATGTGGTGCATTGCACGGGGTAACGGTGATTGATGCCGCGTTGAAGCAAGAACTGGATGACATTAACCAGCTTGATTTTCATCGCTATGCCAGCCTGCTGCTGCAATACCGTTCAGCACGGGAGGCGTGATGAAGGCCAGCGAACTTGCCGCAAAATTGGATGAATTAACGACACGTCAGCCGCTGACCATCGTTGGGGCTGCGGTGATTGATGTGATTGCCGATGCTTATGCGTTACCGTACCGCGGATGTGATATCGAACTGAAGCAGCAAAGCGTGAATATTGGTGGCTGTGCCTTGAATATTGCTATTGCGCTTAAACGCCTTGGGATGGAAGCACAAAACGCTTTGCCTGTCGGGCAGGGCGTGTGGGCGGATATCATTCGTAATAGTCTGGAAAAACAGAACATCACCACGGTGGTACAAACCAATTCGGGAGACAACGGCTGGTGTCTGGCGCTGGTTGAGCCGGACGGTGAACGGACGTTTATGTCCTTCAGCGGCGTTGAAAACCAGTGGAGTGACAGGTGGTTAGCGTCGTTATCTATCACACCGGGGAGTTTGATCTCGCTTTCGGGCTATCAACTGGCGGCACCGTGTGGCGAGCGTCTGGTGAGCTGGCTGGAAACCTTGCATAGCGTCACGCCATTTATCGATTTTGGGCCGCGTATTGCCGACATTCCGGCAAACCTGATGGCGCGCATTATGGCACTTCATCCCGTCGTGTCTCTTAATCGTCAGGAAGCGGAAGTGGCGGCGGAAATGCTCGGTATGTCGGCTGAGGCGCAAACGCTGGGGCGTGCCTGGCGGGAGAAATACCGTGCATCGGTGATTATTCGTCAAGACAAGGCGGGAGCCTGGTATTTTGATGCGACGTCTGAGGGCCTCGTCGCCCCGTTTCCCGCAACGGTGGTTGACACCATCGGTGCGGGAGACAGCCATGCAGGAGGGACACTGGCAGGCTTGGCCGCTGGGTGGTCGCTGGCGGATGCCGTCACGCTGGGGAATGCTGTTGCGGCTTATGTCGTGAGCCACCGGGGGGAGATTGTGCACCCACGCAGGCTGAACTTCGTGCTCGGTTACTCCTCGCAGACGAACACGTATAGATCGCTACGGCAATAGCTGATGCTGTATTCGATAGGCCGGTTCTGCTGGTCGAGCGCAATTTGCTTGATGACCAGAACCGGTACTTTATTATCAAGCTGAATATGTGACTGAAACTCGGCATCGGGCATACGTGCGCTGACGCGACTGCGTGTACGCTGCGGATTGATGTTCTGGCTGCGAAAGTAGTCATAAAGCGAGACACCGATATCCTCAGCATCAGCGATCAGATCAACAGGGACATACGACTCTTCAATGGAAACGGCGTCTTCATCCACATAGCGGATGCGTTTTAACAGAAAAACGGAGGTCTCTGGCGCAATAGCCAACTGTTCGGCTACTTCCTTGCTGCTTTTTACGATTTGTTTGTTCACCCACAGCGTATTGGGTTTTTTGCCTCGCAGCACAACCTGTTGTGAAAATCCGCGCGCTTCTTTCAGCGAATACTCAAAAATATTATTGATTTGTGTACCGTAGCCGCGCACGCGGGTAACAACACCTTCTTCTTCCAGCGTCTGCATCGCCTTGCGTACGGTAATGCGTGACACCCCAGCTAACTGACTCAGGTCACGCTCTCCTGGCAGAATGTTGCCATGCTCCAGCGCGCCGCTACGCACGGCATTTTTGACCGTTTCGGCAAATTTTAGATAGAGCGGAGTATTGTCTACTGTCGCAAAGCGCTGAATAAGCTGTTCTATTAATTGAGTATGTGCGTGTTCCATTCTTCTCTGATCCTGGTCTACCTGCGTAGGATTTCATAATACCACTGGTATTATCGTCTCTATACCTAAAATGGCAGCGCTGTAATCTATTGTCTGACGATGGCATCTGCGATACGAAATGAACAGCAGGTTCTTGATGGGAGTGTGTTAATGCAGGTGTCCATTTTTGGTTATTTATTCATCAGTAATAAATGATTTTATGTCGAAAAATCCCACGGCGTGACCGCATAAAATGAAGTTTATTTGTTAATTTTCAGCATATATCTCTATCGTGTAATTTCTCGCTCTTTTTTGTAAAGCTCATCATTAATTCCATATATGAGTTGTTTTATTTAATTATATTTATTAATTAATAATATGAAAAAATCGAGTGATTATTAAGAATTATCCCTGAATTGTTAAAATTTAATAAATAATGAATCGTATCAATAATTTTTTATTATGGAAAATAATAAGTTATTTATCCTTTTCTGTTGTTTTTTAGTAGTGATTTACTTTGGTTTTGTAGCGTGTTTTTCATTACCCTACTTTTTTTACGTAATAGATTGGTTGAACGTATTAATTTTCAAAGCGGTTTTTAAGATAAATGGCAGTTGTAGAATGTGATCGCATTCAAGTTTTATTTCTCTGTGCCGTTATGGATAGTATAACTATTCTACGCAAAGAGTATTTTATGCTGAAAACGACGCGTTCCCGCATTCTTGCGGCCTGTTCGACCATTGTTGTACTTTCGCTTGTTATTAATACTTTTCTTAATTACACCATAGCCAATAATGCTAATAAGGCATCGATCCAAAATACGCTGGATGCGGTTGCGACCAGCCATACCATAGCGATTAGCGACTGGGTTGCTTCTAAAACGCTGATGATCTCTGCGCTACACGATCGTGCCATAAAGGATGAGGATCCTATCCCACTGTTCAAACAGATAGTGGCATCCGGCGGGTTCCTGAATGTGTATATGGGGTACGCCAACGGCACAGCCAAATTTGCCGATCCTGGCGGTATTCCTGCCGATTACAACCCGACTATCAGGCCTTGGTATCAGCAGGCGGTGAAAGAGGGCAAACCGCTAGCGACTGCGCCGTATGTCGATATGGTGACCAATACGCTGGTGGTTTCTTTTGTCGCTCCCGTGTTGGAAGGCAGTACGGTTAGAGGTGTAGTCGGCAGCGATGTCACGATGAAAAGCGTGATCGAAAACGTAAAGGCTATCAACCCCAGCTCGGGGAGTTTCGGCGTGCTGATCGACCGTAGTGGTACGATCATCGCACACCCGGATGAAAAACTGACGCTGAAGAAGATCACCGACATTGCTCCTGCGATTAATCTGAATGAGGTTCTTTCAGCAAAAAGTGCTCGCGATGTGGATTTTTCTGGGGTGACAAAACTGGTGTTGGCAAAACCGATTGCTGGCACGAACTGGTACATGCTGGTGGCGCTGGATAAAACCGAAGCCACCGCAGGTATGCGTTCACTGCTTTCTACATCGGTCATCACGCTAGTTGTTATCGCGCTGTTGGGAACATTGGTTATTGGCTTCATCATTACCTCTACGCTCAAGCGACTGCTGCAAATCCGTGACGCAATGGATGATATCAGCAACGGTAACAACGACCTGACGCAGCGACTGCCGGATGAAGGACATGATGAAGTGGCGCAAATTGCCCGTGCGTTTAATACCTTCATTGATAAAATCGGCCAGGTAATGATTCAAATTCGCGACATCAGCGCATCGCTTCAGGTGGCAGCGGATGAAATCTCTGCGGGGAATAACGATCTCTCTGCGCGTACCGAAGCATCGGCATCGAGTATTCAGCAAACGGCGGCCTCTCTGGAAGAAATCTCTGCGGCGGTGACGCAATCGGCTGGATCGGCGCAGCAGGTTAATGCCAAAGCGCTGCTGCTGTCGAAAGACGCTAGCACAGGCGGACAAGTGGTGTCCGATGTGATTGTCACGATGGAAGATATCGTGGTTGCGTCCGGTAAAATTGGCGACATCATCGGTGTGATTGATGGCATTGCATTCCAGACTAACATTCTGGCGCTTAATGCTGCGGTTGAGGCGGCGCGAGCTGGCGAACAGGGCCGGGGTTTCGCCGTTGTCGCTGGTGAAGTTCGCAGCCTGGCACAGCGTAGCGCACAGGCCGCAAAAGAAATTAAAGCGTTGATTGAGTCGACTGTCTCTAGCGTGACGTCTGGCTCAGTGCAGGTGCGCCATGCCAGCGACAAGATGAATGAAATTGTCGGTGGCGTGTCCACGGTGACCACTGTGATGTCTGAAATCACCCATGCGGCAGATGAGCAAATGCGTGGCATCAATGAGATCAATAAAGCGGTAGCACAGTTGGATTCGATGGTGCAACAAAACGCCGCGTTAGTGCAGGAGTCTGCCGCTGCGTCGGGCGCGCTGCAATCACAGGCTGAAGAGTTGAACTCTGTTGTTGGACATTTCCGGGTCTAGCGGGTTCAGCCACCAAGGATGTCTTGCCCGCAGCCTGAACGGTTGCGGGCAATCACCGAGAAATTAACGTTGTGCTTCCCCGCCCAACGCTTCAATCAGATTGGCAACTAATGCAGCCAGTTCGCTGGTCATCAAAATGAAATCGGCATCAAACCGCTGAGCAAAATCTTCCCGATCGATATCGTCATTCTGTTCCCGCAGCGTATCTGAGAACTTCAAGCGTTTTACCGAGCCGTCGTCAGACAAGACCAGTTGAATACGCTCCTGCCAGTCCAGTGCCAGCTTGGTGACCAGCTTGCCCGCTTCAATATGCACGGCAATTTCATCACAGACCAAGTCCTGCTTTTTACAGCGGATAACCCCACCGTCTTCCAGAATAGCTTTCAGCTCCGCTTCATCTTGTAACGCGAACCCTGCCGCCGGCTCACCGGAACGCACCCACTCAGTCAGCGTCAGCTCGATGGGGTTTTCCATCGTCAATGGTACAACGGGTAGGGAACCCAGTGTTTTACGCAGCAGCGCCAGCGTGTCCTCTGCTTTTTTAGCGCTGGCAGCATCGACCATAATCAGGCCGTTAACCGTATCGATCCACAGCCAGACCTGACTGAAACGGCTGAATGCACGCGGCAGCAGGCTGTGCAGCACTTCGTCTTTCAGTGAATCTTTTTCGGTTTTTTTCAGCTTGCGGTGCTGCTCTGCTTCCAGACGTTCAATTTTGGCCTGAAGGGTTTGCTTGATGACCGGAGACGGCAGGATTTTTTCTTCTTTGCGAACGCAGATAACGATTTGCCCATTAACGACGTGCGTTAATGCATCGCTATGCGATCCCATTGGCGATACCCAACCCGTTTTCATCATATCCTGACTGCCACACGGGGTGAACGCGAAGGCGCTGAGCCGTTTTTCCATTTCATCCGCAGATAAAACGTTATCCTTGGACAGCGCGCTGTCCCGGCTTAGGCGGTAAATCATTAAGTTTTTAAACCACAACATGGTGTTATCCCTGACTGGGCGCGCAGGTTTGCACGCGGGTTTGTAATGTTGCGCGCATGATAACGAATTCGAAGCCGTAATGTGGAATAAAATACCCGGATTCAGAGGAATACCTATCACGTTTTGGATTGCAGTTGATTGGTTTCTCTGGTTATACCCGCCATACTTCAAGCTGCATGTGCGTTGGCTACGCTACTCGAATTATTTAGGGTATCTATCTATAAATAAAAACGTTTTCAGGTCGGTAGCAAACTTACGCGGGCCTATTTACCACACGTGGGGAGACATCATGAGAATCGGTATCGATCTGGGCGGGACGAAAACAGAAGTCATTGCGCTGGATGACGAGGGGAATGAACGTTTTCGGCAGCGTATGCCGACGCCAAGAAATGATTATCCGGAAACCCTGCGGACTATCGTCACGCTGGTGGAGAGGGCCGAAAAAGCGACGGGCTGCCACAGCAGTGTCGGCGTGGGGATCCCCGGTACGCTGTCGCCGTTTACCGGCAAGGTAAAAAATGCCAACTCCACCTGGCTCAATGGTCAGGCGCTGGATCTTGATCTTGCTGCACTATTGAATCGCCCCGTGCGGGTCGCCAATGATGCGAACTGTTTTGCGGTTTCAGAAGCGGTTGATGGTGCCGGAGCCGGGAAGCAGACCGTCTTCGCAGTGATTATCGGCACTGGCTGTGGATCGGGGATTGCGCTGAACGGCCAGGCTCACGTCGGCGGCAACGGTATTGCGGGTGAGTGGGGACATAATCCGCTGCCCTGGATGGATGACGATGAGATACGCTATCGGCAGACGGTTCCCTGCTACTGCGGCAAGTCCGGCTGCATTGAATCCTTTATTTCCGGTACGGGATTTGCGCGGGATTATCAGAGCCTGAGCGGCCAGCCGCACAAAGGGGAGGCAATTATTGCCTTAGCGGAGCAGGGCGATCCCATCGCCGAACTGGCATTACAGCGCTATGAACATCGTCTGGCAAAATCGCTGGCGCATGTGATCAACCTGCTCGACCCTGATATCGTGGTGCTGGGAGGTGGAATGAGCAATGTTTCTCGCCTTTACCAGACCGTGCCGGAAAAGATCAAACCATGGATCTTCGGCGGTGAGTGCGAAACGCCTGTGCGTCAGGCCATACACGGCGACTCCAGCGGGGTGCGCGGAGCCGCCTGGCTTTGGCCAAAGACGAAGTAATGGCTACACGGCGTACTGCGGCGCTAGCTTGCTGACGCCCAGACCGTTGACTTTCTGCACTTTGATCTGTACCGGAATACGCTCCTTCATGGCGTCGACATGGCTAATGACGCCGATGGTTTTGCCAGAGGCGTTCAGGTTATCCAGCGCATCCAGCGCGATATCCAGCGTCTCGGCATCTAGCGTGCCGAAGCCTTCATCCAGAAATAGAGAGTCGATGCTGGCTTTATGGCTGACCAGGTCGGATAACGCCAGCGCCAGCGATAGACTCACCAGAAAGCTCTCGCCGCCGGACAGCGTGCGCGTATCGCGTTCGGCGTCCGCTTGCCAGGTATCCACCACCAGCAGTTCCAGATCGTCACCGGGTTTTCGCTTCAACATATAGCGTCCGTGCAGACGGGAGAGCTGTAGATTGGCGAGATAAACCAGATGATCCAAGGTGAGCCCTTGAGCAAACTTACGGAATTTATGTCCGCTTTGTGAGCCGATGAGCGTATTAAGACAGCTCCAGTCGTCATACTTTTGCTGACTTTGGGCGATCTCATTGAGCAAATCCTGCTGATTTTGACGCTGTTGTCGATCGTCGTTCAGTTGACGCTGCATTTCTCCCTGCTGTCGCACAGTGAAATGCAGCGTTTCATCCAGCGTTGCCAACTGCTGCTGCACTGCTTCTTGTGTGGCATCTTCCAGCAGAGAAATTGGTCGCTTTTGTTGATGGGCGAGCAGCTCCCGTTCAGCCTGCTGGTGAAGTGCTGTTGCCTGCTGCAAACTCTGATACAGCGTTTCCTTCCATGCCTGCAAGGTCTGTCGTTCCTGCTCGGCAAGCAGCGCATTCAGGAAGGTCGTTTCATCAGTGAAAGCGCTCTGCTGTAAAGCCTGACTAAAGCGTTCGGTCACATTCTCTCGTTGATGTGTGCTCTGCTCATACTGCTGTTGCGTGCTGGCCAGTTCTCCCGTCAGGCGGCTCAACGTGGTTTCAGCCTGCTGACGTGCTAATTGGGCTAACCGGAGCGCATTATCATATTGCTGGCTAGTTCGTTGTAGCTGTTCGCGTACTGCGGCGATTTGCCTGTCGCCGAAAAGCGCCAGTCGTTCCTGCTGATTCGTATTGAGCAGAACGGTGCACTGTTCCAGTTGCTGTTGCTGTACCTGTAATTGCTGCGTTGTCTCGGTCACGCTGTGGCTCAGATACTGAAGATCGCTTTCCAGCGTGGCTAACAGGGGAATTAAGCGGGATTGATCCTGTTCTTTGGCTTTCCAAATTTGCCACTCGCTGTCGCGCTGTGCCAGCCAGTCATCCTGTGCAGCGGCTTCCGGCAGAGGCAGGCTCGTGTTTGCCAGCGTCTGTGTGATTTCCTGAGTGTGCTGAGCGAGCCGTTGCTGCGTATTTTGCTGCGACTGAACGGTGTCTGCCTGCGTATCGTTTAGCGAGGTTTGCTGCTGGGTATTCAGCACGACTTTCTGATCCAGTTCCCGCTGTAATGCTTCTGCAACCGTCAGTGAATCCTTACTTTCCTGCCACTGTTTTTGCAACTGCTCGTGTGCGGTAATGTGCTGTCGAATGTCCTGCTCTTCGGTCTCGCGTTGCGTAAGCCAGGCTGAGGTTTCATTCTGCTGTTCCAGCGTGTAGTTAACTTGTAAGCGCTCACTGACATCTTGCCACTGTTGCCGCAGGATTTGATGTTCGCTATCGAGTTGTGCGATTTCCTGTTGCAACTGTTCCCGCTGCTGCTCCAGCGAGGCTAGTTGTGCGGTCGTATTCGCCAACGCCGTTGTTAACTGTTTCACGTCCTGCTGTCGTGCCGTCAGGCGCTTTTGGGTTTCAGACGGTTGTAACGCCTGATAGCGTTCAATCGCCGGATGCTCGGTTGAGCCGCACAGTGGGCACGCTTCTCCGGCCTGTAGCCGCTGCCTTTCGGCTTCCAGCCTAACGATACGTTCTTCCTGCCGGTACAGTGTTTCCAGATCGGCCAGATGCTGGCTGCGCTGCTCATGATCGGACTGCTGCTGTTTTCGTAATATTTCTGATTGGTTGATAAGCCCCTGTATCTCACTTTGTCTGGCGAAGTGCTGCTGCTTACGGGGATGAAGGCGCTGGAACTGGTCGCTGGCTGTTGCGAGCTGTCGGCGTGCGGCTCGTTGATCGATGAGTTGATTAAACCGCTGATGCAGGGCTGCAAGCGGCTGATGCGCTTCCTGATTTTTCCGTGTCTCATCGTGTTGTATGAATTGCTGGCGGGCTGCATCAACGACCGTTTGTTGTTCACGCTGCTGTGCCGTCAACGTTGCTGCCGCCTGTTGGAGCGCTGCCGCTTGTTCGGCATGTTGCGTCTGCTTTTGGCTCAGCTTCTGCTGCTCGTCCTGAAGCTGGCGCAATTGTCGAAACTGTGTGCGCCACAGAGGAAGTTGTTCTCCCCACTGCTGATGATGTGCGTGTTGCTGGCGATAAGCTTGAATCTGTTCAAGCAGTTGTTTGGCCTGCTGTTGTTCCGCCGCTATCTGCGTTTGCTTGTTTTCATCGGCACGCAGACGAATTTGCATTTTTGCCACTTCGTCCTGCTGCTGGGCTTTTTGTTGCTCCTGCGTGGCAATACGATGGTCAAGCGGTACAACCTGTTCATTGATCAACAACTCTTGTTGCTGTTGTATCTGTTTGTGCTGAATAACGTCCTGCTCTGCTTTCTCTTCCTGCTGGCGTAACGTTGTCAGCGCAGTGTGCCCAGAGGCCTGCTCCCCTGCCAGTTGTTCAATCTGTTGAGCGAGCGCAAGGGATTCCTGTCGATAACGTTCTCGTTCCTGATGTAACGGTCTCAGTTTTTCTGCCGGTTCGCTGTTGGCTAGCCTATCGAGTTGCGGCTTGGCCTGCTGAATGGCGGATTCGGCGCTCGCGTGTTGCGCCTGCGTGTTGGTTAGTTGCGTTTGCTGCTGCGTCAGTTGCTCAAACCAGCGCAGCGTAGTCAGTGCTTGCTCACGCTCAATGTTGCCCTGTTGCTCATGCTGAGTCAGTTCGGCAAGCTGGACTTCCACCTGCTGGCGCTGCTCATCGGTCAACAACTGAATACCTGATGCGCGTGCCTGTAGCGTGCTCAACGCGATGTTTGCCTGTTTGTGCTTGTCATAGACGCGCTCGGAAATCAGGCCGTAAATGTCCGTGCCGGTTAGCTCTTCCAGCAGTTCCGCCCGGTCGTCGGCTTTCGCGTTAAGGAAGGCGGCAAACTGCCCCTGCGATAGCATCATAGAACGCGTGAAACGGCCAAAGTCTAACCCTGTGAGCTGTGTGATCATCTCCTTCTTATCATTGAGCTTTTCACACAGAATCTTGCCGCCTTCAATAAGAGCAAGCTCGGCTTTGGGGGACTGTAAATTGCCGTCTGGGATATTTCTTGCCCGACGTTGGCTCCAGAAGGCGCGGTATCCCACGCCTTTAACCTCAAATTCTACCTCGGCGAGACACTCTGCTGTGTTGCGGGTCATTAGATCATTTTGGCTGGCAGAAAGCAGACCCAAGCGAGGCGTTTCGTGGTATAGCGCCAGACAAATGGCATCCAGCAGCGTGGTTTTTCCTGCTCCGGTTGGGCCAGTAATGGCAAACAAGCCGTTGCTGGAAAATGGCTCTTGTGTGAAGTCGATCTTCCATTCGCCTTTCAGCGCGTTGAGGTTCTTTAAGCGCAGACTGAGAATTTTCATTTGGCAGGTTCGCTATTTTCTAGTTCATTAATAACCTGATTAAACAGCGTGCGAACGCGCTGTTGGCGACCGTCTTCCATGTCTTTTTCCGTTGCCAGACGACGTTCAAAAACGTCATGTACGCTTAATTCGTTCAGCGTTTCCTTGTCCTGACGGGTAATGGCCTGCAAACGCTGTTCGCGCGTGCGGCGTAGCAGAAGTACCTCAACGGGCAGGTGTTCGGTCATCGCCTGAATGCGTTTTTGCATGTCGCTCAGATAATCCTGCGTGCTGAGCTCGATATCCAACCACATGGGCTTATCGCCCAGATAGTTCTGGAAGGTGGCCAGTTGCTGTTCAATATCGCTCAGGCTGCCTTTAATCAACTGCATCGGTTGAGTCACGGGAATAGGCAGCGTGTCTATCTTCGGCGGTGCATCGGGTATAAAACTGACCAGACAAACGGATTTCTCGCTGCCGAGCTCATCAAAACTCAGTGGGATTGGGGATCCGCTATAGCGAATGTGATCACTTTTGGTTACGCGTTGCGGGCGGTGAATATGCCCCAACGCGATATAATCCGCAGGGGGGAAAGCCTGAGCAGGGAAAGCATCAAGTGTGCCAATGTAGATATCGCGCACGGATTCTGAGGCGGTTGCGCCAATCGTCGTCAGATGCCCGGTTGCAATAATCGGTAGTGGCAGGCCAAGGGCATCGCGCTTTTGGCAAGCCAGTTGATAACACTGCTGATAGTGCGCGGTAATCGCTTCCTGTAGCGCTAGCTGTTTTTCATCACCGGATTGTCCGGCTTTGCTGGTTAGCACATCACGTGGGCGCAAATAGGGAATGGCGCAGAGCAGGGCACCGGGCTGCTGCTGGCGGTTTTCCAGCAGAAGCACCTGTTGGGCGAGATCGTCGCTGGCGCAGGCAATCACCCGCGTGTTCAGACAGGCCAGCAAATCGCGCGATTCGTTCAGCACCGAGACCGAGTCGTGGTTGCCGCCGAGAACGATGAGTTGGCAGCCTGTGCGCTGTAGTTCCACTACGAAGCTATAATACATTTCTCGCGCATAGCTGGGGGGCGAGCCGTTATCGAAGATATCGCCAGCCACTATAATGGCATCGACCTGATGTTGATCCACCTGAGTGATAAGCCAGTGAAGAAACGCCTGATGTTCAGCAGCGCGACTTTTGGTATAAAAATATTGCCCTAAATGCCAATCGGCGGTGTGGATAATGCGCATCGTGTTCTCTCGATCTTCATGCCGCGTGGCGTTGGATGACGTTATCATTATCCATTATGTGGCACGGTGCATCGTTGCTATGGTGTTTTGTCATCGTAATGCCATGATTATATATAGCAGGGATGATGGCTGTCGCGCTGGGATCGCGAGTTTGGAAAGCGGTTCGAAAAATCGGATGTACGCACTGTAACATCGTGCGACGAGGGAGGTTTGTTTTTCATAAATCTGTCATAAAACTGACGCATAATGCCTTTCGCCTGCTAACAGCGACGATGATTAACGACAGGATTAACAATGGCAAAACGCATATTAGTCGTGGAAGATGAAGCACCAATTCGTGAAATGGTCTGCTTTGTACTGGAACAAAATGGGTACCAACCAGTGGAAGCCGAAGATTATGACAGCGCGGTAACGCAACTGTCGGAGCCGTTCCCAGAGCTGGTGTTATTGGACTGGATGCTGCCAGGAGGATCGGGCCTGCAATTCATCAAGCATATGAAGCGCGAAGCGCTGACGCGTGATATTCCGGTAATGATGTTGACCGCGCGTGGCGAAGAAGAAGACCGCGTGCGCGGGCTTGAAGTGGGAGCGGATGATTACATTACCAAGCCGTTTTCGCCTAAGGAGCTGGTGGCGCGCATTAAAGCAGTGATGCGCCGAATTTCACCGATGGCGGTGGAAGAAGTGATTGAAATGCGTGGTCTGAGCCTCGATCCTTCCTCTCATCGCGTGACGACCGAAGAGCACGCGTTGGACATGGGTCCGACGGAATTTAAACTGCTGCATTTCTTCATGACACATCCTGAACGTGTTTATAGCCGGGAACAGTTGCTGAATCACGTGTGGGGCACTAACGTTTATGTTGAGGATCGTACTGTCGACGTCCATATTCGTCGCCTGCGTAAAGCGCTGGAAACCAGCGGGCATGACAAAATGGTGCAAACCGTTCGGGGAACGGGCTACCGTTTTTCAACGCGTTACTGAGGTGAGCGTGACCGGAGAAACACTAACGTGCTAGAACGTTTATCCTGGAAAAGGCTGGCATTGGAGCTAGCTTTTTTTTGTTTGCCCGCTTTATTGCTGGGGCTGATTTTTGGCTATCTGCCCTGGTTTCTGCTGGTTGCCGTATTAGGCCTACTCTGCTGGAATTTTTATAACCAGCTTAAACTCTCTTATTGGCTGTGGGTTGACCGCAGCATGACGCCACCGCCTGGCCGCTGGAGCTGGGAGCCGCTGTTTTACGGGCTCTATCAGATGCAGTTGCGTAATCGACGCCGACGTCGGGAGCTGGCGCTGCTGATCAAACGGTTTCGTAGTGGTGCCGAATCCTTGCCGGATGCGGTGGTGATCACCACCGAAGAGGGGACGATCTTCTGGTGTAATCACCTGGCGCAGCATCTGCTCAATTTCCGCTGGCCGGAAGATAACGGTCAGAATATCCTCAACTTATTGCGCTATCCTGAATTCACTAATTACATGAAAGGGCAAGATTTTAGCCGTCCTCTCACGTTGCAGTTGAATAATTCTCATCATGTTGAATTCCGCGTGATGCCCTATTCCGAAGGGCAACTGCTAATGGTGGTGCGCGATATTACGCAAATGCACCAGCTTGAAGGCGCAAGACGTAACTTTTTTGCCAATGTGAGCCATGAGTTGCGAACCCCGCTGACGGTGTTACAGGGCTATCTGGAAATGATGCAAGAAGAAACGCTGGATGCGGCGCTGCGCGGGAAGGCGTTGAATACCATGCAGGAACAGACCCGGCGCATGGACGGGCTGGTCAAACAGTTGCTTACCCTGTCCCGGATTGAAGCAGCGACGGCAATCGATCTGAATGAAAAAGTCGATATTCCGTTGATGCTACGCGTATTGCAGCGTGAAGCGCAGACCTTGAGTCAGGGGCGGCATGAGATCGTCTTTCGTGTGAATGAAAATCTCCGGGTGTTTGGTAACGAGGAACAACTGCGCAGCGCGGTATCCAATCTGGTGTATAACGCGGTCAACCATACGCCGGAGGGAACGCGTATCGAAGTCTGTTGGCAGAAGATCCCACAGGGGGCGCAATTTCAGGTCAGCGATAACGGGCCGGGGATTGCAGCCGAGCACTTGCCACGCCTGACTGAACGTTTTTATCGCGTGGATAAGGCGCGTTCGCGACAGACGGGCGGTAGCGGGCTGGGGCTGGCGATTGTTAAGCACGCGCTCAGCCATCATGATTCCCGTCTGGAGATCATGAGCGAGGACGGCCTGGGATCGCGTTTTGTCTTTACGTTGCCAAATCGGTTGATTGTCCCTACCTCTGTGGCTGAAAATATGGCGAAACCTTCGGCCTGACGGAAAACGTTATTCATGATATCCGCCATACGTATTGCGGGCGCTTTTTTACTGCTGCTTAGCGCATTTTGCTCCGCGCAACCTCGTCAAATGCTGGCGGGTAACCTCTCCAGCGCGGGGTCGGATACGCTGGCTAACCTGATGGCCTTTTGGGCGACGGATTTCAGCCAGCATTATCCGAACGTGAATTTACAGATTCAGGCTGCTGGTTCATCGTCTGCGCCGACGTCTCTGGCGTCGGGTGCCGCACAACTCGGGCCGATGAGTAGGGCGATGAAGGCCAGCGAAATTGAGGCGTTTGTTCAGCACTACGGTTATCCACCGCTGGCGGTGCCGGTGGCGATGGATGCGCTTGTCGTGCTGGTGAATCAGGATAACCCTCTGTCTGGGCTGAACTTGTCACAGTTGGACGCCATTTTTTCGATTACGCAACGCTGTGGTAACCAGCAACCGATAAAACAGTGGGGTGACCTCGGCTTACGCGGTAGTTGGGAGAAACGCACGTTACTGCGCTATGGGCGAAATTCTGCCTCGGGAACCTATGGATTCTTTAAACAAAAAGCACTATGCCGCGGTGACTTCCTTCCTCAAGTTAATGAATTACCTAGTTCGGCATCCGTTGTGCAGGCGGTTGCAGCATCAACGGATGCGATCGGTTATGCCAGCGTGGGTTTTCGTACCAGCGGTGTGAAGATGTTGCCGTTAGCCGCACAAGGCACCGACTACATTTCCCCTTCGACTGAAAACATCCGCAGCGGTTTATATCCCTACACCCGTTATCTCTATATCTATGTCAACAAAGCACCCGGACAACCGCTGGAAGCACTGACGGCGGCATTTTTGGCACGCGTGCTGTCCGAAACGGGACAATCGTTGGTGAATCAAGATGGCTATCTGCCGCTGCCGGAAGAAACGCGTCGTCAGGCGCGTCAGCAGATTGGTCTGCCTGAATAACTTTTCTTCTCATCATGGATTTGCGCTATTTTCACGGAACATGAATTTTATTCACGTGCCGTGAAAATTCTTCTATTGCCCTGCGATTCGCCACGTGACACGATATTGTTAAATTTAGACGTCCAGATGGCTAAATAAGATTAAATGTAACTATCCCTCTGGGCAAATATTTCACATTGAAACTATATGTCAGTACGCTTCTTTCTTGAAGACGAGTGCTGGCAACATGTCAGGAGCGACAGATGGCGAATACCTTATCCCCTTTCCGTGCCGATATCGTCGGCAGTTTCTTGCGTCCAGCAGCGATTAAGCAGGCACGTCTTCAGCATCAAGCAGGCGAGATTGATGCTGCCGCGCTGCGCAACATTGAAGATCGTGAGATTCTGCGGGTGGTAGAAAAGCAGCGTGAAGCTGGCTTGCAGATAGTGACGGATGGTGAGTTGCGTCGTTCCTGGTGGCACTTTGACTTCTTTGCTGATTTGCACGGCGTAGAGCGCTATGAAGCTGACCACGGTATTCAATTCAACGGCATTCAGACCAAATCCCATGCGATTCGTGTCGTGGATAAAGTGAGTTTTAACCCTCAGCACCCGATGCTCGACCATTTTCGCTACCTGAACAGCATTTCTGGCGATGCCGTCGCTAAAATGACGATTCCTAGCCCTAGCGTGATGCATTTTCGCGGTGGACGAAAAGCGATTGATGCGACGGTTTACCCCGATCTGGCCGCCTACTTCGACGATTTGGCGCAAACCTGGCGCGACGCGATCCACGCATTTTATGACGCTGGCTGCCGCTTCCTGCAATTGGATGACACCGTGTGGGCCTACCTGTGCTCTGACGATCAAAAACGTCAGATCCGTGAGCGTGGCGAAGATCCAGACCAACTGGCTCGGACCTATGCTGATGTCCTGAACAAAGCCTTGGCTGATAAACCTGCCGATCTGGTTATCGGTTTACACGTATGTCGCGGTAATTTCCGTTCGACCTGGATTTCTGAAGGTGGGTATGAGCCTGTTGCAGAAATTCTGTTTGGTGAAGTGAATGTCGATGCATTTTTCCTGGAATACGATACTGAGCGTGCGGGTGGATTTGAGCCGCTGCGTTTTGTGAAGCCGGGCCATCAGCAGGTTGTGCTGGGACTGATCACCACGAAGAACGGCGAGTTGGAAGAGGCTGAAGTGGTGCAGGCACGCATCGCGGAAGCGGCAAAGTATGTCGATCTCAGCCAGATTTGCCTGAGCCCGCAGTGTGGTTTTGCGTCAACGGAAGAGGGCAATAGCCTGACGGAAGAGCAACAGTGGAATAAGTTGAAGCTTGTCGTGGATATCGCTAATCGCGTGTGGTAACACCGATGAAGTAACCTTATTTTCATAATGGGATATACAGAGGCTGGATCATTCGATCCGGCCTTTTTTGTGGCTGTTATCCTGCTTTCTACCTGCGACGTTTTTGTGCAATATGTTTTTTTTATGATCGAACAACGCATTTTATGCCGTTTTTTATCAGTTTTATTGCAATGAAATATCGATAAATGCGCAAATCATGTGTTATGCAAATCATGATAAACCAATTTATATTCTTATTTTTTAGTATAAGTAGGATAGATACTCTGGTTTTTAGATCTCTGCTTGTCTTTTTACGCTATAAACGGTTTACTTAGCACCCAATATGGCTGTGCAAAAAATAACTCCTCTATACTCGTCATACTTCACATCGCCGGAGTGTTGGCATCATGCTTCAGGCCATCCGTTTGCGAACGGCTTCTGACGGCGATAAACGACACAATTTTTTATCGATTTGATACAGGCAACACGACATAACTATGAGCCATCGTTTAACTTCCAAAGATATTGTGGCATTAGGTTTTATGACCTTTGCTTTATTCGTGGGGGCAGGAAATATCATTTTCCCGCCTATGGTGGGATTGCAGGCAGGAGAGCACGTTTGGACTGCGGCAATCGGCTTCCTGCTGACGGCGGTTGGCCTACCTGTGCTGACTGTCATCGCCCTTGCCCGAGTTGGCGGCGGCGTCGATGCGCTAAGCTCGCCGATTGGTAAAAAGGCCGGTGTGGTCTTGGCTACCGTGTGCTATCTGGCTGTTGGGCCACTGTTCGCGACGCCGCGCACGGCAACCGTCTCGTTTGAAGTCGGTTTGGCTCCTTTGGTTGGTAATGGTGCGTCCCCTCTGTTGATTTATAGCCTGATTTATTTTGCTATCGTCATCGGGATTTCTCTGTATCCGGGCAAACTGCTGGATACGGTCGGCCATGTGCTGGCACCGTTGAAGATCATCGCTCTGGCGGTATTGGGTATTGCCGCCGTGCTGTGGCCCGTTGGGACACCGATCCCTGCGACAGAAGCGTATGAGCATCTGCCGTTCTCTAATGGCTTTGTTAACGGCTATCTGACGATGGATACGTTGGGCGCGATGGTCTTTGGTATCGTAATCGTTAATGCGGCACGCTCACGTGGGGTGACAAGCTCAGTGCTGCTGACGCGTTACACCGTATGGGCTGGGTTAATCGCGGGCATTGGCCTGACGCTGGTCTATTTGAGCCTGTTCCAGCTTGGTTCTGTCAGTGGTGAACTGGTGCCGCAGGCGCTGAATGGGGCAGAGATTCTCCATGCTTATGTGCAACACACGTTCGGTAACATGGGAAGCAGCTTCCTGGCGTTGTTAATCTTTATCGCGTGTCTGGTGACGGCGGTGGGCTTAACCTGTGCGTGTGCTGAATTCTTTGCGCAATATCTGCCGTTGTCCTATCGCACGCTGGTATTTGTGCTGGGAATGTTCTCGATGGTAGTGTCCAATCTTGGCTTGAGCCACCTGATTCAACTTTCTATTCCGGTGCTGACAGCGATTTATCCGCCTTGTATCATTCTGGTTTTACTGAGCTTTACGCTCCGTTGGTGGAATAGCGCTTCACGTATTGTGGCACCCGTTATGTTAGTCAGCCTGTTATTTGGCATGATTGATGGTATAAAA